>CAZMCV010000006.1:0-50164 GCA_964564645.1 uncultured Acetobacteraceae bacterium
GCCGACCAGGCGCGCGCCGCGCTGGCCGCGGTGGAGGAGCGGGTCGCCGAGCGCCTCGGCCCGGCCGCCGCGCTGCCGGCGCCGGAGGCGCTGACCGACGCGGCCGAGGACAAGGCCCGCCGCAAGCTCGAGCGCCTGACCCGCGAGCGCGAGGAGATGGGCCCGGTCAATTTGCGCGCCGAGACGGAGATGGCCGAGCTCGAGGCGCGCATCGGCGGGATCGGGTCCGAGCGCGAGGAGATCGCGGCGGCGATCGCCAAGCTGCGCGGCTCGATCGGCCATCTGAACCGCGAGGGGCGGGAGCGGCTGCGCAACGTCTTCGACCGCGTCGATGCCGAGTTCCGCGCCCTGTTCGCGCGGCTGTTCGGCGGCGGGCGGGCGCATCTGGCCCTGGTCGGGTCCGAGGACCCGCTGGAGGCCGGGCTCGAGATCTATGCCGAGCCGCCGGGCAAGAAGCTCTCCGCCCTGTCGCTGCTCAGCGGCGGGGAGCAGGCGCTGACGGCGCTCTCCCTCATCTTCGCCGTCTTCCGCTGCCAGCCCGCGCCGGTCTGCGTGCTGGACGAGGTGGATGCGCCGCTCGACGATGCGAATGTCGAGCGGCTGTGCGACCTGCTGGATGCGATGGCGGCCGAGGGCGGCACGCGCTTCCTGGTCGTGACGCACCACCCGCTGACCATGGCGCGCATGCATCGCCTCTACGGCGTGACGATGCAGGAGCGCGGGGTGTCGCGGCTGTTGAGCGTCGACCTGGGGCGGGCGGTGGAGCTGGCGGAGGGGCCGGGGCCCGGGCCGTAGCGCGCTCAGCCGGCCGTGTCGCCGCGCATCGGCGACCACACCTCGACCGCGCGCGGCGCGCGCAGCAGCCCCGGCAGCGCGGCCTCGTATTCGGCGCGGTAGGGGCGGCGCATCTGCACCGCGATCAACTCCGCCCGATCCGCCCAGATCTCGTGCAGCAGGAAGCGCGCGGGGTCGTCCGGGTCGCGGTGCAGCGTGGCCGAGACGAAGCTCGCTTCCTGCCGCATCGCGTCGAGCACGGGATGGAGCAGGCGGAGGAACGCCGCCTCCTGCCCCGGGCGGACGGCCAGGGTCACCAGCACCGCCACCGCGCCCGGCGGGAGGGGAAGCGGACAGGCCGCCCGGGCCTCCCCGGCACAGGCGAGCCCCGCCGTCATCGCCGCCAGCATGCCGCGCCGTTCCATCATCGCGCCTCCTCCTTCGCAGGGATCGGCGCATGGCAGCGCGTCCGGCGTGGGATGGCGATGACCCCGAAGGTCATGGCCCGGAGCTGATCGCGGCCGCCCTGATCCCAGCCGACGGGCCATCGCGGCGGTGGACCGGGCGCCGCGCGATGCCCCGCGCCGCGGCGTCGCGGGCGGTCAGAACAGCCGGATCAGCGCCAGCGCGAAGACCGCCGTGGTCAGCCCCATCATCAGCCCGCGCGGCAGGGCCCCCGGCCCGCGCACGCGCAGATGGGCGGCGGTGCGGGCGCGGCCACGGGCGGAGGCCAGCAGCTGGTCGCGGAAGGCGAAGGCGGCGCGCTCGGCATGGCGGGTCGGAGCATGGCGCATCGCGGGGGAACCCCTCTCATCGGGCCTTCCGCCATATGGCGGGCCTGGGTTAACCGACCAGCAAAGCCGCGGTTTTTCGTGCCCCGCCGCGCATCATGCTTGACCGCGCGCCCCGCGACCCACTTGCTGGCCCATGCCCTCTGACACGAACCGCCCGGCCCGCGGATTGTTCCGCTGGTTCGAGACCTTCCTCGACCCCGTCGCGCCGCCGGGCGCGCGCGCCGCACGGCACCTCGGCGCCCCGGTGCCGGAGGGGCCGCCGCCGAAGGACCTCGCCGGCTTCTACATGCACTTCCTGCGCCAGTCGCGCGGGCTGTTCCTGGCGCTGTTCGCGGCCGGGATGGCGGTCGCGCTGCTCGACCTGGCGATCCCCATCATCATCGGCCGCGTCGTCGCGCTGCTGTCGGCGCACGCGCCCGACCGGCTGCTGGCCGAGGCCGGGCCCGACCTGCTGGCGATGGCGGCGATCCTGCTGTTCGGGCGGCCCTTCGCCGTGCTGGCGCAGAACCTGATCACCCAGCAGGGCATCAACGCCAACGTCACCTCGATGATCCGCTGGCAGGCGCATTGGCACGTGATCCGCCAGGGCCTGCCCTTCTTCCAGGAGGATTTCGCCGGGCGCATCGCCAACCGCGTCATGCAGTCCGGCCCGGCGCTGCGCGAGAGCGTGGTGCAGACGGTCAACGCGGTCTGGTACATCCTGGTCTACGGCACCGCGGCACTGCTGGTGCTGGGCGATGCCGATTGGCGGCTGACCCTGCCGATCCTCGCCTGGTTCGTCCTCTACGCGTCGCTGCTGCGCTACCTGGTGCCGCGGATGCGCGACCGCTCGCGCGAGGCCTCGGCCGAGCGCAGCGCGCTGACGGGGCGGATCGTCGACAGCTACACCAACATCCAGACCGTCAAGCTGTTCGCCCGCGCCCGCGACGAGGACGCCTTCACGCGCGAGGGGGTGCTGGCGCTGACCGAGGCGTTCCGGCGGCAGATGCGGCTCGTCACCGTGAACGGCTTCGCGCTGGCGACCTTGAACGCCGGCCTGCTGACGGCCACCGCGGCCTTGGGTGTCTGGCTGTTCGCGCAGGGGCAGATCGGCCTCGGCGCCGTCGCCACCGCCATCCCGATGGCCTGGCAGATCGCCAACATCTCCGGCTGGGTCGCGTTCAACGTCACCGCGATCTTCGAGAATCTCGGCGTGGTGCAGGAGGCGATGGGCTCCGTCGCCATCCCCCCCACCGCGCCCGACCCGCCCGGCGCCGTGACCCTGGCCGTCCCACGGGGCGAGATCCGCTTCGACCGCGTCACCTTCGGCTATGGGCGGGATCGCGGGGTGCTGCGCGACCTCGACCTGCATGTCCGCGCCGGTGAGCGCATCGGCCTGGTCGGGCATTCGGGCGCGGGGAAGTCGACGCTCGTCAACCTGCTGCTCGGCTTCTTCCGCCCCGAGGCCGGGCGCATCCTGGTGGATGGGCAGGATATCGGGCGGGTGACGCAGGAATCGCTGCGCGGCGCGATCGGCGTGGTCACCCAGGACACCGCGCTGCTGCACCGCTCGATCCGCGACAACATCCGCTACGGCCGGCCCGAGGCAAGCCTTGCCGAGGTCGAGGCGGCCGCCGCGCGCGCCGCCGCGCATGAGTTCGTCCTGTCCCTGCGCGACTGGCGCGGGCGGGAGGGCTACGACGCGCATGTCGGGGAGCGCGGGGTGAAGCTGTCGGGCGGGCAGCGCCAGCGCATCGCCATCGCCCGCGTGCTGCTGAAGGACGCGCCGATCCTGGTGCTGGACGAGGCGACGAGCGCGCTCGATTCCGAGGCCGAGGCGGCGATCCAGGAGCAGCTGGAGCACCTGATGGCGGGCAAGACGGTGATCGCCATCGCGCACCGCCTGTCCACGCTGTCGCGCATGGACCGGCTGGTGGTGATGGACCATGGGCGGATCGTCGAGGCCGGCACGCATGCGGCGCTGCTGCGCCAGGACGGGGTCTATGCGCGGCTGTGGCGGCGGCAATCGGGCGGCTTCGTGCCGAGCCCGGCGGCGGCGGACGGGGCGGGCTGATCAGCGGTTCGGCGCGGCCTGGATGACCGGCGCCGCCGCCGCGAGGATCGCCGCGCGGTCGCCGCCCCGGGGCGGGACGATGCGCTCGGTGTTGATCCGCCGCTTCACCGCCTTCGCCTCCGCCCCGCTGGCGACCAGGCGCGCGCGGTCCCAGCCCGCGGTGTAGACCGCGCCCCAGGGGCCGAGGTCGAGGATCGTGACATAATCCGGCGCATCGAAGGCGATGCGCTCCTCCGGCCGGCCGAGCAGGTCGCAGGCGGCGTTGTGGCCGGCGATGCGGCCCATCGGACGCGCATGCTGGCAGGACATCACCGTCTCATGCCCCGCCGCATCGGCCGCGGCGCAGGCGATGTCGCCGGCGGCGTAGACCCCCGCGAGGCCGGGCAGCGCCAGATGGGCATCGACGCGCAGCCGCCCGAGCCGGTCGCGCGGCAGCGCGGCGGGCAGCGACGCGGCGAGGGGGCTGGCGCGCATGCCCGTCGCGCAGACCACGGTCATCGCGGCGATGCGCTCCCCGCCCTCGAGCGTCACGCCCTCCGCGTCGACGGCCTCGACCGACGCGCCGGCGCGCGGTTCGATCCCCGCGGCGGCGAGCGCGGCGCGGATCGCGGGCCCGGCCGCCGCGCCCATGCCGGCGCCGACCTCGGCCGCATGGTCGATCAGCAGGACACGCGCCGGATCGGCCCCGGCGGCGCGCAGCCGCGCCGGCAGCTCGCAGGCGATCTCGATCCCGACGAGGCCGGCGCCGATCACCACCGCCGTCCCGCGCCCCTCCCCCTGCCGCGCCGCCAGGCCCGCCAGGTGTTGCCCGAGCCGCGCCGCGCCCCCGGCGGTGTCCACGTCGAGGCCATGCGCGGCCAGGCCCGGCACGGGCGGGCGCCACAGCGCGCTGCCGGTGGCCAGCACCAGGCGGTCCCATTCATGGTTGGCGAGCGCGCCCGCGGGATCGCGCACCACGGCCACCCGCCGCGCCGGATCGATCGCAAGCGCCGTGCCCTCGATGCGGCGGACGCCGATGGGGCCGAGCAACCCGGCGAGCGGGATGCGGATGGCGTCCGGCGCGTCCGCCTCGTAGCAGCGCACGCGGTTGACGTGGAACGGGTCGGGATTGACCAGCGCCACCTCGATCGCGTCGGCGGCGCCCGCGCGATCGAGCGCCCGCGCCGCCGCGGCGGCGGCCCACAGCCCGGCGAAACCGCCGCCGAGGACCAGGATCCTCCCTTGCATCGTAGCCCCCGCGCGTGCCCGTCCCTGCGCATCGCTTCGCGGACGAGCCTAGGCGAAGCCGTCGGGATTTGCGCGGTGAAACGCATGCCGGGGCGGCGGCCGTCCCGTGCTCCGGTGGCCTTCGGCGCCAGCCGTTGCGGGCGCTCCCCTCGCCTTGACAGCATGCGGGGTGTGCCTTAGCAGCCGCGTGCCTTCCGGACGGGGAACCGAAGGGAGGAGCAAGGGGTGGACGAGCGCGAGGGCTCCGGCGGCGATGGCGATGCCGGCTTCGAGCGTCGCCTTCGGGAGGCACGGGCCCGCAGGGGTCTGGACAAGCCTGCCGGGGGTGGTCGCGGCGGAAGCCTGCCGGCCGGTAGCCTCGGTGTCGGCTTCCGTGCCGGGGTGGAGGTGGTCGCGGCCCTCGTGGTCGGGGTCGCCATTGGCCTGGCGCTGGACCGTTGGCTCGGCACTTGGCCCTGGCTCTTCCTGCTGTTCTTCGTGCTGGGATCGGCGGCCGGGGTCATGAACGTCTATCGCCTGTTCAATCCGCGGGCCGGCCGGCGAGGCTGACACGTTTGGTTCGCTCGAGGAGTGTGCGCAGGTGGCCGCCGAAGGACAAGCGATCGACGCCCTGGGCCAGTTCGCGCTGACGCCGTTCCTCGGCGCGATCGGCGAGTCGGTCCGTTTCAGCCAGGCCAACGCGCACATGCTGCTGGCGGTCGGGCTGATCACCGCCCTGATGATCTGGGGCACCGCCAAGCGGGCCATCGTGCCGGGGCGCCTGCAGGCGGCGGCCGAGGGCGCCTACGAGTTCGTCCACGAACTCGTCGTCGGGCAGGTGGGCGAGGAGGGCAAGCGCTTCTTCCCCTTCGTCTTCGCGCTCTTCATGTTCATCCTGTTCGGCAACCTGCTCGGCCTGCTGCCCTACGCCTTCACCTTCACCAGCCACATCGCGGTGACCTTCGCGCTCGCGGCGCTGGTCTTCGTGCTGATTACGGTGGTGGGCATCTCGCTCCATGGCTGGCATTGGTTCAGCTACTTCCTGCCGGAAGGCGCGCCGAAGGTGCTGGCGCCGCTGATCATCGTGATCGAGATCATCTCCTATCTCTCGCGGCCGATCAGCCTGTCCGTCCGTCTCTTCGCCAACATGGTCGCCGGCCACGTCATGCTGAAGGTGTTCGCCACCTTCGTGCTGATGATCGCCGGCAGCCTCGGCGTGATCGGCGTGCTCGGCGCGGCCCTGCCGCTGGCGATCAACGTGGCGCTGGTGGGCTTCGAGGTCCTCGTCGCCTTCCTGCAGGCCTATGTCTTCGCCATGCTGACCAGCATCTACCTGCACGACGCGGTGCACCTGCACTGAGCGCGGGCCGGACCCCTCCCCCCAAACCCCGACAACGGAAGGACATCTCCATGGATCCCATCGCTGCCAAGGCCCTCGGGGCCGGCATCGCCGTCATCGCCCTCGCCGGCGTCGGCATCGGCATCGGGAACATCTTCTCCGCGATGGTTTCCTCGGTGGCCCGCAACCCGGGCGCCCGCGACGCGGTGTTCCCGATCGGCATCCTGGGCTTCGCGCTGACGGAAGCGGTCGCGCTCTTCGCCCTGCTGATCGCCTTCCTCATCCTCTTCACCTGAGCACCAGGCGTCGCGCCCCCCGCCGCGGGCGGGCCGGGCGCGACGCCACTGCCCGCCGGGTTCGGCCGGCGGGAACGGGGGATCGCCGGGACGGGCCGGTGACCCCCACGCCGGAGAGGACGGGCATGACCAGCATCATCCGCGCCGCGGTGGCCGTGGCGACCCTCGCCGGGGCGCTGCCCGCCCTGGCGGCAGAGGTCGAGACCATCGGCGGCATGCCGCAGCTCGCCTTCGACAGCCCCTGGACGATCGCGCAGGTCGTCTGGATGCTGGTGATCTTCGGGCTGCTCTACTACGTGTCGGCGCGCTACGCGCTGCCGCAGGTGGCGGAGATCCTGGAGGCACGGCGCCAGCGCATCGATGGCGACCTCGAGGCCGCGCACGCCGCCAAGGAGCGGGCCGACCGCGCCATGGCCGAGCACCTGGCCTCCACCGCCCGGGCGCGGGCCGAGGCGCAGGCCGCGATCGCCGCGGCCAGCCAGGCGGCCCAGGCCGAGGCCACCCAGCGCGCGGAGGCGCTGAACGCGCAGCTCAACGCGCAGATCGCCGCGGCGGAGCAGCGGATCGGCGCCTCGCGCGACGCGGCGATGGGCGCGCTGCGGCAGGTGGCGACCGAGACCACCGATGCCCTGCTGCAGCGCCTGATCGGGCGCGTGGACGGCGCGGCGGTGGAGCAGGCGGTGAGCCGGGAGCTCGCCGCGCGGGGCCGGGCATGACGCGGCGGCAGGGGGAGCGGGCCTGATGCACCATTACGAGCACTTCTGGCTCGACCCGAAATTCTGGGTCGCCGTCAGCTTCGTCCTGTTCGTCGCGCTGGTCGGCCGGATGGCCTGGGCCAGGATCGGGCAGATGCTCGATGCGCGCGGCGACCGGGTCCGCACCGAGCTCGACGAGGCGGCGCGGCTGCGTGCCGAGGCCGAGGCCATGCTGAAGCAGGCCGAGGCCGAGCGCATCGCGGCGGGGAAGGAAGCCGAGGCGCTGCTGGTCCGCGCCAGGGAGGAGGCCACACGCATCGCCGAGGCGACCGCGGCCGAGGCCGAGGCCGCCGCCCGCCGGCGCGAGCGCATGGCCATGGACCGCATCGCGGCCGCCGAGGCCGGGGCGCTGGCCGAGGTCCGCGGCGTCGCGGCCGAGATCGCCACCGCCGCCGCCCGCGCCGTCATCATCGAGCGGATGGACGCGGCGGCCGATGCGGTGCTCATCGACCAGGCGGTTGCCGACCTTCCGCGCGCGCTCCGCGCCTGACCGGGTGCCGCGGCGCCCTCCGGGCCCGAGGGCCCGGGGGGAAGCGGCCGCTCCTTCATCGCGACACCTTAACCCCGGAACGATGCCGTCCGTGCTATCAGCCCGGCAGGGGTGAAGCACGGGACGGGAATCGCGACCGACGCCATGCGCAAGGCCTGGATACCGCTGCTGGCCGCGCTGGGGCTGCTCGGCGTCCTTGCGGCCGCGCTGCTGCGTCCGCAGGCACCCGGGCCGGACCGCCCGGCCGCAGCGCCGGACCGGATGGCCGCCGACGCCCTGGCCGAGGCCGCCGCGCTGCAGAGCCTGCGCGCCCGACAACGGTCCCCCGACTCCGTCCTGTTCCGCGAGATCCGCATCTGGCGCTTCGGGCCGGCCGATGAGCGCGCGGTCTGCGGCGTGATGGAGGCCCAGGACCTGCCCGGCGGCGCCGCCCCCTTCGTCGTCCGCGTGGTGCTGCCGGCCGGCATGGGCGTGGCGTCGGGTTCGGGGCGTCCGACACCGGCCGCGTCCGCGGTGCCGGCCATGCCGATCCTGGAGGACGGCCCCGGCATGAGCCGCCCGGCGCCCGAGGCGCGCCGCCGCTTCTGCCGCGACGCCACCGCCGAGCCCGCCGCGCCGGATCCCGCGTCCGCCCGGGCCGCGCCGCCGCCGCCCCAGCCCGCCGACCCGCCGACGACCCCGCAACCCCCCGTTGCCACCGCCCCGCTTGCTGCCGCCCCGTCCGATCCCACGTCGCGGGTCGATGGCGGCGCGCTGACGGGGGAGAAGGTCACGGTCGCCTCCCATGCCAATCTCCGCGGCGGGCCCCTGGGCGGGGAGGCGGTGCTGTCCGTCGTCCCGCGCGGCACCGTCCTCAGCGTCTTCGGCCGCGCCCCGGGCGGCTGGGTCCGCGTCGGCGAGGGCGAGCCTTGGGGCTGGATCCATGGCAGCATGCTGCTCGACGGCGCCGCGCCGGAAGGACGCTGACCGCCCGCCGGTTGCGCCGCCGGCGGCCCGGCGCCACCCTCGGCCCAAGCGCGCCAGGGAGAGAGTCTCGATGGGCACCTATGTCAGCGACAGCCGGCTGTTCCGCGACCAATTCGGCACCGCCCGCATGCGCGAGATCTTCTCGGACGAGACGACGGTCCAGAAATGGCTGGATGTCGAGGCGGCGCTCGCCCTGGTGCAGGCCCGCCTCGGCATCATCCCGGAGGAAGCGGCGCGGGTCATCGCCGGGCATGCGCGGGTCGAGCTGATCGACCTCGACGCCATGAAGCGCGAGATGGACCGCACCAGCCACCCGATCGTGCCCCTGCTGCGCGCGATCAAGGCGGTCTGCCCGGGCGATGCGGGCGAATGGGTGCATTGGGGCGCGACCACCCAGGACATCATGGACACCGGCACGGTCCTGCAGGTGAAGGACGCGCTGGACGCCATCGAGGGCAGCCTGCGGGACCTGCTCGGCGCCGTCTGCGCCCTGGCGGCCACGCACCGGGACACGGTGATGGCCGGGCGCAGCCATGGCCAGCAGGCGCTGCCGATCACCTTCGGCTTCAAGGCGGCCATCTGGGCCGCCGAGATCGGGCGCCACCTCGACCGGATCGCGGAGATGAAGCCGCGCGTGCTCGTCGGGCAATTCTCGGGCGCGGTCGGGACATTGGCCGCGCTCGGCCAGGATGGCGAGGCGGTGCAGCGGGGGCTGTTCGAGGCGCTCGGCCTCGGCAACCCCGCCATCACCTGGCACACCGCGCGCGACGGCATGGCGGAGCTGGCCTGCACGATCGCCATCATGGCCGGCACCTTGGGCAAGATGGCGCACGAGGTCTACGCGTTGCAGAAGACCGAGACGGCCGAGCTCGAGGAGCCGTTCAGCCCGGGGAAGGTCGGCAGCTCCACCATGCCGCACAAGCGCAACCCGCCGGCCTGCGAGACCATCGCGGCGCTGGCGCGCGCCCTCCGCGCCATCGCCCCGCAGGCGATCGAGGGGGTGATGGCCGAGCATGAGCGCGACAAGATCGTGCTGCAGAGCGAGCGCGAATGGACCTCCCGCCTGTTCTGCATGGCCGATGCCGCGCTGGCGAAGTCGGTCTTCGTCATGCGCGGCCTGACGGTGCGGACCGGGAACATGGCGCGCAACCTCGACTGCCTGCAGGGGCTGCTGATGAGCGAGCCGGTGATGTTCGCCCTCGGCGCCCGGTTCGGGCGGCAGGAGGCGCATGAGATGGTCTACGAGGTCTGCATGGAAGCCTTCGAGGCCGGGCGGCCGCTGCGCGCCGCGCTGCTCGAGCATCCGCGCATCGGGCGGGAGCTGACGGCGGACGAGATCGACCGCGCGCTGGATCCGCGGACCTATACCGGGCTGGCGGGCGCCTTCGTCGACAAGGTGCTGGCCGAGCTCGCGCCGAAGCGCGGCTGAACCCCCTTCCTCGCGACAGAAGGCCAAGCCCATGTTCACGCTCTACCTGACCCCCGGCACCTGCGCCCTGGCCACCCTGATCGCGCTGGAGGAGGCCGGGGCGCCCTACCGCCCGGTGCTGGTCGATTTCGCCACCACGGCCCAGCGCAGCCCGGACTACCTGGCGATCAATCCGAAGGGCCGCGTCCCCGCGCTGGTCACGGATCGCGGCGTGCTGACGGAGACGCCGGCGCTGCTCGCCTTTGTGGCGCAGAGCTTTCCCGCCGCCGGCCTCGCGCCGCTCGACGATCCCTTCGCCTTCGCACGTGTGCAGGAGATCAACAGCTACCTCTGCTCCACCGTCCATGTGGCGCACGCCCATCGCGGCCGCGGCCATCGCTGGGCCGACGACCCGGCGGCGATCGCCGCCATGCAGGCCAAGGTCCCGCAGAACGTGACGGAGGCCTTCCTGCTGATCGAGAACGGCATGCTCGCCGGCCCCTGGGTGATGGGGCCGGGCTACAGCATGGCCGATCCCTACCTGTTCACCGTCGCCCAGTGGCTGGAACGCGACGGGGTGGACCTCGCCCGCCTGCCCCGCGTGATGGATCATCGCCGCCGGATGGCGGAACGTCCCGCGGTCCGGCGCGCCCTTTCGGTCGTCGAGGGCCTGAAGTAGCCGCGGAGGGCCTCCCCAGCGCGGCCCGGCCGGGCTCTAATCGCCGCTTCATGCCGCGCGAGAGGAGCCCCGCCATGCCGACCAAGACCGCCGAGGAGACCGCGCTGATCGAGCGCGCCAAGAAGGTGCTGCCCGCCGGCGGCTTCGGCAATTTCGCGACCGACATCGTCGTGCGCGAGGGGCGCGGTGGCCGGGTCTGGGATGTCTCCGGCAACGAATACGTCGACTACCTGCTGGGCTCGGGCCCGATGTTCATCGGCCACGCGCATCCGGAGGTGACGGAGGCGGTGCTGGCCCAGATCCCGAAGGGCACCACCTTCTTCGCCAACAACGAGCACGGGATCGCGCTCGCCGAGGTGATCGTCGACGCGATGGCCTGCGCCGAGCAGGTCCGCTTCGTCAGCAGCGGGTCCGAGGCGGACATGTACGCCATGCGCACCGCGCGCGCGTACCGCCGCCGCGAGAAGATCCTGAAATTCGAAGGCGGCTACCACGGCATGAGCGAGTTCGGGCTGATGTCGCTGGCGCCGAAGCGCATGGCCAACTTCCCGCGCGCCGTGCCGGATTCCGCCGGCATCCCGAAATCGCTCGAGGAGGAGGTGCTGGTCGCGCCCTACAACGACCTCGAGGCGGTGCACCGCCTGGTCGGCGCGCACCAGGAGGAGATCGCCGGCATCATCGTCGAGCCGTTCCAGCGCCTGATCCCGCCCGCACCCGGCTTCCTGCAGGGGCTGCGCGACCTGTGCACCCGCACCGGCATCGTGCTGATCTTCGACGAGGTGGTCACCGGCTTCCGCTTCGCCTATGGCGGCGCGCAGGAATACTACGGCGTGACGCCGGATCTCTGCACCTTGGGCAAGATCATCGGCGGCGGCTTCCCGCTCGCGGCCATTGCCGGCCGGCGCGACATCATGGCGCATTTCGACAAGGCGGCGGTGCCGGAGGATGCGTTCCTGACCCAGATCGGCACGCTGTCGGGCAACCCGGTGGCCTCGGTCGCGGGGCTCAAGACGCTCGAGATCCTGCGCCGGCCGGGGATGTATGAGGGGGTCTTCGCCACCGGCCGCGCGCTGTGGCAGGGGCTCGAGGAGCGCATCCGCCGCGCCGGCATCAAGGCGCAGCTGGTGGGCGAGCCGCCGCTCTTCGACATCGTCTACACCGATGGCGAGGTGCGCGACTACCGCGCCATGGCGCGCGCCGACAAGGAGCTGGCCGCGCATGTCAACCGCCACATGCGCGCGGGCGGCATCCTGAAGGGCGAGAGCAAGTACTACCTCTCGACCGCGCATGAGGCGCGCGATGTCGAGCAGACGCTCGCCGCCTTCGACGCGGCGATGGCGACGCTGCCGAAGCGCGCCGCCGCCTGAAGGATGGGGCGGCGGATCGCTCCGCCGCCCCGCCCCGGCTCAGGCGAAGCCGCGCGCGGTCGCCAGTTGCCGCGCGATGTCCATGCCGAGCTTCACGCCGCCATACTGGCCGAGCTGCCCGGGATTGTCCGGCCGGCCGAATTCCAGGCCCGTCACCGGGTCCGGGGTGCGGCTGATGCCATCGAAGCGCCAGTGCACGCCGAGGAAGATCCGGCTCTCCGAATTCTCGACGATCGCCTGCCACAGGCTGTCGTAGCTGCGCGCACGGCGCGGCCGCGGCCGGCCGGTGCGCGGATCGACGCTGCGCCCGTCATACTCGTCGGAGACGAAGGTGAAGCGGATGTTGTCCACCGCCGTGTCGGCGAAGTTCACCGCCCCGGTGTTGTCGTGGCGGCGGATGTAGCGCCGCAGCACCTCGAAGGTCGCCGCGCCGAAGGTGGCGTGGCCCGACGGGTAGGCCGGGAAGTTCGGCGTCACCGCCAGCGCCGTGCCATTGGTCGCCGGGCGGCCGAGCGGGCGCCAGGTCGGATCGGGCGGCGTGCCGGGATCCGCCGCGCGGCGGACACCGAGGACCGGGCGCCACATCATGTGCTCGGTGCTGTACTTGTAGTGCCAGGCCTGGATGCCGGCATCCGCCATGGCGACGGCGCAGGCGGTGAGCACGCGCAGCATGTGCCGGTCGTTCACCCAGGAGCCGGGCCGCGCCGCGATGCCGTCGAGGACCTCGAGCGCGACCTGCATGTAGAGCCTGGGCGGCGTGCCGAGGCCGGCCGGGCCGTCATAGCCCCAGAAGATGCCGATCTCCTCCTCGTCGGCGGTGCGGGTGCCGCCGAGCTCGACGCCCTTGTCCTTCACCTCGGCGAACTCGGCGAGGTAGTGCGGACCCGGGGTGAAGGCACCCGCGGCCCCGGCGCCGGGCGGCGGCGCGAGCGGCTGCAGCCCGACCGCGAAGGCGGCCGCGGCGCCCCAGAGCGGTCCGGCGAAGCCCTGGGCGGGATCCATCGGATCGACATCGTGGTCATAGGGCAGGCCGGTCGGCGCGAAGCTGCCGCCGAGCAGGGGCTCATCCGCCGCGCGCCAGGCCAGGACGGCATTGGCGACGGCGGTGCCGGCCGCGGTGCTGGCCGCGTTCACCGGGTTGTCGGCCAGGAACGCCGCCCAGGCATCCTGCCATTCGGCGCTCTGGGCGGGGTAGAGCGCATGCAGCATGCGGCAGGCCGCGACCGCCATGGCGTCGCGCGGAAGGGCGCCCGGGGGCGCCGGGGGCACGGCGGGGAGGTAGGGCGGGTCGCCCGCCGCGGTGATGGAGAAGAAGGTGTCGTGCATCGCGATCAGCGTCATGCCGAGCGCGCGGGCGCTGCGGAACGGCCCCTTCTGCGTGCCATTCGGGATCGTGTGCTCGCGGCGGTTGGCCTCCAGCGCCGCCTCGGTCCAATAGCGGATGGCTTCCATGAAAACTCCTCCTGAAATGGGCCAGGGGAAAACCCGGCCGGGTGCCATCTGACTCCGGCACCCCAGGGGCGTCTGTGCGCGGTCGCACGCCGGGGCCGCGGATCGGGCCGTGATCCCGTTCAACGGATCACGATCGCGCCCCGATGCGCGCGACCGACCGGCTTCCTCGACGATTCCGCCCCGGCGGACCGGGCGGCTAACCTCCGCCCAGCACCTCGGCGACCGGCCCGTCCGCCACGATGCGCCCGCCATCGAGCCGGATCGCGCGGCTGCACCAGCGGCGGACGACGTTCATGTCATGCGTCGCCAGCACCAGGATCTCGGCCCGCTGGACCAGATGCTCCAGCCGCTCCTGCGCGCGCTCCATGAAGTCGGCGTCGCCGGCCAGGAACCACTCGTCCATCAGCAGGATGTCGGGCGCCATGACGGTGGCGGCGGCGAAGGAAAGCCGCACCGACATGCCCGCGGAGTAGGTGCGGACGGGAACGTCGAGGAACTCGCCGAGGCCGCTGAACTGGCCGACCTCCTCCGCGATGGCCTGCGCCTCGGCATCGCTCATGCCGCGGAACAGGCCGCGCAGCACGATGTTCTCCCGCCCCGTCGCCAGCGCGTCCATCCCGGCCGCCGGGTCGATCAGCGAACCGATCGCGCCCTCGACCTCCAGCCTGCCGCCGACGGGCTCGTAGACGCCGGCCAGCGCGCGCAGCAGCGTGGTCTTCCCCGCGCCATTGTGGCCGATCAGCGCCAGGCGCTCGCCCGGCGCGACGGTGAAGCTGAGCCCGCGCAGCGCGGTCACCACGATGCGGTTCGCCTCGTCCCGGCGGAGCCGGAGCGGCGAATGGGCGAGGATCCGCTTCTTCAGGGACCGCGCGCCGATGTGGTAGAGCGGGAACTCGATCGTCAGCCCGTCGGCCATGATGTGCGGCATCGGCGGGCGGACTCAGATTTCGTGAAGAGATCGAACTTGCGAAAGAATGCCCTTTGAGACCATTGGGGAATTCCCTTCGAGATCGCGGCTGGCAGGCATTCTTTCACAAACTCTCAGCGCTCGTGATGGAGTGGGGATCGCGGAGGAACGCCCTCGGGCATCATCGGGCAAATCCCTCCGGGACCGGGGCTGGCGGGCATTCGCTCTCGGACTCTCGGCGCTCGTGGCAGGGTCGGGCGGGCGAAGGCGGGCATACCTGCGCGGACCCTCAGACCCAGAAGGCGATGCGGCCGCGGAAGCGGACGAAGAAGGCGAAGGCGAAGGCGCTGCCCGCCACGGTGAACAGCAGCGCGGACACCCAGATCCCCGCCGTGACGCCGGTGCCGAGCAGCGGCCCGCGCACCGTCTCCATGATCACGTAGAACGGGTTCAGCACCAGCCAGGCCTGCCGCTCGCCGAGCAGCTCCGGCTTCCAGATCACGGGGGAAACGAAGAAGGCGAGCTGCATCGCATTGGTCACGATCGGCCCGATATCGCGGAAGCGGGCGCAGACCATGCCGAGGAAAAGGGTGACCCAGACCGCGTTCACCGCCAGCAACAGCAGCCCGGGCAGGGCCATCAGCGCCCCGGCCGAGAGCGCCTGGCCCGTCGCGAGCAGCACCACCAGGATCAGCGGCAGGCTGTGCGCGGCGAAGATCGCGTTGCGCAGCACCGAGCGCAGCACATGGACCGTGAAGGGCAGCGGCAGCTGGCGGATGATGCCCTCGGCCCCGGTCAGGCTGCCGCAGGCCTCGGTGACGATCTGCTGGATCGTGTTCCAGAGCAGGAGGCTGACGGCGAGGAAGGGCAGGTAGTCGACCAGCGAAAGCTTGAACAGCGAGGAATAGAGCCAGCCCAGCCCGGCGATCATGACGGCGGTCGACAGCGTCATCCAGAACGGCCCGAGCACCGAGCCGCGGTAGCGGTTGCGGATGTCGAGCCAGGCGAGCGCCCCGCCGAGCCGCCAGCGCCGCAGGCCGGTGCCGAGATCCTCCAGCGCGCGCGCCAGCCGCCGCGGCCTGGCGGCATCATAGACATAGATCGGCGCCGCATCCGCCGTGGAGGACTGGGGAAGCATGGCCGGGCGTATAGCCGAGCCCCGGTGTCCGGACCAGCGAGGCCCCCCACCCGGCGCTCGACACCGGGCGGGAACCGGTCCAGCCTTCCATCCCGGACGGGGCCTCCGCCAGCCCCGGCGCGGAGGGGCCGGCCTTGACCGAGACGATCTTCGGCTGCGGCGATTACCGTTACGCGGCCATTCCAGGCTGGGGGACGCTGCCCGAGGGCTGGAGCTTCCGCGAGGTCGCCGCCGTCGCGGTGGACAGCCAGGACCGGGTCTACGCCTTCAGCCGTGGCGAGCATCCGGTCTGCGTCTTCGACCGCGATGGCCGCTTCCTCGCCTCCTGGGGCGAGGGGCTGTTCACCCGCGCGCATGGGCTGCACATGGGCCCGGACGACACGCTGTGGTGCACCGATGACGGCGACCACACGGTGCGCAAATGCACCTGCGACGGGCGGGTGCTGATGACCCTCGGCCTGCCGAGGCAGCCGGCGCCCTACATGTCCGGCCGGCCCTTCAACCGCTGCACCCACACGGCGCTGTCGCCCGAGGGGGACCTCTTCGTCTCGGATGGCTACGGCAACGCGGCGGTGCACAAATACTCGCCCGAGGGCAGGCACCTGTTCTCCTGGGGCGGGTCCGGCACCGCGCCCGGCCAGTTCAACCTGCCGCACAACATCGCCTGCGACCCGGATGGCTGGGTCTATGTGGCGGACCGGGAGAGCCATCGCATCCAGGTCTTCGACGGGCGCACCGGGCGCTACGAGACGCAGTGGAACAACCTGCACCGGCCCTGCGCCTTGCTGCTGGGCAAGGGGACATGCCCCTGCTGCTTCGTCGGCGAGCTGGGCCCGGCGCTGGCGGTGAACATCGCCGCGCCCAATCTCGGCCCGCGGATCAGCGTGCTCGACAACAAGGGGCAGGTGCTGTCGCGCTTCGGCGCCTTCGGGGAGGAGGCGCCCGGGACCTTCGTCGCCCCGCACGGGCTGGCGATGGACAGCCATGGCGACCTCTACGTCGCCGAGGTCAGCTACACGGCCTATCCGCGCACCCATGACGGCCGACCGCCGCCGCCGGAAGGGGTGCGCACCCTGCAGAAATACCGGAAGGTGCCTTGAGAGTTTGTGAAAGAATGCCCGTCAGCCCCGATGCCGGCGTAGAGTCTCGCACGATTCCGCAGGGCGTTCTTTCGCAGGTTCGATTTCTTCACAAGCTGTGAGCAACCGAGAGGAGGTACTTCGATGTCCGCTGCGCTGAAGCCCGTGCCCGGCACGGGCATGTCCGACGCCGAATGGCAGACCCGCTGCGAGCTGGCCGCGGTCTATCACGTGTGCCACCACCTCGGCTGGACCGACCTGATCAACACGCACATGTCGGCGCGCGTGCCCGGCGAGCCCGAGCATTTCCTGATCAACAATTACGGCGAGATGTTCGACGAGATCACCGCGTCCTCGCTGGTGAAGATGGACATGGAGGGCAACGTCCTCGATGAGGGCGGCAAGTTCAACGCGGCCGGCTTCACCATCCACAGCGGCGTCTACAAGGCCCGGCCGGATGCGAATTGCGTGCTGCACACCCACACCCGGGCCGGCGCCGGCCTCTCGCTGATCAACCACGGCATCCGCCCGATCAGCCAGGACGCGCTGCATGTGCTGGACGACATCGTCTACCACGAATACGGCGTGCCGGCGACGCCGGAGGAGTGCGAGGCGCTGGGGCGCAGCCTGAAGGATGGTGGCGGCTGCGTGGTGCTGCTGAACCACGGGTTGCTGACCCTGGGCGAGACGATCGCCGGCGCCGTGATGCGCCTCTACATGCTCGAGCGCGCCTGCGAGCTGGAGCTGATCGCGCGCCAGCTGGACGAGCCGCCGGTCTTCATCGCGCCCTTCGTCGTCGAGAAGGCGGCGGCGCGGATGAAGAAGAAGCGGCCGATGCCGGATTACGGCGTGCCGGAATGGCAGGGGATGATGCGCCAGGCGGAGCGCAAGGGCTTCGACTGGCGGCGGTGAGCCGCCGGGGGGGGAGGGCTTCGCCCGCCCCCCGACACCCCCGCCCTCCCCCGCGAGCGGGGGGATGGGGGTCGTGCCCCAGGCCCGACGCGGAGGGCAGGGCCCTCCGCTCGAAGGCTCTCACCCCGGCGGAACGGTGCGCGCCATCGCCGGCAGCGCGGCCACCTTCGCGTACCAGGCCTCCAGCTTCGGGTGCCCCGGCCGCCATGGCTCGTGCGGGTAGCGGAAATCGAGATAGCCGAGCGCGCAGGCGATCGTGATCTCGCCGATCGTCGTCAGCATGCCGAGCCCGTCCGCCTGCGCCTCCAGCACCGCGAGCGAGCGCGTCACCTTGAGCTGCTGCGTGGCGATGTAGTCCTTGCGCCCGTCATCCTGCGGCAGCGCGACCTCGCGCCGGCGCGGCTGGGTGGCGTCGAGGATGCCGTCCCCCAGCGCCTCCTGCGTCAGCGCCTTCCAGCGCGCCGGGCCGGCCGGCGGAAACAGCTTCGGCGCGTCGCCGACGGAATCCAGGTATTCGCAGATCACCGGGCTGTCATAGAGCGTCGTGCCGTCGTCCAGCACCAGGGTCGGCACCTTCGACAGCGGGTTGACCGCGGCGAGCGCGGGATCCGTCGTGCCGATGGTCCAGAGCTCCATCCTCGCGTCGATGCCGCGGGCGATGGCGCTGGCGACGCATTTGCGGACGTAGGGGCTGTTCGGCGAATAGGCGAGCTTCATGGCGGGTGGTCCCCCCTCGGGTGGCGGCGGGATGGTCCATCGGCCGGGCGCCGCCGGCAAGGGTGGGACCTTCCAGGGCGGGGCAGGCCTGCCCATACTCCCCCCATGAACACGATCCCGCCGCTCTCGGTCCTCGACCTCTCGCCCATCCCGGAAGGCGCGGATGCCGGCCAGGCGCTGCGCAACTCCGCCGACCTCGCCCGCCATGTCGAGGCGCTGGGATTCCAGCGCTACTGGATGGCGGAGCACCACAACATGCCCGGCATCGCCAGCGCGGCGACGGCCGTGGCGCTGGCGCATGTCGCCTCCGGCCTTGCCGGGCGCATCCGCATCGGCGCGGGCGGCATCATGCTGCCGAACCACGCGCCGCTGGTGATCGCCGAGCAGTTCGGGACGCTCGCCGCGCTCCATCCCGGCCGGGTCGATCTCGGCCTCGGCCGGGCGCCGGGGACGGACCGGGCGGCGATGCAGGCGCTGCGGCGCGGCCTGATGAACGAGGACGACTTCCCCCGCGACGTCATGGAGCTGATGGCCTATTTCGAGGCCGCCCAGCCCGGCCAGCCGCTGCAGGCCGTCCCCGGCGCCGGCCTCGATGCCGAGGTCTGGATCCTCGGCTCCTCGACCTATGGCGCGCAGCTCGCCGCCGCGCTGGGGCTGCCCTTCGCCTTCGCCTCGCATTTCGCCCCCGACATGCTGGACGAGGCCATGGCGATCTACCGCGCCCGCTTCCGCCCCTCGGCGCGCCTGGCGCGGCCGCGCGCGGCGGCCGCCTGCGGCGTCTTCGCCGCCGAGACCGAGGAGGAGGCGCGGCTGCTCTTCACCTCGCAGCAGCAGAGCTTCGTAAACCTGCGCACCGGGCGCGCCGGGAAGCTGCCGCGGCCGATGCCGGGCTTCCCCGAGACGCTCGACCCGCGCTGGCGCGCCGCGCTGAACCACTCGCTGTCCTGCGCCATCGTCGGCACGCGCGAGACGGTGCGACAGGGGCTGCAGGCCTTCGCCGCCCGCACCGGGGCGGACGAGCTGATCGTCACCGCCTCCATCCACGACCACGCCGCGCGCAAGCGCAGCTTCACGATCGCGGCCGAGGCGGCGCGCATGGAGGCGGTGCCGGCGGCCGCCTGACCGGCCGCCAGGGGGGAAACCCAAGGGGGGGAAGGAATGACGACGACCGACAGGACGACGCCGCGGCCGGTCGGCCGGACGGCGCTCCGCGTCACCCCGCTCGGCTTCGGCGGCGCGCCGCTCGGCGGCTTCCGCGCCACGATCCCGGAGGCGGAGGCGCAGGCGCTGATGGCGGCGGCCTGGCAGGGCGGCGTGCGCTTCTTCGACACTTCCCCCTATTACGGCTACGGCCGCAGCGAGCTGCGCTTCGGCGCCGCGCTCCGGGACAGGCCGCGCGACGACTATGTCCTGTCCACCAAGATCGGCCGCTGGATGCGCACGCTGCGGCCGGGCGAGGCGCCGCCCGCCGACCTGCGCGCCAACGGCCTGGCCGGCTTCGTGCCGAGCTTCGACTACACCTATGACGGCGTGATGCGCAGCCTGGAGCAGTCGTACCTGCGCCTCGGCATCGCGCGGATCGACATCGTCTTCGTCCACGACGTCGATTTCTGGACCATCGGGGACCACGCGCTGCTGGACGAGCGGTTCCGGACGGTGATGGCGGGCGGGTACCGCGCCCTCGACGAGTTGCGGCGCGCCGGCGTGATCGGCGCGATCGGCGCCGGGCTCAACGAGACCGACATGTGCCAGCGCTTCGCCGAGGCCGGCGATTTCGACTGCATGCTGCTCGCCGGCCGCTACACCCTGCTGGAGCAGGCCGGGCCGCTGGCGAGCTTCCTGCCGCTCTGCGCGCGGAAGGGCATGAGCGTGATCATCGGCGGGCCGTACAATTCGGGGATCCTGGCCGGGCCGGTGACGCCGGGCGCGCCCTATGACTACAAGGCCGCGCCGCCCGCCGTGGTCGAGAAGGCGCGGCGGATCGAGGCCGTGTGCGCGCGCCACGGCGTGCCGCTGCCGGCGGCCGCGCTGCAATTCCCGCTGGCGCATCCGCAGGTCTGCTCGGTGATCCCGGGTGCGCTCAGCGTCGCGGAGGTCGAGCAGAACCTCGCCTATCTGCGCCACCCGATCCCGGCCGCGCTCTGGGCCGAGCTCCGGCAGGAAAACCTGCTCGAGGCGGACGCGCCGGTGCCGGCGTGAGCGACCTGCCGGTCGGGCTGCGGCTGGCCACCGGCCGCAGCCGGCGGCTGCGCGCGCTGCTGGCGGGCCCGGGGCTGGTCCAGGTGCCGGGCGCCTTCGACTGCGTCTCCGCGCGCCTGGTCGATACCGGCGGCTTCCCAGCACTCTACGTCACCGGCTCCGGCGTCTCGATGAGCGCGCTCGGCGCGCCCGATGTCGGCATGCTCTCCTTCGGAGAGATCCTCGACCGCGTGAAGCGCATCGCCGATTGCGTGGCGGTGCCGGTCATCGCCGATGCCGACACGGGCTATGGCGGCCCGTTGAACGTGATGCGCACGGTGCGCGAGTTCGAGCGCGCGGGCGTCTCCGGCATCCAGATCGAGGACCAGGCCTGGCCGAAGAAGTGCGGCCATGAGCCGGGACGGCGCCTGGTCTCGACCACCGAGATGGTCGGGCGCCTGCGCGCGGCCTGCGATGCGCGGCTCGACCCCGACACGGTGATCGTCGCGCGCACCGATGCCCGCGCCTCGGAGGGGCTGGAGGCCGCGCTCGACCGCGCCGCCGCCTATGCCGAGGCCGGCGCCGACGTGCTGTTCGTCGAGGCGCCGCAATCCGAGGACGAGATGCGCCGCGCCTGCGCCGCGCTCGCGCACCGCCCCATGCTGGCGAACATGGTCGAGGGGGGCCGCACGCCGGTCCTGCCCGCGCCGGCCCTGCATGCGCTCGGCTACCGGATCGCGATCTACCCGAACTCCCTGACCCGCGTGATGGCGCGCATGGGGCAGGTGCTGCTCGAACGCCTCCGGGCCGAAGGCACCACGGACGGGATGCGCGACCGCATGCTCGACCATGGCGCGCTCTGGTCGCTGTTCGAGCATGAGCGCTGGTACGCGGTCGAGGCAAGCTACGCCGCGCCGCCGGAGAACGCCGCCCGATGACCCGCCTGATCGACCTCGCCCAGGTGATCCGCAGCAAGAATGCCGGGCCGCTGCACGTGACGCTCGACCTGATGTTCCCCGACCGCGCCGCCTATGACCGCGCCGTGCAGTCGCCCGCGCTGACCGCGCCCGCCATCGCGGTGCTCTACGGCGTCGAGGCCGCGACGGTGGAGGTCATTCCCTTCCCCGCCGCCAACGCCATCAAGATCGTGCTGGACCGCCCCGTCGTCGCCGGCACGCCGGGCGACACGGATGTCTATGGCGCGCAGCAGCACCGCCCGCTGCTCGGGGTGGTGCTGTGAGCGTCGTCGCGCGCCTGCTCGACGCCCGGCTCGGTCCGGGGAAGCCGCTGCGCGCCCTCGCGGGGTCGGGCCAGCTCGGCTACGGCGTGCCGGAGGCGGCGCTGAAGGCGGGCCTGGCCCGCGCGCCGCATTTCATCGGCTGCGACATGGGATCGGTCGATCCCGGCCCCTACTATCTCGGCGCGGGCCGGATGGGCACGGCGGAGGCCGTGACCTTGCGCGACCTTCGCCTGGTGATCCATGGCGCGCGGCAGGTGCGGGTGCCGCTGCTGATCGGCACGGCCGGCACCGCCGGCGCCGCGCCGCATGTCGCCGAGACGCTCGGGCTGGTCCGCCGCATCGCGCGGGAGGACGGGCTCGGGCTGCGCGTCGCCGTCATCCACGCCGATATCGACCGCGCCTGGCTGAAGGCGATGGTCGCCGCCGGCCGCACCCGGACCATGGGCGGCGCGCTGCCGGCGCTCGACGCCGCCACCGTCGACGGCGCCGCGCAGATCGTCGGCCAGATGGGCACCGAGGCGTTCCTCCGCGCGCTGCGCGAGGAGCCCGACATCGTGCTGGCCGGCCGCGCCTGCGACACCGCGATCTTCGCCGCCATCCCCGCGATGCTGGGCTACGACCCTGGCCCGGCGACGCACATGGCGAAGATCATCGAATGCTGCTCGATCTGCTGCGTGCCCGGCGGGCGCGACGCCATGCTCGGCACCCTGCACGGGGACTGGTTCGAGCTCGAGAGCATGAACCCGTCCCGCGCCGCGACGCCGGTCTCCGTCGCGGCGCACGGGCTCTACGAGCAGGCGGATCCGCTGGCGGTGCATGAGCCGGACGGGACCGTCGACCTCTCCGCCGCCTGCTTCACCGCGCTCGACGACCGGCGCGTCCGTGTCGAGGGCGCGCGCTGGATCCCCGCCACCCGCCCCACCATCAAGCTGGAAGGCGCGGCCTGGTGCGGGGAGCGCGCGATCACCCTCGCCGGCTCCTGCGATCCGCGGGTGATCGAGCATCGCCAATCCATCCTCGCCGGCGTCCGCCGCCAGGTCGCGGAGATCGTGCCCGAGGCCGCGGAGGGCGGTCCCTGCCGCCTCGACATGCGGGTCTATGGCGCGGGCGCGACCGGCCTGTTCCCGGGCGCCGCGATGGACCTGCCGGTGCCGGGGGAGGTGTTCTTCCTGCTCGAATGCGTGGCGCCGACCGCGGACCTCGCCAAGGCCGTCGCCACAGTCGGCAAGCAGTACCTGCTGCACCATGGCTTCCCGGGGCGGCTCTCCACCGGCGGCAACGTCGCCTTCCCCTTCACCCCGCCCGAGATCGCCTGCGGCGCGGCCTACCGCTTCTCGATCTACCATCTGGTCGAATGCGACGACCTCGCCACCGCCTTCCCGGTCGAGATCGTGACGCTGCCGGGCTGACACGGAGCTGTCGCTTGCGTCCCGCGCGGGGCCTGCCTATCGCGCCGGACGATCATGGCCATCCCCTACCTCGCCTGCATGATGACGGTGGCGACCTTCTACGGCCTGCCGCCGCGCGTCCTTCCCGCCATCCAGGCCGTGGAGGGCGGCCGGATCGGCACGGTCAGCCGCAACCGCGACGGCTCCGAGGATCTCGGTCTGATGCAGGTGAACACGCGCTGGATCCAGCCGCTGTCCCGGGTCACCGGCCTGCCGCCGGCCGCGGTGCGGGAGCGGCTGATCGGCGATGGCTGCTTCTCCGTCGCCACCGCCGGCGCGATCGTGCACCACCACCTGCGCGCGAATGGCGGCGACCTGCTGAAGGCGGTCGGCAACTACCATTCGCGAACGCCGCACCTGCACCAGGCCTACCTGACGAAGGTCGTGGATGCCGCGGGGCGCCTGCGGGCGGCGCCGCCGCCGTTTCCTGCGCAGCGTCGCTAGTTGCACAGCCGCGGATCCCGCAGACATAGGCTGCGGGCGAAGCGGACCAGCAGCCCAGTGACCACAAGGGCCAGTGGCCCGAGCCGAAGGGCACCGCGCCCGGCCTCGATCCGCCATCGCGGTTCCGGAACGGCGGCAGGTGACAAATCTGTCCGGATACGCAAGGATCGGCGCCCTGCATGGCATCGGTGCCTGGGGAGTCGTCGCGACATCATGTCGACCACGTTGCAGATCGAACTCAGCACGCAGATGCAGGCCTGGCTCAGCCAGGGCGGCAGCGGCAACGGCGTCAGCGCCTACGCCATCCTCTACGGCAGCGCGACCGCCGGCGGCTCCGCCAACGCGCCGCTCGCCTGGCAGACCCTGGTCGAGGACGGCGTCGTGCAGGCGGGGGGCTCCGTCACGCTCGACCTGACGAGCGGCTCGCAGCCCAATCTCTACGGTGGCAAGGTCTACTTCCTCATCCAGAGCATCGACGACGCGGCCGATGCCATCGACCCGTCGACCCTTGCGCAGTCCGAGATCACCTGGGGCAATGCCGGGAGCCTGGACTACCGCTACGACAGCATCGAGGTGAGCCTGACCGGCACTGCGGGCGACGCGGCGAACCTCACCTCCATCGAGGGATTCGGCATCGCCATGACGCTCGAGGCCGAGACGGGCTCGCGCGGCTACGCGACCTCCGCCGACCAGATGTTCGGCCTGCTCGGCAGCGCGGCGACCGATCCCGTCAGCGGCAAGCCCGCCGTCACCACCTTCACCCAGGGGGGCCTCGCGGGCGATTCGCGGCAGGCGGTCTCCCCGGCCGTCGCGGTGGTGCCCGACAACGACTACCCGCTCTATGCCTCCGCCGACTGGGATGCCTACATCGACGCGCTGAAGACGCCCGCGACGCGCATCGTCGTCAACGGCTACTTCAACGGCGCGGGCGACCTGCAGGCCGGCGCCCCGCCCGGCACCCTGGCGATCTGGCGCAACGCCGGCTTCTTCAGCTACGCGCTGGAATGGGATGGCGGCGCCGGCACCTTCTGGCTGACCCCCACGGCGGGCAGCCAGATCCAGGGCACGATCCGGCTGACGCCGGACGCGCTCTCGGAGAGCATCTACTCCACCCTCGGCACGGTCGAGCTTTACGACGCAGCCGGCGGCACCACGCCCTTCGAGCTCTATCCCGGCTCGAGCCAGATGAATGTCGGCGCGAACAACGCCTGGGGGCAGGTGCTGCAGCAGCTCACGCTCGGGCTGACCGCGGGCTACCTGCAGTCCACCGGAACCTCGCCCAACGCAGGCATCACGACGCCGATCGACCTCAACAGGAACTACAACTGGGACCCCAGCTACGCCTTCGGCACGAACACCGAGACCGCGCTCGACCCCGGCGTGCCGGTGCGCTGGGACCCCTATGCGGCGGTCTTCTTCAGCCGCTCGAACTCCTACGCGACGCAGTACGGCGATGCGCTGATGAACGACTTCGCGCAGGGCGGACCGCAGCTTTCGACCTTCGCCAACGGCGCGAACGTCCCCTCGATGACGGTCAGCCTCTTCGCCGATGACGAGACGCCGCCCGCCGGCGGCTACACCCCGCCGGTGATCTACGATGACGTCGCCGGAAGCGGCACGGACGCCCGGTACGAGCCGGCGGTCTGGCAGCCCGGCAACCCCGCGAACATCACGCTCAACTTCAACCCGGGCGACAGCCTGGCGCAGTCGCTGGTCCTGCGCGACGACGTCGCGATCTCGATCCGGATCCTCACCGGCTATGACGGCGACACGCCGCAATGGCAGGAGATCGCGATCGGGGGCAACGGCCAGACGCCCTGGCAGGTCTGGACCTTCGAGGACGCCAGCGGCGGCTACGCGCTGACCGGCAATGGCGGGTCGGGCCAGACCTCGCAAAGCCTGGTGCTGGTCGGCGTGCCGATGGCCGACAGCGGCGTCGGCTGGTACCAGATCGTCGTGGCCGCGCCCGGGTTCGAGAAGGTCTACAATCTCTACACCACGACCTTCACGCCAGCGCCGAGCGTCGGCGACCCGGACCCGATCGCGCACTTCGCCGATTTCGCGGATGATCCCTCGCTGTTCGGCATCGACGGCCTGGCCACCCTCACGCCCGGCGCGACGGACAGCGCCGGCGGGCTGCTGACCTTCTCCGTCGACGTCACGGGGGTCTCGCCCACGCTCGACCTTTCCCTGATGCAGGCGAATACGAGCCCGACCTTCCTCGCCAACCAGACCATCGCGACCGCCCCCGTCGCCGGCACGCTGCAGGCCGGCGGCTTCGCCGCCCTCTCCGGGCAGACCGCCGATGTCCACCAGGACAATGGCGACGGCGCCGATCTCAGCGTCACCAGCAGGGCGGGCGCGCTGCTCTTCGGCTGGACCGGGCTGAACGACGCGACCGACACCGGCACCTGGATCGAGACCTACACCAACCTCGTCCAGGGCAGGTCGATCGCGGTCGTCCAGGTCGGCCAGCCGGGCGGCGGCACGTTCGCGCCGCTCTACGCCAAGGCCGACATCGCCGGCGGCTGGCAGACCACGGTGGCGCAGCAGCTCGGCAACGGCACCTACGACGTCACGATGACCGCCTATGCCCCCGATCCGACGGCGCCGGACACGCCGGACAGGTCCGTGCCGCTGACGGCGCAAGGCGCCACGCTCGCGGTGACCGTCTCGCTCAGCGAGCTCGAGCTGATGGCCGATGACGAAGGCGCGTCGCTGGCGCTGGTGGATGATTCGAGCGGGACATCCGGCAACTGGATCCGCGTCTCCGCCATGCCGGGCAGCCGGCCGGAGGGTGTCTCCGCGGCGCTCTACGCGACCGACGCCGAGGGCCGCCCGGTCGGCGCCGACGGCCAGCCCGTCGCCGGCTTGGGCGATGCGATCCTCGGCTGGGTCGGCGCCGTCGGCAGCGACAGCGGCGCGACGCTGCTGCAGGGCCTGCAGTCCGTCTACCTCGGCGTCGCGCGGCAACTGCATGTCGCGCTCGTGGACGGCGAGGGCAACGTGCTGCGCTCGGTGCCGGTGGTGATCGGGGACCGGGGCGGCGGCGCCTTCACCATCGACGCCGGGGGCCTGTCGCTCGCGGCCGAGGTGGACAACACCCTCCCGGCCGGGCAGCAGATGGCCGCGGCGCAGCGCATGTACGGCCTGCCGCTGGTCTGGCTCGAGCACGGCCAGTCTGTCGCGCTCGACCTCGTGGGCAGCGCGGGCCACCGCAACACGCTCGGCTTCGTCCGCCTCGACCTCGACCAGGCCAGCGGCGCGCTCAGCATCGCCGGCCTGGCCGACGATTCCGGCGAGGCCTTCCGCCAAGCCGTGCGCGACGCGCTCGACGGCGGCTACCGCGCCACCCTCGGCGGCGGCGACTTCGCGCGGACCGATTCCTGGACGGTGGCCGGCGAGGACGGCTTCTACGCCCCGATCCTGATCACCCAGTCGGGGGAGATCTTCGTTCCCGGGGCAGGCAATGCCGGCGGCCAGGAGTATCTCCGCATGTTCGGCGCCAACACCTTCGGCTTCGAGGACCTCGCCGCCGCCGAGGGCTCGGACTTCGACTACAACGACCTGGTCGTGCGGCTGACGCCGGAGGCGGGCGTGCTGGTCTGACGCCGGCGCCTCCCCGGTCCCGGGCTTCCGGGCACGGGGCGTCCGGGACCGTCAGGGCGCGACGCCGAAATGCGCCGCGTATTCGGCGAACCCCGCGCGCTCCGCCGCCGGGTCCACGCCGTACTCCGCCAGCGCATGCGTCAGCCCGCCATAGCCGCCGCGCGGCATAGCGGCGATGGCCGCCTCGATCCGCCCGCGCGCCTCCGGCGTCATCGCCAGGCCGAAGCGGTCGTAGAGCCCCTCCACCGTCGCCATCGGCGCCCGGATCAGGTCGCGGAACTGGATGTGCGCCACCCGCCCGGGCGGGAACAGGCCGCGCCGGTCGGCCTCCACCATCGCCGCCGCGCCGCGACGCCAGTCGGCCACCACCTGCCGCCCGATCGCAGTGCGGTCGAGCCGCGCCGTGAAAGGCCGCCGGAGGATCGCCGTGAGCCCCGCGACCGAGGCCAGCACCTCGAGCGGATCGCGGTGCAGGAACACCACCCGCGCGTCCGGATAGGCCTCGGCCAGCGCGTCCAGCGCGAAGACGTGGTCGGGGCATTTCAGCACCCAGCGCCGCGACGCCCCCCCGCCATGCTGCAGGTGCTGCAGGAAGCGCCGGTGGAACCGGTAGGCCGGCAGATGGTCGGCCTCATGCCGCAGCCAGGTCCGGTAGCCGGGGATCTCGTGCGTCGTCTCGAAGCGGAAGCTGCGGAAGACATGCGCGGTGATCTCGGTGCATTCCTGCGGGCTGGTCGCCTCGATCGGGTGGGCGGCGCGGAAGCCGGGGGCCAGGCGCTCGAAGGCGGCCAATTGCCGGTCCACCGTGGCGATCCGGCGTGCCGGCGGATCGGCGCGCCAGCCCGGGCGCGGCAGCGGGTGGACCGTCTCCCACACCGTGGGGCAGCGGCTGCCCGGATCCTCGGCCAGCAGCTTGTGCAGGAAGGTGGTGCCGCTGCGGGGAAAGCCGGTGATGAAGAGGGGCGCCTCGACCAGGCCGCCGAGGATCGCGGGCTCGGCCGCCTCGCGCGCCGCCAGCGCGGCCAGGTTGCGCAACAGGCGCAGCACGTCGAAGCGCGCGGCGAAGCAGCCGACCAGCGTCAGCGCGGCATCGCGGCGGTAGCCCTCGAGCAGCAGGCGGAGCGGCGCCTCGGCGGCGCCGAGCAGGCCGGCATCGGCGCCGGCGGCGCGCATCAGCCCCTCGGGCCGCAGCATCCGGTCGGGCAGCCGCAGGGCCCGCACCAGGCGCTGGGCCAGGCCATCGCGGCCGTCGCCGCCCGGGGCATGCTGGCCCGCGGGCGAGCCGGGGCGCGCGGCCAGGGGATCCGGGGCGGCAGGGTCCCGGGCGAGGCTGGGTGGGCTGGAGGCTGGCACGCGGTCGCTGATCCTCGAGGCGCGCGCCCGGGGCCGGGGGGAAGCGCGGTCCGGCCGCGGCCGGTGCGGGGGTCTAGAACCGATCGCGGGGGGATGCGAGCCTCCCCCCGGCGCGGAGCCGCCCGGCCTCCGCCCCGCGGTAGCCACGCCACCCCCGGCGCCCTAGGAGGGGAACGATCCGGCCGGGATGCGGGCCGGACGGAACGGGGGGCTGGGCGGGACATGCTGCGGCGCATGCTGATCCTCATCGCGGCGGCGTGGATGCTGGCCTGGCCGAGGGCCGGGGCGCCGGCGTTGCTCCCCGCGCTCGACACATCGAGCCCGCGCGCGGTCTTCGCGACGCTGCAATCCGAACTGCCGCGCATCGCCGGGCTGCATGCCGACTATGTCGCGGCGCCGAGCAATGCCGGGGAGCTGGCGATCCTGCGCGCCATGCTGCGCCTCGGCGCCGTGATCTTCGACCTGGACAGGATCCCGCCGGCGACGCGCGTGAAGCACGCCGCCGTGGCCATCGGCTACCTGAACGACATCCTGGTGCGGATGCCACCGATCCCGCCCGGGGACATCCCGGGGCCGCCCTATGCGGACGGGTCGCCGCCGGCGCGCTGGACGGTGCCGGGGACGGAGCTGCAGCTGCGCCGGATCACCGAGGGGCCGCGCAGCGGCGACTGGGTCTTCACCGACGACACCCTCGCGCGGCTGCCGGAGTTCCACGCCCAGATCATCGACGAGCCGGTCCGCAACCCCTTCTCCCCCCTCACGCGCTGGCGGGACGCGCAGCGCAACGCGGTGGGGCCTATGCTGGCGCGCATCCGCGGGGAGGAGATGCCGCCGGTGCTGCGGCGCACCGTGTTCGAGGCGGCGGCCTGGAAGGTGATTGGCGCGGTCGTCGTCTGGCTGGCCGTGCTCCTGCTCGTGCTGGGCTGGGCGCGGATCGTGCGGCGGCTGGCGGCGGACGCCGCGCCCTGGCGGTGCCGTGCCGCCTGGCTGACCCTGCCCGTCTGGCTCGGCCTGCTCACCCTGCTCGCCCATGTCTTCATCGGGTGGGAACTGGTGCTGGGCGGGCCGCTGTTCGAGGTGGAGACGCTGTTCGCCATCTCCCTCCTCTTCGTCGCCGCGGCCTGGGCGGCCTGGCAGCTCTGCTGGCTGGTGGTGGAGGCGATCATCGCCTCGCCCTTCGTCCCGGACAACAGCTACGACGCCAACCTGCTGCGGCTGATCGCGCGCGTCGCCTCGCTCGTCGCCGCCGGCGGGGTCCTGATCTACGGGGCCAATTTCATCGGCGTGCCCGCGCTCGGGCTGGTCGCCGGGGTCAGCGTCGGCGGCATCGCGCTGGCCCTGGCCGCCCAGTCCACCATCGAGAACCTCTTCGGCGGCGTCTCGCTCTTCGCCGACCGGCCGTTCCGGGTGGGCGACACGATCCGCTTCGGCGATTCGCATGGCACGGTGGAGGCGATCGGCCCGCGCTCGACGCGCATCCGCGGGCTGGACGGCACGCTGACCGCGGTGCCGAATGCCGACCTGGCCAAGACCCGGGTCACCAACTTCACCGTGCGCGAGCGCTTCCTGTTCCGCCACCGCTTCGGCCTGCGCTACGAGACCCCGGCCGCGCAGCTCCGCTGGCTCGTGGCCGAGCTTGCCCGGCGGGTCGCCACGCATCCGGAGGTGGAGCTGGATCCGGGCCGCGGCCTGCCGCGCGTGCATCTCGTCGGCCTGGGCGAATCCTCGATCGACATCGAGATCTACGCCCATGTGCGCGTCACCACCCTGGCGCGCTTCCTGCCCGTGCAGGAGGCGCTGATCCTCGAGGTGATGGCGGCGGTCGAGGAGGCCGGCACGGGCTTCGCCTTCCCGAGCCGCACGGCCTATCTCGCGCGCGATCCCGGGCTCGATGCCGAGGCGGGGCGGCGGATCGCGGCGTTGATGGCGGAACGCGAGGCGCCCGGGGCGGGCGCGGCGGATCAGGCCGGCGCGGCGGCGCGCTAGGGCGGGATGGCGTGCCCTCGCCGGGCCTTTCCCCCGGTGAGGCCGCGCGGCCCCGCTGCGGGGTGGTGGCCCCGCGATGTCGCGCGTGGCGCGAATTGGACAGGCTTTCCCTCTCTCCCCGGTAAGTATTCCGCGCTAAGGCCGCCCGTGGGCCGGCGATCCGGCCGACCTGCCGGCCCGTGCAGCGGAGAGGGCCGGCCCCATGAGAGGATTGCTTGATATGCGGAACAGGATGTCGAGGCGCCTGGCGCTGGCGGCGGTGCCGGCCCTGCTGGCGGCGGGCTGCGTGTCCGAGCGGAAATATGACGAGCTGGAGAAGGCCTACCAGCAGCTCCAGGCGCAGTACTCGGCCGACCAGGCGACGATCCAGCTGCTGCAGGGCCGCCTGAAGGTCACGATGAACGAGCGGATCCTGTTCCCCTCCGGTGGCTACCGGATCGAGGCCGGCGCGCGGCGCGAGCTGGCCAAGATGGTCCCGACCCTGCAGGGCCTGACCCAGACCCGCGTCATCGTCGAGGGCTACACCGACACCACGCCCATCGGCCCGGCGCTGCGCCGCGAGGGCATCAGCTCGAACCTCGACCTGTCCTCGCGCCGCGCCGACACGGTCGCCGACACGCTGATCCAGCTCGGCGTGCCGAAGGCCATCATCTCGGCCGATGGGCGGGGCGATTCCAACCCGATCGCCCCGAACGACACGCCGGCCGGCCGCGCGCAGAACCGGCGCATCGAGGTGACGCTGGTCGGCCCGGGGAACTGATGGACGGGGGCGGGGGGCTTCGGCATCCTCGCCCCGCCACCCAGGCCCACCACCCAGGGAGAGTGCCCATGCCCCGCCGCCTCGACGGCAAGGTCGCCATCGTCACCGGCGGGGCGGGGGGCATCGGCGCCGCCACCGGCCTGCTGTTCTGCGAGGAGGGGGCGAGGACCCTCCTCGTCGACCGCGACGCGGCGGCGATGGCCGAGGTCGCGGCCGGGATCCGTGGCGCGGTGCCGGAGGCCGCGCTGGCGACCCTCGTGCTCGACACCGCGGCCGAGGGCGCGGCGGCCCGCGTGGTCGCCGAGGCCGCCGGGGCCTTCGGCGGCGCCATCGACATCCTCGTGAACAATGCCGGCATCCGCGGCTACGAGCCGCTCGGCGAGGCGACGCCCGAGAGCTGGGCCCGCATCCTCGAGACCAACCTGCTGAGCCACGCGCACATGACCCGCGCGGCGCTGCCCGCGCTCCGCGCCTCGGGGCGCGGCAGCGTGGTCAACATCGCCTCCACCCACGCGATCAATCCGCGCGCGGGCATGGGGCAGTACGATGCGACCAAGGCGGCGATCGTCTCGATGACGAAGACGCTCGCCTTCGAGGAGGCGGCGCATGGCGTCCGGGTGAACGCCGTCTGCCCGGGCTCGACCCTGACGCCCTTCCATGTGCGGCGCCTGGAGCGTCCGCGCGCGGAGCTCGAGGCGGAGCCGCTGCGTTCCTGCCTGATGCGCCGCTGGGCCGCGCCGCGGGAGATCGCCTTCCCGATCCTCTGGCTCGCTTCCGACGAGGCGTCCTACGTCACCGCCGCGGTCCTGATGGCCGATGGCGGCATGCCGGTCGGCTGAAGGGAGGCACGCGCATGCGCATCATCGACCTGTCCATGCCGATCGCGCCGCATTTCCGCTGGCGCACCGGGATTGCGATCAGCGGCGACAATTCCCGGGGCAAGGGCGCGCGCGTGACGCGGCTCGACGCGACCTGCCACGGCTTCAGCCATGTCGATGCGCAGGCGCATATCCTGCCCGACGCGCCGACCATCGAGGCGACGCCGCTGTCCCGCGTGGTCGGCCCCTGCCGGGTGCTCGACCTGCGCGATTCGCGGCCCGACCAGGCGCTCGACGCCGCGCGGCTGGAACGTGCCGACCCCGGCGGGGCGGAGGGCGAGATCCTGCTGCTGTCGACCGGCTGGGACCGCCAGCGGGACTACAACACGCCCGCCTTCTGGAAGGAATCGCCCTTCGTCACCCGCGACGGGGCGGAATGGCTGCTGGCGCGCCGGCCGACGGCGGTCGCCTTCGACTTCCCGCAGGACTATCCGATCCGCCTGCTGCTCGATGGCGGGGCCTTCGACCTTTCGGAGAACCACACCCATGACGTGCTGCTGCGCGCGAACGTCACGCTGATCGAATACCTCGTGAACACGGCCGCACTCACCGCCCCGCGCGTGCTGCTCTCGGCCGCGCCGCTGCTGATCCCGGGCGCCGATGGCGGCCCGGCGCGGGTCCATGCGATCGAGGGGCTTCCGGTCTGAGGCTTGCGGCGCGCCGGCGCGATGGCGAGACTGTGCCGATGCCGAGCACGCCCCAGGACGAGGCCCGCGCCGCCCTCACGGCCGCCGGCCAGCTTCCCGACACCGAGATCGACCTCGCCTCCGTCGCCCTGCAATTCGCCCGGATCGATGCGCCGGAGGCGGATTGGCGGGGCGCCGCGGCGGCGCTGTCGACGCTCGCCCGCGAGGCGGTCGCCGCCGCCACCGCCGACCCGGTGGCCGATGAGGGCGATCCGGACCGCCGCCGCGCCGTCCTCGCCGAGCTCATCCATGGCCGCGGCGGCTTCGCCGGCGACAGCCAGACCTATGACGATCTCGCCAACGCCAACCTGATCCGCGTGCTGGAGCGCAAGCGCGGCCTGCCGGTCGCGCTCGGCATCCTCTGGCTGCACGCGGCGGAGGCGGCGGGCTGGGGCGCGCATGGCGTGGATTTCCCCGGGCATTTCCTGGTGGCCCTGGAAGGCCAGCGCGGCCAGTCCCTGGTCGATGTGTTCGCCGGCGGCACCGCGATGGCGGCGCCGGCGCTGCGCGCCATGCTCAAGCGCATGGAGGGGGAGAAGGCGGAGCTCCGCCCCGGGCTGCTGCGCCCCATGGCGCGGCGGGAGGTGCTGCTGCGCCTGCAGAACAACATCAAGCTGCGCCGCCTGCGCACCGGGGCGATGGATGCGGCGCTGGCCTGCGCGGAGGACATGCTGCGCCTCTGCCCCGACCACGCCGCGCTGTGGCGGGAGGCGGGGCTGATGAACCGCCGCCTCGACCGGATCGGCGCGGCGCTGCAATGCCTCGACCGCTCACTCGACCTCGAGCCCGAGGGCGAGGCGGCAGAGCGCACCCGCGCCGTGGCCGATGAGCTGCGGCACCGGTTGAACTGATCGGGGCCGCGCGGCACAAGGCCCGAGGACAGAGGGACAACGCCATGGCGCGCAGCCTGAAGGTCGCGGTCCAGATGGACCCGATCGAGAGCATCAACATCGACGCCGACAGCACCTTCGCGCTGATGCTGGAGGCGCAGGCCCGCGGCCATGCGCTGTGGCACTACCATGTGCGCGACCTGGCGCTCTCGGCCGGGCGCGTCGTGGCGCGGGCCCAGCCGGTGACGGTGCAGCGGACGCGTGGCGCGCACTGGTCCTTCGGGGCGGATGAGGAGCTCGACCTCGCCGCCATGGACGTGGTGCTGATGCGCCAGGACCCGCCCTTCGACATGGCCTACATCACGGCGACCCACATCCTCGAGCACATCCACCCGAGGACGCTCGTGGTGAACGACCCGGCCAGCGTGCGCAACGCGCCGGAGAAGCTGTTCGTGACGCATTTCCCCGAGCTGATGCCGGAGACGCTGGTCACCGCCGACCGGCGCCAGATCCTGGCGTTCCGGCAGAAGCACGGCGACATCATCATCAAGCCGCTGTTCGGCAATGGCGGCGCCGGCGTCTTCCACCTGCGCCCCGACGACCCGAACCTGAACGCGCTGATCGAGATGTTCACCGAGCGCTCGCGCGAGCCGCTGGTGGTGCAGAAATACGTCCCCGATGTGCGGCTCGGCGACAAGCGCATCATCCTGGTCGACGGCGTCGCGATGGGCGCCATCAACCGCGTCCCCGCGGCCGGCGAGGCGCGGTCGAACATGCATGTCGGCGGCCGGCCCGAGCCCACCACGCTGACCGACCGCGAGCGCGAGATCTGCGCCGCCATCGGGCCGGAGCTGACGAAGCGCGGCATGATCTTCGTCGGCATCGACGTGATCGGCGGCTACCTGACCGAGATCAACGTGACCTCGCCGACCGGCCTGCAGGAGGTGGCGCGCTTCGACGGCATCCACCTCGAGCGCGCGATCTGGGACGCGATCGAGGCGAAGCGGGGCGCCTGACCGCGCCCCGCGCGCCCCGGCTCAGGCCGCGAGCGCGGCGTAGTCCGTGTAGCCCTTGGCGTCGCCGCCATAGAAGGTCGCACGCTCCGGCGTCGCCAGCGCGGCCCCCGAGCGCAGGCGCGCGACCAGGTCCGGATTGGCGATGTAGGGCGTGCCGAAGGCGACGAAATCGGCCCGGCCCTCGCGCAGCACCGCCTCGGCGCGCGCGCGGTCATAGCCGTTGTTCGCGATGTAGGCGCCGCGGAAGGCCCGGCGCAGCGCACCCGGATCGAACCCGCCCTCCTGGCCCGGCAGCGGCTCCACCACATGCAGGAAGGCCAGGCCGAAGGCGTTCAGCGCCTCCGCCACATGGCCGAACAGCGCCTGCGGGTCGCTGTCCGACATCGTGTTGAACGGGCTGATGGGGGAGACGCGGACGCCCACGCGCTCGCCGCCGCCCCAGGCATCCACGACGGCCTGCGTCACCTCCTCGAGGAAGCGCACGCGGTTCGCGACGGACCCGCCATAGCGGTCGGTGCGGCGGTTCGCGCCGTCCCGCAGGAACTGGTCGATCAGGTAGCCATTCGCGCCGTGGATCTCGACCCCGTCGAAGCCCGCGCGCTTCGCATTCTCCGCGCCGCGGCGGAAATCGGCGACGATGCCGGGGATCTCGTCCGTCTCCAGCGCACGCGGCTCGGGGAAATCGACGAAGCCGGCCTCGGTGAAGGCCTTGCCCTCGGGGCGGATCGCCGACGGCGCCACCGGCCTGCCGCCGCCGGGCTGGAAGCTCTCATGCGAGATCCGCCCGACATGCCAGAGCTGGGCCAGGATGCGCCCGCCCGCCGCGTGCACCGCCTCCGTCACGCGCCGCCACGCCTCGACCTGCGCCTCGTCATGGATGCCGGGCGTCCAGGCATAGCCCTGGCCTTGGCGGGAGACCTGCGTCGCCTCGGTGATGATCGCGCCCGCCGTGGCGCGCTGCGCGTAGTAGGTGGCGGCGAGCGGCGTCTGCACGCCGGCGCTGTCGGCGCGGCTGCGCGTCATCGGCGCCATGATCACGCGGTTGGGCAGGCTCAGCGCGCCGAGGCGCGCGGGCTGGAACAGATCGGCAGCATTCTGGTTCGTGTCGGGCATGGCCCCTCTCCGGAGACGTCGATGCCGCGCCAGTTGGGGTGCCCGGCGCCGTTGCGACAGGCCGCGGCGCGAATGGTGGCCATTCATCGCGGCAATGCGGCGTTCGGGCGGTGCCGCCATGCGGCGTTCGGGTGGTGCCGCCATGCGGCGGGGGAGGGCCTAGGTGGCGGCCAGCCGCTCCGCCACGAAATCGACGAAGGCGCGCACCCGCGGCACGCGCTGCCGGCCCGCCGCCATCAGCGCCCAGACCGGCACCTCCTCGGACACGTGCTCGTCCTCGAGCACCGGGACCAGCCGCCCCTCCTCGATGTCGCGCGCGACGAAGAAGGCCGAAACCCGGATCAGCCCGAGCCCGGCGAGCGCCATGTCGCGCAGCGTGTCCGCGCTGTCGGTCGTCGCGCGGCCCTGCACCGCCAGCGTCCTGAGGCCGGTCGGTCCGTCGCGGAACGGCCAGGCGGTCATCCGCGCCAGCCCGTGCAGCACCAGGCATTCGTGCCGCGCGAGATCCTCCGGCCGCTGCGGCGTGCCGCGCGCGGCGAGATAGGCGGGCGCGGCGCAGATCACGCGCCGCCCGTCGGCGAGGCGCCGCGCGATCATCGTGCTGTCCTCGAGCGTGCCGATCCGCAGCACCACATCGGCCTGCTCGGCGATCGGATCCACCTTCCGGTCGGTGATGCAGAGGTCGAGCGTGATCTCCGGATGACGGGCGAAGAAGGCGGGCAGCATCGGCACCAGGCGGGCGCGGGCGAAGGCGGTGCCGGTGTTGATGCGCAGATGGCCGCGCGGGCGGGTGCGGCCATCGGTCACCTCGGCCTCGGCCGCCTCGACCAAAGCGAGGATGTCGCGGGCGCGGGCGGCATAGGCCTCGCCTTCCGGCGTCGGTGCCAGGCGCCGCGTGGTGCGGGTCAGCAGCCGGACGCCGAGCCGCCCTTCCAGCCGCGCGACCAGTTTCGACAGCGCCGAGGGCGTCAGGCCGAGGTCGCGCGCGGCCGGGGCGAAGCCGCCACGATCGAGCACACGTAGGAAGGCCCCCATGTCGTCAACCTGTCCCATTGCCGAAATCCCGGACCGAATGAGCGTCGCTCTCTCCAGATTATCGAATTCCGCTCAGTGGACCAGATTGCCCCCCAGAGAAGGAGCTTCGCCATGACCCAGACGATCCGCGAGACCCAGCCCCGCCCCGATTTCGAGACCATCCGGCGCGAGGCGCATGTCGCCCGGGCCCGCTTCGTGGCGGACGCCCTCGCCGCCATCGGCGCCGCGCTCCGTGGCCGGCTGGCGCGCCTGACGGTGGCGAACCCGCCGCGCCCGACGGCGCTGGCCGGGGGGCGCTGAGAGTTTGTGAAGGAATGCCCGTCAGCCCCCATGCTGGTGGATTTTCTCCAATGATTACAGGGGGCATTCTTTCGCAGGTTCGATCTCTTCACCCGCTCTGGGCCGCCATGCACCCGTCCCGCAACTTCGGCGCCGCGCCGGTCGCGGCGAGCGTCCGGGTCGGGACCGCGACGCCGGGACAGGCCTGGGCCGGTTGGCTCGGCACTGCGATGGAGCGGCTGCGGGAGAAGGCCGAGCTTCGCGGCCTCTCCCCGCGGGACCGGCGCGATGCCGGGCTTGATGTGCCCGGGGCGATCGGCCTGGCGCGCAAGCCGGTCTGGCGCGCCTGACGGTCGCCGAGGTCCGGGCGCGGACAAGGTCCACCGGGGATTCAGCCGCCGGGCGGGCCCGCCCCCCACCCCGGCCCCGCCCCTAGCCCGGGAGCAGCGCCGCGATCCGGGCCAGCGTCTCCGCCGGCAGCCCGCCCTTGCGCACCGCCGCGATCGCCGCTTCCAGCTGCCCGATCGAGGCGGTGCCGATCAGCGCCGTGGCGATCTCCCCCCGCGTCATGGCGAAGCGGATCGCCAGTTCCGCCAGGCTGCCGGCCTCGCCCTTCGCGACCAGCGGCGCCAGCCGGCGCGCATGGGCGAGGTCCGCGGCATAGTCGTCGGCGGAGGCGATGGGCGCGACGGAGGGCATGGCCACCGGGTGCCGCGCCGCCTCCCCGCTCAGCGCCCCGGCGGCAAGGATCCGGATGCCGATCAGCCCCACCCCGGCCGCCGTCGCCGCCTCTCCCAGCCGCGCGAAATCCTGGCCCGGCAGGCCCTGCACCGGCGCGGCGAGCCAGGTCGGGTTCAGCAGGTTGTAGGGCACCTGCGCGGTGTCGAAGACGCCGGCGGTCAGCACCTGCCGCAGCGCGTCCGTCGTGCCGAGCGCGGTGATGCCGAGGAAGCGGCATTTCCCCTGCTCGCGCAGCCGGCGCATGGCCGGCAGCGCTTCCTCCAGCGCCTGGGCCACGCTCATCCCGCCCGGCACGCCGATCGGGTCGTGCAGCTGGTAGAGATCGACCGCGTCGAGGCCGAGCCGCGCGAGGCTCGCCTCGAGCGAGGCGGCGACGGTGCCGGGGATGTCGGCCAGCCCCTGCGCGCCGAGCCGCACCTTGGTGCCGAGATACGGCCGCTCCGCCATCGGCTTCAGCAGCCGCCCGAGCGTGCGCTCGCTCTCGCCATCGCCATAGATCGCGGCGGTGTCGACGTAGTTGATGCCGGCATCCAGCGCCAGGGCGAGGCTGCGTGCCTGCTCGGCCGGGTCGCCCCGCACCATCAGCCCGCCCACCGCGCCGGCACCGTAGCCGAGGACCGAGACCCGCAGCCCGGTCCGGCCGAGCGTTCGTTGTTCCATGCCTGCCTGTCTCCTCCCGCGCCCGTTCAGGGCGCCGGTGCCAGGACCTTGTACATGATCGCGGTGCCGTCCAGGCGGTCCCGGTCCGGTGCGCGCGCATAGCCCGGGATCACGCCGGCCAGCGCATAGCCGAGCGAGGCGTAGAGCGGCTGGGCGGCATCGCCGACCCGCGTGTCGAGCGTGATCAGCTGCCGCCCCTCCGCCCGCGCCAGCGCCTCGATCCGGCGCATCAGCGCGCGGGCGATGCCGCGGCGGCGGGCCGCGGGATGGACCATCACCTTCATCGCCTCGGCGCGATGGCGCTGGTTGGGCATGCCGGCGGGGTCGAGCTGGGCCGTGCCGAGGATGCGCCCGTCCTGCCGCGCCACCAGCAGCCGCCTGCCGCCGCGCGCCAGCGCCGGCAGGACGCTGCCGCGCCACCAGGCGGCGGCGTCCTCGGGGCCGAAGGGCTGGACGAAGCCGATGCTGGCGCCGTCCGCGACGCAGGCATGCAGCAGGGCGGCGAGGTCCGGCACCGCCGCCTCGGCGGCGGCGGCATCCAGCTCCTCGATGGCGGGCAGGGTCCCGGTCATGCGGCGCGGTGGCTCCCTTCAGGTCGCGGCGATGGCGATCAGGTAGCGGGCCGGCGCCTCCGGCCCGGCGGCGAGGCGGGTCGGCCCGTCGATCCTGAGGCGCAGGCAATCGCCGGGGGCCAGGCGCCAGCGCCGGCCGCCGAGGGCGAAGTCGAGCGTCCCGGCGAGCAGCCAGAGATGCTGCTCCATCCCCGGAAGCGGGGCGGCGTCATAGGCGATGGCGGCGCCGGCGGGGAGCTCGGCCTCCGTCAGCTCCAGCCGCAGGCCCGGGCCGGGCGGCGAGACGGCGCGGCGGCGGAAGCCGGTCTCGGGGTCGTGCCATTCCGGCTGGTCGGCGGGGCGGAGATGGGCGGCGGCCTCGGCGCCTTCCGCATCCGCCATCAGGCGCGAGAGGGTCCAGCCGAAGATGGCGCAGAGCCGGCCGAGCATCGCGGCGGTCGGGCTGGTCTCGTTGCGCTCGAGCCGGGAGAGGGTGGCGCGGCTGATCCCGCTCGCCGCGGCGAGGTCCTCGAGGGAAAGGCCACGCTCGGCGCGCAGGGCGGCGAGGCGGGCGGCGAGGCGCCGCTCGATTCCCTGGGTCGCGGCGGGTGTCGTCAGGGCCTCTCCCATGAGAGAATAATTCTCATGGATGAGAATGAGGCGCAAGCCCCGCGGATCGTTGGGGGGCGAATTGGGGCGGGGAGGAAAGGCGGGCGGACAAAAAAAGGGTGGGCCGCAGCCCACCCCTCGTGCTGTGCGCTGGCCGCTTGGGCGGCCGGTGGCGCCGTCAGCGCGTCGCGGGCGCGCCGATCGAGCCGGCGCGCTCGATGCCGCCGACGCCGACGCCGGTGGCCACCGGGTTGACCGAGCCGCCGGTGCCGGGGGTCGCCTGGCGCTGGATGCCGTCGACGCCGACGCCGGTGGCGACCGGGTTCTGCTGGGCGCGGCCGGGATCCTGGCGGGCGGCGTTGAGCTGCTGCTGGCGCAGCTGATACTCGACCGTGCCCGGCGTGACGCCGAGATTGTGCTGCGGGTTCGGGTTGGCGGCCTCGCAGCCGGCGAGGAGGAGGACGCCCAGCCCGAGGCCGGCGGCGATGCGTGTGGCGGACATGTCTCTCACCTTCTGGTGGCGCGAAGCTCGTTGCTTGGGACGCGGCCCGTAGTCTGGAAAAGGCTAACCGAGTGGTGAGGGGCGCGCAACCTTCGCGCGACGCATCATGATGACCTTTCCGCACCACTGTTGTCGAGAAGCAACGCAGGCCTGACCCGGCCGCGGCCGACCCGATCCCCGGGACCCTTCCCGGCGGGCAGGGCCACGCCAACATCGCGCAGGGCACGGAGGGACAGGAATCGATGGGCCTCGAGGCCGACCTTCTGATCGACCGCCGCCGCCTCAAGCGCCGCCTCGGCTGGTGGCGCGCCGGGGCGATCCTGCTGCTGGTGCTGCTCGCCGCCGCCTGGGCGCTGCGCGGGCCGGGCGGACGCATGGGCGAGGACCTCGCCTGGCCCTTCGGGCTCGGCGCGGGCCATGTCGCGCGGCTCGAGGTCGCGGGCTTCATCGCCGATGATCCGAAGCTGGGGGAGGCGCTGGAGAAGCTCGGCAAGGACCAGGCGGTCCGGGCCCTGATCGTCGCCATCGACAGCCCGGGCGGGACGGTGGCCGGGGGCGAAGCCCTGCACGCCGCGCTGCTGCGGGTGCGGGAGGCCAAGCCGGTGGTCGCGGTGATGGGCAGCACCGCCGCCTCGGCCGGCTACATGGTGGCGCTGCCGGCCGAGCGGATCTTCGCGCGCGAGGCGACCGTCACGGGCTCGATCGGCGTGATCCTGCAAAGCCCCGACTTCTCGGCCCTGCTGGCGCAGCTCGGCGTGCGGGTGGAGACGATCGCCTCCGGCCCGCTGAAGGACCAGCCCAGCCCGTTCCGGCCGCTGACCGAGGCGGGGCGCGCCTGGCTCGATCGGGTGATCGCCGATCTCTACGACCAGTTCGTGTCCCGCGTCGCGGCGGGGCGGAAGATGGCGCCCGAAGCGGTGCGCGCGCTCGCCGATGGGCGGGTGCTGACGGGGCGGCAGGCGCTGGAGGCGGGGCTGATCGACGCCATCGGGGGCGAGCGGGAGGCGCGGGCCTGGCTGGCCGCCGAGCGGGGCGTGCCGGCCGGGTTGCCGGTGCGCGCGGTGGAGACCCGATCGACCGCGGAGCGACTGTTCGGCGCGGCCGCAGAGGGCGTGACAAAAACCCTGCTTTCAGAATGGCTTGGCGTTGACGTTCCCCGGGCGCTCTGGCAGTTTCCGCGCTGAGGCAACGCCTTAGGGGAATCGTGGGCCCATGACGCGCAGCGAGCTGATCGCCCAATTGGCGGCGGAGAATCCGCATTTGCGGCAGCCCGATGTCGAGCTGATCGTTGCCACGATCTTCGAGGAGATCACCAACGCGCTCGCCCGTGGCGATCGGGTGGAGCTGCGCGGCTTCGGCGCCTTCTCGGCCAAGCGGCGCTCCGCGCGCACCGGCCGCAACCCGCGCACCGGCGCGGCGGTGGCGGTGGAGGGCAAGGCCGTGCCATACTTCAAGCCCGGCAAGGAATTGCGGGAACGGGTCAATGGCGGGCCGCCCCAGGCGGGCCCCGCCCCTCAGAAGGACGCCGCCCCGGCGGCGAGGATCGCCTGATGCGCTGGCTGCTGCTGCTCCCCGTGCTGATCTTCCTGATCCTCTTCGGGATCTCCAACCGCCACCACGTCGTGGAGCTGGCACTCTGGCCATTCGACGTCACCTGGGTGGCCTCGGTGCCGATCGCGATGATGATCTTCGGCGCCATCACCTTCCTGTTTGGCGCCTTCGTCACCTGGACGGTGGCGCTGCGGCACCGCCACCGCGCCCGGCGCCTCGAGGAGGCGGCACGGATGCTGGAGGCGGATCTGGTGGAGGCGCGCGGGCGCCTGGCGCGCGAGGTCGGCCCCGTGCCGCCCGTGACGGGCTCGCCCTCCTCGGCGCTGGTCACGCTGCGTCGCCGCGCCGCGGCCTGACCGGTCGCGTCTCCGGCCGTGCCGGGACGGGACCCTGGTGAGGGGCATAGGGACATGAGCAACGGCGTCGGGGCCCTTCGCCCGGGCCCGGGCGCGGGCGGCGCGCGGATCATCGCCGCCATCGACACCGCGGATCTGGCCCGGGCCGAGGCGCTGGCCGGGGTGCTGGCGCCGCCGGCCTGCGGCATGCTGAAGGTCGGGCTGGAGCTGTTCGGCGCCGCCGGGCCGGAGGCGGTGCGGCGTCTCGCCGCGCGCGCGCCGGTGTTCCTCGACCTCAAGCTGCACGACATCCCGAACACGGTCGCCGGCGCGGTGCGCGCGCTGGCGCCGCTCGGCCCCGCCCTGCTGACGCTGCATGCGGCGGGCGGACCGGCGATGATCGCGGCGGCGCGGGAGGCAGCGGAGAGCGGCGCGGCGAGGCCCGCGCTGCTGGCGGTGACGGTGCTGACCAGCCTCGACGCGGCGACTCTCGCCGCCACCGGAATCGCCGGGGGGACGGTCCAGCAGGTGCTGCGGCTGGCCCGGCTGGCGCTCGATGCCGGGGCGGATGGGCTGGTCTGCTCGCCGCAGGAGGTGGCGCGGCTGCGCGATGCGTTCGGCGCGGCGCCGCTGCTGGTCGTGCCCGGCGTCCGGCCGGCGGGCAGCGCGGCGGGGGACCAGGCGCGGGTTGCGACGCCGGCGGAGGCGGTGCGGGCCGGGGCGGACTGGATCGTCGTCGGACGGCCGATCACGGGCGCGGCCGATCCGGCGGCGGCGGCGGCGGCGATCGGTGCCGAGGCGGCGACGGCGTGAGGCCCGAGGTGAAGATCTGCGGCGTGAACGACGCCTCGGCCTTCGATGCCGCGTCCGCCGCCGGCGCCGATATGGTCGGCTTCGTCTTCTACCCGCCCTCGCCCCGCGCCGTGACGCCGGCGGAGGCCGCCGCGCTGTCCGGAAGGGCCACGGGCGGGCCGCTGCGGGTCGGGCTGTTCGTCGACCCGGAGGATTCGCTGATCGCCTCGGTGCTGGCGGCCGGGGTCGGGCTGGGGCTGATCCAGCTGCACGGAGCGGAGGATCCGGCGCGCTGCGCGGAGATCCGGGGGCGATTCGGGCTGCCGGTGATGAAGGCGCTCGGCATCGCCACCGCGGCCGATCTGGACAGGCTGGCGGCGTTCGCGCCCGCGGTGGACCGCTTCCTGCTGGACGCCAAGCCGCCGCCGGGGGCGAGCCTGCCGGGGGGGAATGCGGCTGCCTTCGACTGGTCCCTGACGGCCGGGCGGGCCATCCCGCGCCCCTGGCTGCTGGCGGGCGGGCTGACGCCGGCGAATGTCGCGGAGGCGATCCGGCTGGGCGGGGCGCCGGGGGTGGATGTGTCCTCGGGCGTCGAGCGGGCGCGGGGGGTGAAGGATCCGGGGCTCATCGCCGATTTCGTCGCGGCCGTGCGGCTTTCGGAGGGGGCTGGGCGGCGCTAAACCCCGGTCTCGCGCCCCGGGGAGTGACCATGAACAAAGTTTTGCCGAACTCCTTCCGCCAGGGCCCGGATGCGCGCGGCCGCTTCGGCGAGTTCGGCGGCCGGTTCGTCGCCGAGACCCTGATGCCGCTCATCCTCGAGGTCGAGCGCGCCTATCACGCGGCGAAATCCGATGCGTCCTTCGAGGCCGAGTGGCGCCGCCTGCTGACCCATTACGTCGGGCGGCCGAGCCCGCTCTGGTCGGCGGAGCGGCTGACCGCGCATCTCCGCCAGGGCGCGGCGCCCGACAAGGGCGCCAAGGTCTACTTCAAGCGCGACGAGCTGAACCACACCGGCGCGCACAAGATCAACGCCGTGCTCGGCCAGATCCTGCTGGCCAAGCGCATGGGCAAGACCCGCATCATCGCCGAGACCGGCGCGGGCCAGCACGGCGTCGCCACCGCGACCGCCTGCGCGCTCTTCGACCTGCCCTGCACGGTCTTCATGGGGGCGACCGATGTCGAGCGGCAGCAGCCCAACGTCTTCCGCATGAAGCTGCTCGGCGCCGAGGTGCGGCCGGTGACGTCGGGTGCCGCGACGCTGAAGGACGCGATGAACGAGGCGCTGCGCTACTGGGTCGCCAATGTCGAGGACACCTATTACTGCATCGGCACGGTCGCCGGCCCGCACCCCTATCCGATGATGGTGCGCGACTTCCAGTCGGTGATCGGCGAGGAGACGCGCGAGCAGATCCTGGCCGCGGAAGGCCGGCTGCCGGATGCGCTGGTCGCCGCGATCGGCGGCGGGTCGAATGCGATGGGGCTGTTCTACCCGTTCCTCGACGAGACCTCGGTCGCGATGATCGGCGTCGAGGCGGCGGGGCGGGGCCTCGACACGCACGAACATGCCGCGTCGCTCGAGAAGGGCCGGCCAGGCGTGCTGCACGGCAACCGCATGTACCTGCTGCAGGACGAGGACGGGCAGGTGCTGGAGGCGCATTCGATCAGCGCCGGCCTCGACTATCCCGGCGTGGGCCCCGAGCATTCCTGGCTGCATGAGCTCGGCCGCGTGCAGTATGTCGGCGCGACGGATGACGAGGCGCTGGCGGCGTTCCAGCTCTGCTCGAAGCTCGAGGGGATCATCCCCGCGCTCGAGCCCGCGCATGCGCTGGCGCATGTGATGAAGCTGGCGCCGACGATGCCGCGCGACGCGCTGCTGGTGATGAATCTCTGCGGCCGCGGGGACAAGGACATCTTCACCGTCGCCCGCCATCTCGGGGTCTCCATGTGATGCGCGCGGCCTGTTCCCGGCGACTGCCGCAGATGGCCGGGCGCGCGGATGCGCGCCCCCGGCATTCGAGGGCGAACCCATGAGCCGCATTGCCGACCGTTTCGCCGCGCTGAAGCGCGAGGGCCGTGGGGCGCTCGTCACCTACCTGCAGGCCTACGACCCGGACGAGGCGACTTCGCTCGAGATCCTGCGCGGGCTGCCGGCGGCCGGCGCGGATGTGCTCGAGATCGGCATGCCCTTCACCGATCCGATGGCCGACGGCCCCTCGATCCAGAAGGCGGCGCTGCGCGCGCTGAAGGCCGGCGCCACCGTGAAGCGGGTGCTGGCGCTGGTGCGCGCCTTCCGCGCGGGCGATGCGGCCACGCCGGTCGTGCTGATGGGCTACTACAACCCGATCCTGACCTACGGCATCGCGGCCTTCTGCGCGGATTGCGCGGCCGCCGGCGTGGACGGGCTGATCGTGGTGGACGTCCCGCCCGAGGAGGCGGACGAGATCGAGCCGAGCGCGAAGGCTGAGGGCCTCGACCTGATCCGCCTGGTGGCGCCGACGACGGACGAGGCGCGCCTGCCGCGCGTGCTCGGCGCGACCTCGGGCTTCGTCTACTACGTCTCGATCACCGGCATCACCGGCACGAAGAGCGCGACCAGCGAGAGCCTGGCGCAGGCGCTGCCGCGCATCCGGCGCCACACCGACCTGCCGGTCTGCATCGGCTTCGGCATCCGCACGCCGGCGCAGGCCGCCGAGGCGGCGCGCATCGCCGATGGCGCGGTCGTCGGCACGGCGCTGGTCGACACCTTGGCGGCGAGCCTCGACGAGGAGGGGCGGGCGGGGCCGGGGACGGCACGGCAGGTGCTCGACCAGGTGCGCGGGCTGGCGGAGGCGATCCGGGCGGGGCGCTGATCCGGTGCGCGCCGGGCCGCTGGCCGGGGCGGCCGCGCGGCCACCCCCCGGCCCAGCCAGCCGGGAGGGCCGATGACCGGACGCCGATCGGTGCTATCCGGATCGCGCCGGGAACAGGCAGCCCCGGCGCCAGGCGCCGCGAATGGGAAGGCGGGCCGGACAGCAGCCTGGAGGCGCTTCGTGAACCTCTCCATCGAAACCGCCTTGCCGGCCTCGCCGGGCGCCGAGCCTCCCGCGGGTGATGCGACCCGGCAGGCCGTGTTCCGGATGGCGCTCGAGCAATACAACCGTCACCTCGCCTTCGCGATCGACGTCAGCCAGAAATGCCTCGCCACCGTCCTGGTCTTCGCCGGCGTCGTGTATTCGTACTACAAGGTCGAGGACTCCACCAGCACGCCCCTGTCGTGTACCACCATGGGTCTCGTCGCCGGGATCAGCCCGCTGCTGGTCTTCATGTTCGTGATGATGCAGAAATCGTATTACCAGCGCTGCAAGCACTGCTACGAGTGCATGAAGGTGCACCAGGATTCCTTCCGCGTGAAGCTGGTCGACATCGGGATCCTCGAGCCGGAGTACCGATGGATGATCTGGCGGTGGTCGGCCGTCTTCCTGTGCATCTATGGCGGCATCCTGTTCGAGCTGCTCAGCCATCGCCCGGCGGATTTTCCGGCCTGCCTCCTGCGATAGTCGCGCCGCGCCGACGGAGCCTCCTTCCCCCGCCCGGGATCTGCGGGCCCCGTTCCTGCCGCGCGAGCCCTTCCTTGCGGGCGCGGCCTTCCTCGCCTATCGGCGCCGCGGCGGGACGCGGCGTGCGACCGCGGCCATTTCCCCCTGGCTGGAGCTGATCGCCCCGACATGAACTGGATCAGCGAGTGGGCGCTGCCCAAGATCAAGACGCTGTTCGGCGGCTCGCGCGAGGTGCCGGACAATCTCTGGCACCAATGCTCGGCCTGCGAGCAGATGATCTTCCATGCCGATCTCGAGCGGGCGCTGCATGTCTGCCCGCATTGCGGCCACCATCGCCGCATCGGCGCGAAGCTGCGGCTGGAGGTGACGCTCGACCCGGGCTGGCAGCGGATCGAGCTGCCCAAGGCGCCGGCCGACCCGCTGCGCTTCCGCGACCAGCGACGCTACGCCGACCGGCTGAAGGAGGCGCAGACGAAATCCGGCCTCGAGGACGCCGTCATCGTCGCCCATGGGACGATCGAGGGGCAGCGGGCGGTGGTCGCGGCCTTCGAGTTCGCCTTCCTCGGCGGCTCCATGGGCGCCGGGGTGGGGGAGGCGATCGTCACCGCCGCCCGGCTCGCGGTGCTGCAGGACAGCCCGCTGATCGTCTTCACCGCCTCGGGCGGGGCCCGCATGCAGGAAGGCGCGGTCTCCCTCATGCAGATGCCGCGCACGGTGATCGCGTCGCGCATGGTCAAGGAGGCGGGGCTGCCCTTCCTCGTCGTGCTGACCGATCCGACCACCGGTGGCGTGACGGCGAGCTTCGCCATGCTGGGCGACATCCAGATCGCCGAGCCCGCCGCGCTGATCGGCTTCGCCGGCGCCCGCGTGATCGAGCAGACGGTGCGCGAGAAGCTGCCCGAGGGCTTCCAGCGCGCCGAATACCTGCTGGAACACGGCATCCTCGACATGGTGGTGCCGCGCGCCGAGATGCGGGCGACGCTCGCGCGGCTGATCGGCCTGCTGCGGCTGCCCGAGCGGCCGGCGCCGGAGGATGAGGCGGTCGCCGAGGCGGAACCGGCCGAGCCCGTCCTCGCCCTCGCCGCCCCACCCGCCGACGAGGCCACGGCCGCCGCGCCGCCGGCCGCCTCCGGCCCCGCCCAGGGCTGACCGGGGGCCCGTCGCCGATGTCCCGCGCCGAGGCGATCATCGACCGGCTGCACGCGCTGCATCCGAAGCTGATCGACCTCAGCCTCGGGCGGATGGAGCGGTGCCTCGGCGTGCTCGGCCATCCGGAGCGGCGGCTGCCGCCGGTGGTGCATGTGGCGGGGACGAACGGCAAGGGATCGACCTGTGCCTTCCTGCGCGCGATCGCCGAGGCCGCGGGGCAGCGCGTGCATGTCTACACCTCCCCCCATCTGGTGCGCTTCCATGAGCGCATCCGCCTGGCCGGGCGGCTGGTGGAGGAGGGCGTGCTGGCCGAGGCGCTGGAAGCGGTGGAGCGGGCCCAGGGCGGCGCGCCGATCACCGTCTTCGAGATCACGACCGCCGTCGCCTTCCACCTGTTCGCCACGGTCCCGGCGGATCTGCTGGTGCTGGAGACGGGGCTCGGCGGGCGGCTGGACGCGACGAATGTGGTGGATCGGCCGGCGGCGACCGCGATCACCTCGGTCTCCATGGACCACATGGATTTCCTCGGCGACACGCTGGCGAGGATCGCCTTCGAGAAGGCGGGGATCCTGAAGCCCGGCGTGCCCTGCGCGACGGGCGCGCAGGCGCCGGAGGCGCTGGCGGTGATCGCGGCGCGGGCGGGGGAGGTGGGCGCGGAGCTGCGGGCGCGCGACCGCGACTGGCGGATCGCGCCGGCGCCGGGCGGGCTGGCCTATGCGGATGCTGCGGGCGCGCTCGACCTGCCGGCGCCGGGGCTTCCCGGGCCGCACCAGGCGGACAATGCCGGGATCGCCATCGCCGCGCTGCGCGCCTGGAATCCCCCCTGGCTGACGGCGGCGGCGATCGCCGAGGGCGTGGCGCGGGCGGAATGGCCGGCGCGGCTGCAGCGGCTGGGCGGCGGGCGGCTGGCGGCCGGGCTGCCGCCAGGGTGGGAGCTGTGGCTGGATGGCGGGCACAATCCCGGTGCGGGGCAGGCGCTGGCCGAGCATCTGCGGGCCTGGCGATCGGAGGCGCCGGAGCGGCCGATCCACCTGATCACCGGCATGAAGAAGGGGAAGGGCGCGGAGGGCTTCCTCGCCCCGCTGGTCCCGCTGGCGGACACGCTCTGGGCGGTGGCGGAGCCGGGGCAGCACCTGGCGATGCCGGTCGAGGCGATCATCGCGGCGAGCGGCGGGCGGGCGCGGCCCGGGCCGACGGTCGCGGCGGCGCTGGCGGCGCTGCCGCGGGAGGGGGCGGCGGCGCGGGTGCTGGTCTGTGGCAGCCTCTACCTGGCGGGGGAGGTGCTGAAGGCGGACTGATTCGGGCGAGCCGGAGGGGCGCTGTCCCTCCCGACCTCCCCGCAGAAGGCCGCCAGGCCTTTTGAAACCACGCGCCTTCCCCTTCGCGCGGCCCCCGCCTCAGCTGCCCCCGGCCGGGGGCCGCCAGGCCCGGTGATAGGGATGCCCGGCCCGGATCGCCTGCGCGCGATAGAGCTGCTCGGCGAGCATCCCCCGCACCAGGAAATGCGGCCAGGTCATCGGCCCGAGCGAGAGGCGGTGCTCGGCCCGCGCCAGCACGGCCGGGTCGAGCCCCTCCGCCCCGCCGATCAGGAAGCAGGGCGTGCGGCCGGCCTCCTCCCAGCGCGTCAGGCGGGCGGCGAGGGCCTCGCTGGTCGGCGCCTCGCCGCCCAGATCGAGCGCCACGGCCAACGCCCCGGCGGGCAGGGCGGCGAGCAGCGCCTCGCCCTCGCGCCGGCGGATCTCGGCGGCGGCGGCGCCGCGCCCTTCCGGCAGTTCGGTCAGCGCCAGCCTCGGGCGCAGCCTTTCGGCGTAATGGGCAAAGAGCAGCGCCTCGGGCGAGCCGGCGCGCAGCCGCCCGATGGCGATCAGCCTGGCCGGCGGCCTACTCGTCCTCCGTCTCCTCCACGCGCTCCCCCGCGGGATCCTCCGCGGCCGCCGGCGGCGACGGCTCGGTGCCGGAGGGACTTTCCGGGCCCCACATGCGCTCGAGCGCGTAGGTGATCCGCGCCTCCGGCCGGAACAGGTGCACCACCAGGTCGCCGGCGTCGATCAGCACCCAGTCGGGCGAGCCCTGGATGGCGTCGCGGCGCAGGCGCAGCCCCTCCTTCTCGAAGGCTTCGACCAGATGGGTCGCCATGGCGGTGATCTGCCGCTCGACGAGGCCGGTGGCGATGACCATGCGATCGGTGAAGCTGGCACGGTCGGCGACGTCGAGGACGCGGATATCCTCCGCCTTGTCGTCCTCGAGGCTGGCGCGCGCGGCGGCGACCAGCCGCTCCAGCCGGTCGGGCTGGACGGGCGGCCGCGTGGGGCGGCGGGGGGTGCGGCCCTCGGGCCCGGCGGCGACCTGGCGCTTGCGCGGGGAATCGGGCGTGGGCGGCAGGGCGGGCGGATCGGGCTGGTCCAGGCCGGGCATGGGCGCCGTGGACGCCGGTTCCGGGGGGGTATCGCGGGTCGCGCTGCGCGGCCGGGGCGCGGGTCTGGCGGCGGCGCCTGGCGGATCATGCAGGTGTTCGGCTCGGCCGTCCTCACCGATACCCTGGACCTCACCA
>CAZMCV010000007.1:0-49941 GCA_964564645.1 uncultured Acetobacteraceae bacterium
GCCGGCGCCGGTCCAGGCCTGGCGCGTCGTCCAGGCGTAGACGCCGGGCGGGATCGGCGCCGGCGCGACCGCCGCTCCGGCCGCGCCGGCGGCCACCGTGGGGACGCCCGCGTCGGTCGCCGCGAGCGGCGGGCCGACCGGGCGACCGGCCTCCAGGCGGTAGACGGCGGCCTTCAGCGCGCTGCCGACGCCCGCGGTCGACACCCGCACGCCGAGCTCGACCAGGGTCATCGGTGCCGCGATCGGGAAGACCAGCGCGTGCGCGACGTCCTGCGCCGGCGAGGCGGTGGTGCCGACGACCGGCCCGTCCCAGGCGGCGTAGCGCCAGCCCGCGGCGTAGCCCGGGTGCGTCGCCGCGGCCGGCAGGAAGAGCGGCACCGCCTCACCACTCCCGCGCGGCGAAGGCCTGCCCGGCCGCGCCGCCGAGCACCGAGACCTCGCCCGCCGGCACGCCGTGCGCCGGCGCCTCGTACAGCGCGCCGGGCGGCAGGCGGAGGGAGGGCGGGCCGGCGGTGGCCGGGCCGAGGGCGCTCAGCCAGAGGTCGGCGCCCGAGAGGTTCTGCAGCCAGAGCCCGCGCCGGCGCGGGTTGGCCGGCATCACGGCCTGTGCGGTACCGGGCGCGGCGGTGGCGCCGCTGCGGTCGGTCGGGGCCACCGGGTTGCCGTGCGCGATGGCGCCGACGAAGGCGCCGGGGCCGAAGCTTCCGCTCATGCGGGCCTCCGTCGAAGGTGGCGTCAGCGCAGCCAGCCGCCGCGCGGGGCGAGCCAGGCGCGCGGGCGCGTGGCCAGTGGTGGTGCGCCGGGCGCCGGCGTCGGGGCCACGGCCGGCTCCTCCGCCGGCAGCGAGAGCGCATCGGCCATCCGCGCCCAGCGCCCGTCGCCCCAGCCGTCCATGCCGAGCGCCGCCGCCGCGGCCCGGGCGTAGACCCGGCAGTCGAGCGCCTCGTTCCTCTCGCGCGTCTTGACCCACTCCAGCCGGCGGAAGCCGTTGCGGCCGGCGCGCGCCACCAGCTGCTCGGCGGTGAGCTGGCGGCAGAACTCCTCGCCCGCCGCGTGCACCGGCAGATGCACGAAGCCGGGCGGGAACGGGTCGCCGCTCTCCGCCGTCGGCCGGTCGAGCTTGAGCCAGCCGTAGGTCTCGCCCTTGAGGAAGGACGAGCCGACCGGCCAGACCTTCAGGCCACCGAGCTTCCGGCCGTTGCGCCGCACCTCCGTCGCCGCCGGCTGGCCGACCGCCGCGCGCAGCCCGTCCTGGCCCTTCACGGCGATCGCCCGGCCGGCGCCGGCGCGCCGGACGAAGGCGTAGACCTCCGCCGTGGTCATGCCGTCGCCGCTGTCGACCGCCGCCACGGCGACCGGCAGGCGGTGGCCGCTGGCGTGCCGCCAGGTCTCGCCGAGCAGCCGCCGCAGCTCCTCCCAGACCGCCGCCTCGAACGGGTTGCCGGCCAGCACGCGGTGCTCGACCAGCCAGGACCGCCGGTCCTCGCCCCAGGCCCAGAGGCTCGCCTCGAGGCGGTCGCGCTGCACGTCGACGCCGGCGGTGAGCAGCAGCCCGCCCATCGGCACGGTCCCGGCCGGCCAGTGCTCGCGGCGGTCGTAGAGCCGCTGCCAGTCCGGCGCCTCGCCGGCCTCCTGCCAGGTCTCGCCCAGCACGGTGTTGCGGAACGTCTTGATCGCGCGGTCGTCCCCTTGCGCGGCGAGCCATAGCCGCGCGATCTCGGACCAGGGCATCCAGCCCGGCGGCGAGTAGAGGGCGGAGATGTGGAAGCCGATGGCGTGCGGGTCCGTCGCGGTGGCGGTCGCCCGCCATTCGCCCGCGACCAGCATCGCCGCCTTGTGCTGTTCCCCGATCGCGCCGTCGCACGCCTCGCACAGGTACCGCGCCGTCTCCGGCTCGCCGTCGTCCCAGACCAGCCGCTCGAAGCGCAGCCACTGCATCGCCCGGCAGTGCGGGCATGGCACGAAGAAGCGCCGCTGGTCGGTCGCCAGGTACTCCCGCTCGATCCGCGACAGCCCGGCGACGGTGGGCGTGCTGACGAGGAAAACCTTGCGCCGCCAGCCGAAGGTGCGCGCCCGCGCCTCGGCGAGCGCGATCGGGTCACCCTCGCCCTCGACATCGCCGGGATAGGCGTCGATCTCGTCGAGGAAGAGGAAGCGCGCCGACATCGATCGCAGCCCGACCGCGCTGTTCGCGCCGGTCATCACCAGCTGGCCGCCGGGGAACTCCTTCGAGAGCTGCCGGTTGCCGCTGTCCCGCGACCGGGCCGGCGCCACCCGTTCCCGTATGGCGGGCGTCTCCTCGACCAGCGGCTCGATGCGCTGGTCGGAGAAGCGCTTGGCGAGCTCGGTGGTCGGCTGCACCGCGAGCATCGGCCCCGGCGCGTGGTGGATGACGTAGCCGATGAAGTTGCTGCCGCAGGTGGTCGCGCCGACCTGCGCGCCTTTCATGAAGACCACACGCCGCGCCGGGTGCGCAGGCGACAGCGCGTCCATCACCTCGCGCAGGTAGGGCGTGCGCGCGGTGCGGTAGGGGCCAGGCTCGGCCGAATCCCGCGAGCCCAGGATGCGGTGCCGATCCGCCCACTCGGAGACGAGCAGGGTCGGCTCGGGCGCCATGCCGTCGCGCCAGGCCTGCAGGATCTCGGCGTCGCCGTCGAACCGGCCGAGCTCGTCGAGCAGGTGCTCGCCCGCCATCAGCCGACGCCCACCCGGACATCGTGCCGTGCCGCCAGATGCTCGCGCAGGCGCGCGTCCATCATGGTCTGCAGCCGGTGCGCGTCGACGCCGAGCTCGGCCGCCATCTCGGCGGCGACGCGGGCGGGCCAGGCGAGCACGGCGTCGCGCTCCTCCTTGGCCAGGCGGTGCACCAGCAGCAGGGCGCGGGCCTTGTCGACCAGCCTGCCCTTGCGCTCGTCGAGCCGCAGCCGGCGCTCCTGCGCCTTCAGCACCTCGTTCGCCGTCCGCGCGTCGTGGAAGGTGTTCTGGGCGGCGCGCGGCAGCGGATCGGCGGTGGGCGGCATCGCCGCGATAGGCGGCGGCGCTGCAGGTCGCAGTGCTGCCGATGGAGCCGGCGCCAGCGTCGCGGTCTTCCGGACGGGATCGCTGCTGTCGGCGAGCCGCGCGCGCACCTTGTCGACGTCCCAGCCGCCATCGGGCTCGGGCGCGATGCGGCCGGCACGTTGCGCCTTCTGCAGCGCCGTGTGGGAGACGCCGAGGCGGCGCGCCACCTCGCGCTGCGAGGCCACGCGGCCCGGCTGCGCGGTGGCGATCATGATGTGATCCGGAGCCCCCGAAGAAAGCAATGATCGCAGCGGCGAAGGCGCTTGGCTCAGCCCCGCCCGCAGCGCGAAGGATCCGTCACGCGCCGCGCATCGGCATGGTCCAGCCCCGCCAGGGGCTCGGGGTGGTAGCACCCGGATGGTCGGGTGCCGGACCAAGGACCCCGACGATGAAGCTCTCCGACACGCAGCGCGCGATCCTCGATGCCGCCGCGCGGCACCCCGAGCGCCTGGCCTACCCGCCCGAGCGCCTCCCCACCGGCGCGCGCCAGAAGGTCGCGCAGGCGCTGCTCAGGAACGACCTGGTGGTCGCGGTGCACCGCCCCGCCTACGACGCCATCGCGAAGTGGACGGTGGACGGCGACGAGATGCTGCTGAAGGTCACCGACGACGGGCTGCGCGCCATCGGCATCGACCCGAACGCGGGCGACGCGCCGGAGGAGGACGAGCAGAGCGCCGCCGCCATCGCGCGCCGCAACGCCGAGCGCCGCGCCACTGCGGAGGCCACCGCGACGCCGGCGGACACGGCGCCCACGGGCGGGGCGGAGGACGCGCCGGGCGATGCCTCCGCGGAGGAGGTCGAGGCGGCCCACGGCTCGCCCTGGGCGCCGGACGAGCGCGAACCGGAGGAGGAGGACGACCGCCCCCGCCACGAGCGGCTTGGGGTGGACGAGGCCCTGATCTACGGGCCGGCGGAGGAGTGGGCGCCGCAGGCCGAGGACGCTTCCCTGCTGGACAAGGCGCTCGCGGAACGGACGCCGCGCGGGCTGAAGGCGGCGGCCCAGCGGGTGCTCGCCGCCTGGGACGACGAGGCGAACCAGCGCTACGACCTCGCCGACGCGATCGACGCCCTCCGCGCGATGCTCGCCGGCAAGCCGGCCCGCGCCGCGCGCGAGCCCGGCGCGCCGCGCACGCCGCGCCAGGGCACGAAGCAGGAGGCGGTGCTGGCGATGCTCCGCCGCCCCGAGGGCGCGACGGTGGCGCAGATCGCCGAGGCCACCGGCTGGGCGCCGCACACGGTCCGCGGGTTCTTCGCCGGCCTCAAGAAGCGCCAGGGGATCGAGGTCCAGGTGCTGGAGCGGGTGCGCCAGGTCGGGCCGAACAAGGAAGGCGCGCGAGGCTCCTACACCGTGTACCACATCGCCGGCTGAGTAGGGCGCGACGCCCAGCGCCGCCGTGGCCACCATCTTGGCCAGCCGGGCAACGTTCAGGTCTCGGCGGCGTTCAGGTTCGCATTTGACAGGGAAACCTTTCGATGCCGCCCAAGAATACGAACGTCGCGCGCGTGGAGTGCGGCGGTTGAGTGCTATGCACTTCGTCCGGCTTGGCCGGGGAAGGCCCCTGCTGCTGATCCATGGCCTGGGCGGCTCATGGCGATCCTGGGGCCCGATCCTCCACGACCTTGCCCGAGAGCGAGAGGTCATCGCCGTCGATCTCCCCGGGTTTGGCGAGAGCCCGCCTTTGCAGGATGAGGTGTCGATCGACACGCTCGCCCGGGCAGTCACCGAGTTCCTCGCCGCCGAGGGCCTGACCGGGGTCGATGCCGTTGGCAGCTCGATGGGCGCGCGGCTCGTGCTGGAGCTCGCGCGGCGCGGCGTGGTGGGGGCCACCGTTTCGCTCGACCCCGGCGGTTTTTGGCAGGGATGGGAGCGCCGGTTCTTCTACACCTCGATCGCGGTGTCGATCCGGCTAGTCCGGCTGCTGCAGCCGATCATGCCAGCCATCACCGGCAGCGCGATCGGCCGAACGCTGCTGTTCCCGCAGTTCTCGCCGCGACCATGGCGGCTTTCTCCGGTGGTGACACTCGAGGAGATGCGCAGCTACGCAGCCGCGCCCTCCTTCGACGAGTTGCTTCACAGCCTCGCATATGGACCAACCCAGGAGGGCGCGGCACCGAAATCCCTTCCTGGCAGATTGGTAATCGGCTGGGGCCGACAGGACCGCGTGTGCTTCCCGGTCCAGGCCGGCCGCGCAAAGGCACTGTTCCCCGATGCCCGGATTCACTGGTTTGAGGCTTGTGGGCACTTCCCGCACTGGGACAAGCCGGGCGAGACAACGGGACTGATCTTGGACAGCACTGGTTAGCATGGCAAGGCGTCAGACGACGGCCTGCGCTGCCTCCTGCATACCACGTGCGGCGGCGATGTCGTCAAACACCCGGTCCTCACCCGCCAACACTGCTGCCCGCCCAGTAAAATTCTGCCAGCGCCGCACCGCGACGTCGACGTACCGCGGGTCGATGTCCATCGCGTAGCAGATGCGCCCCGTGGTCTCCGCCGCGACGATGGTGCTTCCGCTGCCGCAGAACGGCTCGTAGACCGCGTCGCCCGGCGCGCTGTTGTTCAGCATGGGTCGGCGCATGCACTCCACCGGCTTCTGCGTGCCGTGCACGGTGGCGGCGTCCTCGTCGCCGCCGCTGCCGATCGGCCAGAGCGTCGCCTGGTCGCGCGCGCCCTGCCAGTGGCCGGTCGCCCCCTTGCGCACCGCATAGAGCGCCGGCTCATGCATCCAGTGATAATCACCGCGCCCCAGCACGAAGCGCGGCTTGGCCCAGACGATCTGGCTGCGGATCGCGAAGCCCGCCGCCTCCAGGCTCTCGATGACGGTCCGCGCATGCACGCCAGCGTGCCAGACATAGGCGACGTCGCCGGGGAACAGCGCCCAGGCCTCGCGCCAGTCTGCGCGATCATCGTTCGCCACCTTGCCGGTGCGCATCGTCGCCGACACGCCGGCCTCGTTCCGCCATTCCGGATCGTAGTTCACCCCGTAAGGCGGGTCCGCGATCATCAGGTGCGGCCGCGCGCCGTCCAGCAGCCGCGCGACGTCCACCGCGCTGGTGGCATCGCCGCACAGCAGCCGGTGCGGCCCCAGCAGCCACAGATCGCCGGGCCGCGTGACGGGTGCCTCCGGCGGCTCCGGCGCCCGGGCATCGGGATCGCCAGAAGGCGCGGTGGGCGCATCGGCCGCTTCCTCGCCCAAGAGCCGGTCCAGGGTCGCGCCATCGAAGCCGATCAGCCCAAGGTCGAACTCGTCGGTGCGCAGGGCCCGCAGCTCCGCCGCGAGCAGGCCCTCGTCCCAGGTGGAGTTGAGCGCCAGCTGGTTGTCCGCCAGCCGGAAGGCGCGCGCCTGCGCCTCCGTCAGATGGCCAATGCGGATGGCGGGCACCTCCTCCAGCCCGAGCGCCCTGGCGGCCAGCACGCGGCCGTGGCCGGCGATCAGCACACCCGCGTCGTCCACCAGCACCGGCACGTTGAAGCCGAACTCGCCGATCGAGGCCGCCAGCTGCGCCACCTGCTCGGTCGGGTGTAGTCGCGCGTTCGACGCGTAGGGCGCCAGCGCAGCGACCGGCATCATCTCGACGCGGAGGTCAGGCAGCATCGGGCATCGCCTCCGCACGCGCCACGGCAACGGCGTCGAAGTCGCGGCCGTCCTCGGCCAGCGTGACCGGCAGGTCGGGATGCAGCATGCGCCAGCGGGCGATCGCCAGATCGACATAGGCCGGCGCGAGCTCGATGGCCCGCACCCGCCGCCCCGTCCGCTGGCCGGCCAGGATGGTGGTGCCGGAGCCGGCGAAGGGCTCGAACACCACCTCGCCCTCGTCGGTGTAGGCGCGCATCAGGAACTCCGGCAGCGCGACGGGGAACACCGCCGGGTGCTCGGTCTCGATGCCTCGGCCCTTGTGCCGGGTGATCCGCAGCACGCTGTCCGGGATGCGCATCTCCTGCACCGGCAGGCCGATGTGGGTGTAGGCCTTCACCTCGCCGTCGGCGGCGCGCAGCCCGCTGCCCTTGTTGGGCGTGCCGGCCCACTTGCAGGGCACGATCTTGTTCGGCGCCCGGGCCTCCCGGTTGAAGTGGAAGACCAGCTCGAAGGCGGGCGCCAGGCGGCCGTTCCAGTCGCCGGGCAGACCCGGACCCTGGTCCCAGGCGTAGAGCCCGAAGCGCCGCCAGCCCTGGCCGCGCATCCAGTCCAGCCAGCCCTGCCAGTAGGGCTGCCATTCCCCCTCGCGATGGATCAGGCCGAGGTTCACCAGCACCTGCGCGTCGCGCCGGACCGCGCCGTCGAGCTGCTGGAACACGCCCAGCATCAGCGCGTCCCAATCCGAGACGCCGCCGGTCGTATAGTCCCGCTGGTTGCCGTAGGGCGGGCTGGTGAAGAGCAGCGCCGCGCGGTCCGCGCCCACGACGCGCGCGACGGTGCTGCGGTTGGTGCTGTCGCCGCAGGCGAGGCGGTGCTCGCCCATCAGCCAGATGTCGCCGACGCGGGCGACGGCCTGGCGCGGCGGCGACGGCTCCGCATCCGCGGGATCCTCTCCCGGCTCAGCGCCATCCACGGGCGGCTGGTTGCCAGCAGCCGGCTCGACACCGCTGGCAACCGCCGGCGCCGGCAGGTTGCCGGCCTCGGTTTCCAGCCCGGCCAGCAGCCGCTCGATCTCGGCGCCGTCGAAGCCGGTGAGCGCCAGGTCGATGCCGCCCATGTCCTGCAGCTTCGCGACCTCGGCCGCGAGCAGCGCCTCGTCCCAGCCGGCGTTCAGCGCGATGCGATTGTCGGCGAGGCGGTAGGCGGCCTTCTGCGCGTCGGTCAGGCCGCCGCGGACGATGGTGGGCACGGCGTCGAGGCCGAGGGACTTCGCGGCCAGCAGCCGGCCGTGGCCGGCGATGATCTCGCCGCGCTCGTCGACCACGACCGGCGCGACGAAGCCGAACTCGAGGATGCTGCCCGCGATCTGCGCCACCTGCTCGGCGGAGTGCGTGCGCGCGTTGCCGGCATAGGGCAGCAGAGCGGCGACCGCGCGCGCCTCGACGGCGCTCGCAGACCATGGGGCCTGGGGCATCTGCACCTGCGTGATCGTGGAACGGTGGCCGGCTCGGCTGGCAACCGCGCGACGCTGGCAACCTGGAAAATCGGCCTGGCGCTAGGCGTCTTGCGCGCTTCCGCCCCCCGCATACGCCGGGCGCAGGAAGGACCCTGGATTATTACTTCGTCTCTACCTCGATCGGCGAGAGAAGTGGCTGAGGAGCCACTGGCCGCAGCCGCAATTCAACGACTGTCGAGAGATTACCCGATATGAGTTCCAGGCATCAACGCGACATTCTTTCGCTGATCTACCTTCTTCTTCGCTCTCCGAAACTCAGGTCGGTACGGTTTGTGCTTGACTGTCACCGCTTCCAATCGTCGCTCCAAAGAGAAAGCGGCATAGAAACCAAGCCAACTGGGCATTCCCGAGACTGCCGTTCCTCCTCTCGCCTCACCGCGAGCGAGAGGTAGACCACGGCGCTGCGCGTGAGCTGCAACAAGCGAATTGCCTTTGCCTCAAATACAGCTCGATCGACGCTCATAGATGGCGGATCATCAGTGACCTTCTCAATAGCAGATAGTGGGAAGGCGAGTGTCCCATCGTGAATGCGCAGAAAGCGATGCTCGAGGTGGTTTCGGATGGCGCGGACTCCGCGAGCATCTGGGTCGGTGACATCGCTGAAGTCCGGCTCGTATAGGTCCTTCGCCAGCCAAAACAGGCCCCGCAGTGGCCAGTTGTCCAGGCGAGCGAACTCAGGCCGAATCACCCAGCCCTTCCCCGTTTTTTCAAGCCAGATGCTGCGGAAGCTCACGCGCGCAGTCGGCACATCCAGACCAAGATAAACGTTGATGAAAATTGCGATCTTGTCCAGCAGTGAATAAGCAGCACGGAAAGCTATTTTCACCTGCTCTATAGCAAGACCATGGATCGGATAGTCGAGAGTGTTGAAAAGGACAACGCCACGATCCGAATTATGCGGCCCGTCGGCGGTAAGTCCACTGAACAGGAGCCAGCGAGCCGACGCGTATTCCTGCTTGATTTGGTTGTAGAATGCGATGATTCGAGGGGGCTCCGGGCCGTCAGTCAGCGGTGTGGTCAGGTCCGGCAGAGTCAGCACGTCGTGAGCAACGATAGGGCGACGCCACAGATCGTTCAGCGGGTTCAGGAAAAGACGCCTCTGCATGCACCACCGGCGATATTCCCGCTCACCTAAATCGGCACCCAAGTGATCCACATTGTCGGGATCGAGTTCGACGTCTTCAAACCCGTCTAGGCGTGACGTCAGATCATCACGAAGGCGCGCGAATCCCTGATGTGGGCCTTTGGCGGCCTCTTCGCCGCCTTCCCAAATGGCGTCTTTTGCAAGTGCGGCGTGAAGACCAGACAGTGCGCCTCTCAGAAAGAGGATTTGGTGGCCTGGATCGTAGAGAGCTCGTGCGTAATGCATCAGGCCAGCACCACGGTTCCCAAGTGCCATTGCGAAGTTTCGATTCAAAGCCAGCGCTTGATCCCAAAGTTGAATGGCGTCGACGAAGCGGCCAGCAGCGTTCATCTGATTGGCGAGGTTCGTCAGGATCTGACACTTTCGGATTGAAGGGAGTGCCGCAAAACCTGGGTGTGCCCAGGCTCTGCGTAGGTGGAGGATCTGCTTGGAAAGCTCGGGGTGTTCCCAAAGCCACACGTCGGCAGGTTCGCTCTGCCGAATCTCCTGTAGAGCGGCCCAGGCATTGGCTTTGAAATACTCAACAGTTGCCTTGAGCACGTCTGACATTTGGCGCTTCTCGATCTGGTCACAGAGAGCAAGCGCCCCTAGTACTGTAGCCTCATGACCGAAATCATGCGCGGCATCGATCAGCAAACCAATTTGGAAGACAGCATCTTCCGGATCTAAGTCGGGCCTTGATGCTTCTGCTAGAAGCTGGCCGAGGTTGGGTTGGTCCGACATTGATGCTCCAGAAATGGGGGCTTTGTTCTAGTTCCCCCAGACCTCCCACAGTTTATAGCCGGTAGTGGGCTGCCAGTACGCTCAGCGCCGCGACCAGCATCCCCTGCGCCTGCGTCGCCGGCACCGTCCGGCCACCCCAGCCCTGCCGCATCGCCCATTCCCGGACAGAGCATTCCAGCCCGACGACGTGCCATACGCAGCTCCCGGCGGCGCTGTCCGAGCCGCCGAGCACCTCCATGGCAGATGCCACCCTGTCCCTGGCTGCGATCTGCTGTTCCGTGATGCAGGCGCCTCCGCCACCCACGATCCGGATCATCGGCATGGCCCGCAAGCCGTCCAACATCGCGGCCCGGAACTGCCCGCGGAAGATCGCGCCCGCTTCGTGCATCTCGGCGGTGATGGTGCCGTTGGCCAGCATGAGCCCGAGTGTGTCCACGGCGCGCCGGTGCTGCACGGGCGTGCCCGTCTCCGGGTCGGCCTCGCGGACCGGCTCGGAGAAGCCGCCGTGCTGCAGACGCCACTCGGACGGCCTCGACAGGTCCTCGCGCCGGACCTTCGCCTGCTTCCGCCTACCGGCCATGCCGATCTCCTCCGCTGCGCGGCCCCCAGCGCCGAGTGGCCTCGTTCAGGACCGCCTGGCGCAGCCAGGGGTCTGTGATGTCTTCGATGCTGAGCGAAGCCACGCCTTGCTCTCGCCAGGCACGCCGGCGCATGGCGTCGACCTCGGGCGGCGTGGCCGGGCTGCGGGTGCCGCGGTCGAGGCAGGAGCGCGGCGGGCGGGGCGCTCCGGGCAGCCCTGTCACGCGCGCCTCCCGGCGATCGGCGTGCGCGCATGCGTGTCGCCGGTGTCGTGGCCGAACGGGATCTCGTCGCCGCGCGCCCAGTCGAACTCGGCGCCGCGCGGGGTAAGCCGCAACGCCTCCACCGTGGCGCCCGGGAAGTGCTCCCGCACGGCGTCCACCCAGCGCCGCCCCTCCCAGGCGCAGACCACCCGCCCGATCTCGTCCATGGTCCAGACCTCCTTTCCTCGGCCGTCGCGCGCCAGCGCGTGCGCCTCGTGGTTCGTGCGCACGACGGCCAGCACCACCCCGTCCGGCATGCGCGTCTCCCAGACCTCGGGCGCCAGCGGCGCGTGGCCGGCGTCGGCGGCCACCGCGTCCATCGCCGCCCAGGCCCGCCGCATGGCCTCGGAGTGGGCCCGCACCGCCTCGAGGTCCTGCGCGGCGTAGGCGGCCTGCCACTTCCGCCACTGCCGGTCGAAGCGCTCGCGCAGCGCGTCCGGCACGAGCAGGCGCAGCCGCCCGGTGCCCCACTTCCGCTCCATGGCGTCGGTCAGCGCGTCGACCGACTGCACCAGGCCCTGGATGGCCATGCCGACGCCCGGGTTCTCGCGGTCCCAAGTGGCCGTCATGGCGACGCTCGCAGGCTGCCTTCCCGCGGCTCCGGTGCGTCCGTCGCCACCGAGACAAGGACCAACAGGCGCCCCCGGCATGCGCCGGTCTGCTCCGGTCTTGCGCCGGAGCGACCGGTGCGCCGGTGCGCCGGTTGTCTTAAGGCGCCGGAACCGGCGCACGCGCCGGTCTGCGCCAGTACCGCGCCGGTCGGGCTGCGGCAGGGCTCACTCCTGCCACGCCCGACCGCCGCCGAGGTCGCGCTGCATGTCGCAGTGCTTCTGCGCGTCGACACGGTATCCATGCCGTTCCTTCCGCTGCTTGTTGGTGAAGGTGACCTGGACCAGGAGGCCGTTGCCTTCCCAGGCCTTCAGGATGGCGGCCGCCTGGTCCTCGGAGCGGCCGCCGAGCTCGACGAGCAGCTTGCCGGCCCAGCGGTCGCCGGACTGGCGGCGCGATCCCCAGAGCTCATCGGGCGGGGCGGCGTCGATCTCGCGCAGCACGTCGAGCACCACCCGGGCCGGCAGCCCGTCCCAGGCGCTCGGGGCCTCCCAGCGGGCCGCAGCCTGGACCCGGTCGCCGTTCGGCAGCTCGACCGAGCGGAGCTCCAGCCACACGGCGCGGTCGGGTGGCGGCGCGAGGTTGAGCTTGGCGTTGTCGGCGCGGACGTGGAACCGGCGCCGCTCCGGCGGCACCCCGAAGCCCTCGGCCTCGCGCTCGGACATGACCGTGAGCGTCACCGCGGCCCGCGCCGCGTCTACCAGCGCCGAGGCGCCACGGAAGGCGTCGGCGTCGCCGGCGACGCCGCCCTTGCGGAAGTGGTGCACGAGCAGCACGGCGCAGCCGGCGGCGTCGGCGACGCGCGCCCAGAGCGCCGCGGCGAAGTCGATCTGCTCGTTGCGGTTCTCCTCGAGGCGGTGCGACTTCACGAAGGGGTCGACCACCAGCAGCGCGACGCGGCGGCGGCGCAGCTCCTCGATCAGCGCCTCGACCACCGGCGTGGCGACCACCGTGCCGTCCGGCAGCCTGGCCGCGACGACGAGCGGCCGGTCGCGCCCGCTGTCGAGGAACAGCCGGCCGGCCAGGTCGTCGGGACGGACGCCGTGCGCGATCAGGGCCGCCTGGACGCGGCGCAGCAGCTCGTCGCGCGGGTCCTCGAGGTTGTAGATCCAGGCCGGGCCCGGGGCGTGCACCGGCTCCTCGACCAGCGGGCGGCCGAGCGCGACGGCGAGCGCCACGGCGACGGCGTAGGCGGTCTTGCCGGTGCCGCCCGGCGCTCCGAGCACGGACACGAAGCGGCGGATGAGGAAGTGGCCGTAGACCCATTCCCGCGGGCCGAGCGTGGCAAGCTCGGCCGGGTCGAAGGGCGTGGCCGTCAGGGCCGCCGGCGCGGCGCTGGGCGGGGCCTGCGCCGTCCGCGGCACCTCGCCCTCCCAGTCCACCGCACCGGCCTGTACGCCGCCCTGGGCGCGCGCGTGGGCCTGCAGGCCGGGCACCAGGGAGGGCTTGACCCAGAGCGGGTTGGCCAGGCGCGCGAGCCTGTAGAGGGAGGCGAAGCCGATGCGGTCGGGCGGGCTGCGGAACCAGTGCCGCCAGCGTTCCTCGCAGGCCGTGTCGCGGTGCTTGGCCGACTTCGCCGACCAGGCATTCCAGGCCGCGAACCCGTCCTCGCCGCCGCCCGAGGCGCGCCAGGCCGCCATGCCGACCCGCGACCATTCGTCCCAGGGTAGGTCGGCGTTCGGGATCTGCGCCAGGGCCGAGGCGATGTCTTCGGGCACGGCGATCGCGTCGGGGTTAGCCTGGTGCGACTCCGGTGTCGGCGGCGGCGCGTCCGGCTGGGCGGCGACGGCGGGCTGGGCCAGCAGCAGCAGATCGGCGGCGACGTCGCAGATCGGCCGGAGCGCGTCCGGGGCCTCCGGCAGCAGCAAGCCCGAGACGGTCACATAGCGCGGGCAGCGGTGGTAGACCTCGACCCGGCCGCCGTCCGGCATGGCGACGCTGCGGTGGACGGGGGCGCGGAAGCCCTCGTTGGTGCCGACGATACGCAGGCCGCGGCCGGAGGGCGTCAGCTCGGCGTAGGAGCCGCACTCCTCGACCAGCCGCAGCGCCCAGCCTGCGATGGCGCCGCTCACTGGGTCGCGGCAGTCGTCGAGGTCGAGGAAGACGTGCTCCGCGTCGTCGCGCAGCACGTAACCGGCGCCGTCGGCCTCGCCCGCGGCGACCGCGCCCATGGCGGCGCCGAAGCTGTCCCACGAGGCCGGGTCCTGGGTGGAGGCGTGGCGCCAGGGATCGCCGGCGCGGAACAGCGGCTTGTCCGGCTTGGCGCCGGGCGCCGCGTCGGTCCAGCGCCAGACGACCCAGCGGCGCGCAGCGGCGAGCGGCCGCAGCGCCTCGGGCAGTGGGTAGATGAGGCCGTCGCTGAGCCGAGGCATGCCCCCCGCCGTCACCGTCGCCATCGGGGTCAGAACTCGGTGTCGTGGACCGCCACCGCGGGTGCGGGTCCAGGCGCCGGGGCTGGTGCAGGGGCAGGCGGCGGGACGTGCCGCGCCGGTGCCGGCGGCGCCGCTGCGGCCGCCGAAGCGGAGGCCGGCGAAGCGCTCGTGCCCTTGGCCAGCGCCTCCGGCCGCGGCACCCACTTCTCGATGCGGAACACCGGGGCGTAGTTCGTGCTGCTGCCCTGCGCGCTCTTGGTGACGACCGGCGTGGTGCCGCTCAGGCTGACCACCGGCACGAGCCCCTGGTGGCGCTCCGGCGCCGCCTCGAAGCCGCCGTGCAGCGCGTCGAGCGCGGCGATCACGGTCTTGGCAGAGGAGGCGAACTCGCGCAGGCCGCCGAGCAGCTTCGGTGCGAAGACCCGCACCCGGAAGCCCTGCTTGTGGTCCTTGCTGGGCTGCGGCGGCAGCGTGGTGCCGTGGGCGACCATGCGCAGGTCCGGCGTGCCGCCCACGTACGTCATCCAGCCGATCTCGATCGCGGCCAGGTCCATGACGAACTGCGGCGGCGGCTGGCTGATGTCGACCAGCTCGGTCTGCCAGCGCCCGTCGGCGCCCTGGCTGCGGTCGGCGCGGAACAGCCGCCCGGCGCGGGCGTCGTAGCGGATGTGCGGGACGAAGTCGGCACCGTTGGTGCTGGTGTTCAGGCCGAGGGCCATGCGCCTCTCCTCAGGTTGGATGCGCGCACCGAAGGTCCGGCGGGTGCGCGGCGCCGTGCGGCCGGTGGCGCTCAGGCGAGGAGCAGCCAGACCAGGACGAGGGCGCTCCAGAGCAGGAGCCAGTCGAGCAGGTCGCGCAGCAGACCGGGCAGGTCGCGGCCCAGGCGCCGGATCCGCTCAGAAGCCATAGGTCTGCCTCCCGAGCGCCCGCGCCTCGGCGGTGGCCCAGCACCAGTGCTCGAAGTCGGGGCAGAGCAGCGCGGCGAGCTCCTGCGGGTCGCGCGAGAGCCGCAGGAAGCGCTCGAGCCGCAGCGCCACCTGGCGCAGTGCGGCGAGGTGCCGCGCCGGGTCCTCCAGCGCGTAGACCGCGACCTTCTTCGGGGTCGCATAGCAGAACCGCATCTCGCGGTTGCTGCCGGTGACGTAGACCGCGCCCTGGCGGGCGTGCGCGGCGCCGATCTCGGAGGCCAGGCGCAGCGAGGTCTTGAGGTCGAGCACGATGCCGTGCCCGTCCCAGACGAAGTCCTGGTAGCCGATCAGCGGCACGGGCACGTCCGGCAGCGCGACCTCGACCCGGTGCTGGCGCTGGCCTGTCGCAGGTGGCGTCGGCACGCCGTACTGCCGCAGCTCGGCCAGCGCCGCGGCGACGATGCCGGGGACCGCGTCACGCTCGCGGGGGCGGTTCGGGTCGGTGGCGAAGGCGGCGAGGCGGTCGAACTCGGCCAGCGCCGCCGCCTGGCAGTCCTCGACGGCGAGCGCCGGGTCGAACAGGCCGAGGGCGACGCCGTGCTCGGCGGCGGTGCCGCGGTGCGCGGCGCAGCCGACGGGCGCGCGGCGGCCGAGCAGGCGCTCCATGGCCCAGAGCGCCGGCTGGGTGGCCCACAGGTTGAGCGAGGTGGCCGAGAGGTGGTCGATGCCGTGCATGGCGAGGCCGTTCATCGGGAGGGGTCCTTGCTCGGCTCGGATTGGAGGCGCAGGCGCTCGATCTCGTCGGCGGCACGCTGCAGGAGGGCATCCCGCGCGTCGCGGCCGAGGGCGTGGCGGCGCAGCTGCACGACGAGGTCGGAGTGGTCGGCGTCGGGCCAGCGGTCCGGCCGGCGGGCCTCGCCGGCGCTCACGCCGCGCCTCCGCTCTGCGGCGGTTGCGCAGGCGCACCGCGCGCGAGCAGCTCGAGCCAGACGTGCAGCGGCAGCAGCACCAGCGGCGCGGCGCGGTCGCGCCAGAGGAACAGCGCGTCGTTGTCGCCGAGCCAGCGCTCGAGGGTCCGGAAGCCCATGCCGTCGCCGCGCGCCTTGACCTCGGCGACCAGCGGCGCGGCGTCGCGGCCGCGGGCGTAGACGTCGATGTCCGCGCCGTTGCCGCGGTACCGGGACGCGCCGGACAGGGGCACGCGCTCGGCGTGAACGCCCTGGGCGCGGTGGAGCTCGACGACGCCGCGCTCGCGGCGCAGCCCCTTGTCGCGGGAGGGCTTGCCCATCAGGCGGCCTCCGACAGGATGTGAAGGGAAAGGGCGCTGGCGCCGCGGCGCGGCCGGCAGCGGGCGACCATGAGGTAGGCGCAGGCCTCGGGGCCGAAGCGCCGCTGCACGAGGTGCACCCGCCCGTCCGCGGCGAGGTCCCAGGCCAGGCGGCCGACCCCGGCGAGGCGGCGGCGGGCCTCCTCAGGCAGGCGCTGCGCCAGCGGGCAGGCGTCGCGCGCGAGGTGGCCCTGCCAGTAGATCAGGCGGTCGCCCGGGGCCGCCTGGAGCAACCAAGCGAGGACCTCGGCCTCGCTGATCGGCGCCGGACGCGGGAGGATGGTGGGCATCATCCTGCCCTCCGCGCCGGCCCAGTGGTGGTGGTGGCGGCGCCGGCGGTGTCGTGGGCCGCCTCGGCCTCGAAGGCCTCGACGTCCTCCAGCCGGTAGACCACACGGCCGCCGACCTTGAGGTAGCGCGGCCCCTGGTCGCGCCAGCGCCAGCGCTCCAGGGTGCGCGGGCTGAGGCTCCAGCGGCGGGCGAGCTGCACCTGGTTCAGGTGTGAAATAGGACGATCGGTCATCCCCGCCGCCCCCCGTGGCGCTCGGCGTGGCTGGCGGCCTCCAGCCGGTCGATGAAGGCCAGCACCCTGTCGGCGGTGGCCAGGCTGGGGGAGCGGCCGCGCCGCAGGTGGCGGACGAAGCCGGGGTCGCCGACGGCCTCGCGCCCGAAGTCGGTCGGCTTCATGCCCGTCGCGGCGAGGCAGCTCTCCACCCGGGCGAGGAAATGTTCGCTGAAGGTTCCCATGGCGTGTGGGAGGAAAGCCGGTTGCACGCCATTGCGTCAAACAGATAAAATAGGCTATTCCCTATTACAGCCAGGCCAAGGACTTACACCCCCATGGACCTCGATCCGGTCAGGCTGCGCGTCATGCAGCTCATCCAGGCCAGGGGCGGCGATCTGAAGAACACCTCGCTCGCCCTCGGCCGCAACGCCGCCTACATGCACCAGTACCTGTTCCGCGGCACGCCGAAGGTCCTGCCGGAGGACATCCGCGAGGCGCTCGCCGCCCATCTCGGCGTGGCCGACGAGGAGCTGCGGCCGCAGGCGCCGATCCGCTCGGTGGCGCCGAAGCCCCCACCCGAGGACGAGCCAGAGCAGGCGCCGCCGGGCTGGCGCCGGCGTCGTGGCTTCTGGGAGGGCTTCGCGCGCATCGCCGAGCTCGACGTGCGCGCCTCGGCAGGACCGGGCGCGTTCCACGACGGACCGGAGGAGGCGGCCGCGGTCTGGCTGTTCCCCGAGGCGGTGGTCCGGCACGAGCTCCGGGCCAAGCCCGACGTGTTGCGGATGATCACCATCGACGGCGATTCGATGGAGCCGCTGCTTGCCTCGGGCGACCGCATCCTGGTCGACACCAGCCAGCGCGTGCCGGTGCCGCCCGGGATCTTCGTGATCTGGGACGGCATGGGCATCGTCGCAAAGCGGGTCGAGCACGTGCCGCACTCCGACCCGCCGAAGGTGGTGATCCGGTCGGTGAACGCCGACTACCAGACCTACGAGCGAGACGCCGAGGAGGTGAACGTCATCGGCCGCGTGGTCTGGATGGCGCGGCGGCTGTGAGGTCGGGCTCCCGCGGACTGGTCTTGCTCCTGGGTGCCGCACTCACCTGTGCGTCCGCGGCGCAGGCGCGTGGCGTGGACGGGCCTGACCTCGTCGGGCGTGCCTCAGTGATCGACGGCGACACGATCGAGATCCGCGGCCGGCGGATCCGCCTGCACGGCATCGACGCGCCAGAGGGGCGGCAGCTCTGCACGACCAGGCTCGGCCGGCGCTGGCCGTGCGGTCGGCGGGAGGCGAACGCGCTCGCCGCCGATATCGGCGCCAGCCCGGTCCGCTGCACGCCGCGCGACACGGATCGCTACGGCCGCGTCGTGGCGGTCTGCCGCAAGGGGCGCGAGGACCTGAACCGCTGGATGGTCCAGAAAGGCTGGGCGGTGGCGTACCGGCGATACGGCCTGGACTACGCCGCCGAGGAGGACCGGGCGCGCGAGGCGCGCCGCGGCATATGGGCCGGCTCCTTCGAGATGCCCTGGGACTGGCGCGCGAAGGAGCGCGGCCGCTAAGCCTTCCGGCAGCACGTCCCAGCCGGACGGAACGGAATTACCCAGGGATGAGCGAGCGGTCCCCGTCGCCGACGCAGGAGGTGCTCGCCGGCCTGGTCGAGCGGGTCACCTTCCACAACGAGGAGAACGGCTTCTGCGTCCTGCGCACCAAGGCGCGCGGGCACCGCGACCTCGTCACAGTCGTGGGGCACGCCGCGACGATCTCGGCCGGCGAGTGGATCACCGCCACCGGCGAGTGGGTGGTCGATCGCACCCACGGCCAGCAGTTCCGCGCCCGCTTCCTGCGGACCTCGGAGCCGACCACCGCCGAGGGGATCCGGAAGTACCTCGCTTCGGGCATGATCCGCGGCATCGGGCCCGCCTACGCCGGCAAGCTGGTGGGCGCGTTCGGCCAGGCGGTGTTCGACGTCATCGAGGGCAGCCCGGACCGCCTGCGCGAGGTGCCGGGCATCGGTCCCGTCCGCGCGGGGCGCATCGTCGCCGCCTGGGCCGAGCAGAAGGCCGTGCGCGAGATCATGGTGTTCCTGCACCAGCATGGCGTCGGCACCTCGCGCGCCGTGCGGATCTTCAGGACCTACGGCGCGAACGCCATCCAGGTCATGAGCGACAACCCGTACCGCCTCGCGCGCGACATCCGCGGCATCGGCTTCAAGACCGCCGACGCCATCGCCGAGCGGCTCGGGATCGAGAAGACCGCGATCATGCGCGTGCGGGCCGGCATATCCTACGCGCTGTCCGAGGCCACGGGCGAGGGGCACTGCGGCCTGCCGAAGGGCGAGCTGGTGCCCTTCGCCGAGCGGCTCCTGGAGGTGCCGGCGGAGCTGATCGGCACGGCGCTGGAGTTCGAGCTGGCCGAGGGCACGGTCATCGCCGATCGGGTCGGCGAGGCGGAGTGCGTGTTCCTCGCCGGCCTGCATCGGGCCGAGCGGGCAATCGCCGAGCGGCTGCTGCGCCTGCGGGAGGGCGCGCCGCCCTGGGGCGCCGTCGACGCCGAGAAGGCGATCGGCTGGGTCTCGGCGCGCATCGGCCTGACCCTCGCGCCGAGCCAGGCCGAGGCCGTGCGGCTGGCGCTGGCGTCCAAGGTCACGGTGATCACCGGCGGCCCTGGGGTCGGCAAGACCACCATCGTCAACGCCATCCTGCGGGTGCTGGCGGCCAAGGGCGTGCGGATGCTCCTGGCCGCCCCCACCGGCCGCGCGGCCAAGCGGATGACCGAGGCCACGGGCCTCGAGGCGAAGACGCTGCACCGCCTGCTCGAGGCGGACCCGGCGACGGGCGGGTTCAAGCGCGACGCCGACACCCCGCTCGACTGCGACCTGCTGGTGGTGGACGAGACCTCGATGGTGGACGTGCCGCTGGCCAACGCGCTGCTGAGGGCGGTGCCGGACGGCGCGGCGCTGCTGCTGGTGGGGGACGTCGACCAGCTGCCCTCGGTCGGGCCGGGGCAGGTGCTGGCGGACCTCATCGGCTCCGGCGCGCTGCCGGTGGTGCGGCTGACCGAGGTGTTCCGCCAAGCGGCCGAGAGCCGGATCGTGGTCAACGCCCACCGGATCAACCGCGGCCTGATGCCCGACCTCGAGCGCGCGGCGCCGGAGAGCGACTTCCACTTCGTCCCCGCTGAGGATCCCGAGGCGGCGGTGGAGCGCATCCTCGAGCTGGTGCGGACGCGCATCCCGCGCCGGTATGGGCTCGACCCGGTGCGCGACGTGCAGGTTCTGTGCCCGATGCAGCGCGGTGGCGTCGGCGCGCGGGCACTCAACATCGAGCTGCAGGCCGCGCTGAACCCCGCGGGCGAGCGGAAGGTCGAGCGCTTCGGTTGGACCTTCGCGCCCGGCGACAAGGTGATGCAGCTCGACAACGACTACGAGAAGGAGGTGTTCAACGGCGATGTTGGCACGGTCGCGGGGCTCGACGCCGAGGCCGGCGAGCTGACGGTCGCCTTCGACGGGCGGGAGGTCGCCTACGGCTTCGGCGAGCTCGACGCGCTGGCGCCGGCCTACGCGGTGACCATTCACAAGAGCCAGGGCAGCGAGTACCCGGCCGTCGTGATACCGGTGCTGACGCAGCACTACGCCATGCTGCAGCGGAACCTGCTCTACACGGGCGTGACGCGCGGCAAGCGGCTGGTGGTGCTGGTGGGTCAGCCGAAGGCGGTGGCGATCGCCGTGCGCGGTGTGGCCGGGCGGCGGCGCTGGTCCAAGCTGCGGGAGTGGCTGGCTGCGGGGGATGACGCGGGCACGTCCCACCGGAACGGCGCTGCGGGCTGGTCGATGGGGTGACGCGCGTCGGGCGCGACCTTCGCTCTGCTGCTTTCTTCGTCGCTCGGCTTCGCCTGCCTCCGGATCGCTGTTCCGCCGCGTCGCGCGTTCGGTGGATGGTGGCGGTACGATGATTCCGAGCCGATCGACCGCGATCCCCAACCTCCAGCTCCCGCCACACCTGCAGGAGGTCTGCGACATCCTTGCCCGCGGCCTGCTGCGGCTGCGCAGCCGCGCTGACGAGGAAGCTTCCCGCGGGGACCGCGGCGGGAGCACGGTTCGCCTACACTCCGTCCCCACCCAGCGCCTGCATGCGGAACCCAGGAAGAGGGAGACCGCATGACCCGCGCGAGCAAGCAGCAGAAGGTGGCGGCGCCGTCCGTGCCGCCCACCATCACCAGCATTCCGAAGACCGACGTGCCGGGCCTCCTGGCCGCACTGCCGACCGCCCCGATCGCGGAGCTGAAGGCCGAATGGCGTCGGCTCTTCGGCACGGAGCCGCCGCCCTACAACCGGCGCTTCCTGGAGAGCAGGCTGGCCTACCGCATCCAGGAGCTCGCCTACGGCGGGCTCAAGCCGGAGACCGTCGCGCGCCTCGAGGCGCTGGGAGAGCAGATCGACGGCCGGAGCATCACCCTCCGCCGCATCCGCCAGGAGCAGCGCCCGGTCGCCGGCACGCGGCTGCTCCGCGAATATCAAGGTGTCGAGCACGTCGTCACCGTCACGCGCGACGGCTACGAATGGCAGGGTCGTCCCTACCAGTCGCTCTCGGCGATCGCGCGCGCCATCACCGGCACGCGTTGGAACGGCTGGACGTTCTTCGGCCTGAGGAAGGCCGGCGCATGAGCAAGCGCGAGCTCCCGATGCTGGCGAAGGTGCGCAAGCTCCGCTGCGCGGTCTACACGAGGAAGTCGACGGACGAGGGGCTGGAGAAGGAGTTCAACAGCCTCGATGCCCAGCGCGAGGCCTGCGAGGCCTACATCGCCTCGCAGCGGTCCGAGGGCTGGGTGCTGGTGCACGACCGCTACGACGATGGCGGCGTGTCGGGAGGAACACTCGATCGCCCTGCGCTGAAGCGGCTGCTTGCCGACATCGAGGCCGGGCTGGTCGACGTCGTCGTGGTCTACAAAATTGATAGGCTTTCGCGCTCGCTGATGGACTTTGCCAAGCTGGTGCAGGCCTTCGACGAGCACGACGTGACCTTTGTCTCGGTCACGCAGTCCTTCAATACGACCACCAGCATGGGCCGGCTGACGTTGAACATCCTGCTGAGCTTTGCTCAGTACGAAAGAGAGATCATCGGCGAGCGGGTGCGCGACAAGATCGCCGCCTCGCGGGCGCGCGGCATGTGGATGGGCGGCCCCGTCCCGCTCGGCTACCGCGTCGAGAAGCGGAAGCTGGTGGTCGATGAGGCCGGCGCCGCGACGGTGCGGCGCGTGTTCGAGGGCTTCGCGGAGATCGGCTCCGCCACGAAGTTGCTGCCGGTGCTGCACGCCGAGGGGCTGCTGACGAAGACCGGCCGCCCGTTCGACAAAGGCGCCGTGTACAAGCTGCTGGTCAACCGCACCTTTCTCGGTCAGGCGGTGCACAAGGGCACGTCGTACCCAGGCGAGCACGCCGCCATCATTCCGCGGGAGCTTTGGGACCGGGTGCACGCGATCCTGCAGGAGAGTCCGCGGGCGCGCGGCGCGAAGAACAGGGCCACCGCGCCGGCGCTGCTGCGCGGCCTGCTGTTCGGGCCGGACGGGCGGGCCATGTCGCCGACCCACACGCGCAAGAAGGGGCGGCTCTACCGCTACTACGTGAGCCAAGCCGTGCTGCAGGGCGGGGCGAAAGACGCACCGCACCGGCGGCTGCCGGCGGGCGAGATCGAGGGGCTGGTGATGGCGCAGGTCCGCGCCCTGCTGCGCCAGCCGGAGGTCGTCGTCGGCACCGGGCGCGCGGCGCGTGCAGCGGACCCCGACGTCACAGAGGTCGAGGTCCGGGACGCGCTCGGGCGGCTCGACCCTGTGTGGGACGAGCTGTTCCCGGCCGAGCAGGAGCGGATCGTTCGACTCCTCGTCGAGCGCGTCACAGTCAGCGAGGCCGGAGCGGAGATCAAGCTGAACCTCGATGGATTGGCTGCGCTGGCGCGCGATATGGCGGCCGGCAAGCCGAAGGAGCGGGCGGCGGCATGACGGATGCGACGAGCGTGACGGTGGTGGTGCCGCTGAAGCTGCGACGCCGCGGCGGTCGGAAGGCGATCGTCGGCCCTGACGGCGTGCCCGTGCAGCGCGCCACCAACGCTCCGGCGACGGCGGTCACGGCGGGTGATCCGGCGCTGGTGAAGGCGTTGGCGCGGGCGTTCCGGTGGCGGCGGCTACTGGAGGAGGGGCGGTTCGGGTCCCTCGGTGACCTCGCCGCGGCGGAGAAGGTGGACCGCTCGCACTTGGCGCGCCTGCTGCGGCTGACGCTGCTGGCGCCGGACATTGTGGAGGGGATCCTCGACGCGCGGCATCCTGAAGAGATGACGCTGGCGGCTTTGAGGGAAGGCGTACCTGAGGAATGGGCCGCACAGCGGGCGGCGCTACGTGCAGGGTGAGCGCCGCCGGGCGCCATTTAAGAGAAACCGCGCCGCGGGGCGCTGCTCTGGGTGTGCCCCAGGGCGCCTTTCCGCCGATTGGTGAATGGGAATGTGCACTTCCCCCTCCGCCCTATGGCCGCGCGAGTGTCGAAAGGCGGGCGAATCGTGGGTCCCGTGCGAGCGGCGCGTTCTGCGAGGCGACGTGGGCAAGCGCAGCGTCTAGGCCCGTTGGCGCACGGACCTCTACGCCCTTGCCGATCGTCAGGTCGAGGAGGTCAAGCGCGGCTTTCGCTTCCTCCGCTCCGACGATGACACCTTGACGGATGCTGCGATGATCGTCGTCGAGCAGCCCCCAGTGCCCAATTGACCACGCCTCGAACGGGACGAGGAAGCGCCGTACCGCCGCGACTGCCCGCGCGAAGCGCCGCCCGGAGGTCGCGGGGAGGGAAGCGAAAGCCTCCGCCACGGCCGGCGTCACCGCGGTCCGCTCCTGTGGCCAGACGTCACGCAGAAAGGGCTCAACTGCGCGATCGAAGATGGCCTCGCAAGCGGGTGGCGTGCCGCTTCTCGTCTGGGTGAGATTGTCGACGAAGCGCTCCACAGCGAGTGCGGCGTGGGCGCGCAGCTCGTCCGGCACCGAACGGAGCATCTGCTGGGCGTCCGGCAGAAGGTCCGCGTCCGCTTGCCCGATCCAGAGGTCACTAATGATCGCAATGCAGACCCGATCGACGAGCGATCGCCGCACCTCCTGCCCGAGCCCGTCGCCCGCGGCCCGGTGGGCCATCAGCCGCCCGAGCCGAGCCATGACGTTGCGGCGGTGAGGCGAATGGGCCAGGGCGTGCCAGAGGACGTCGCTCTCTGGCCCGGCCTCCAGGCGGGCCAGCAGCACAGCCTCGGCCCAGGCCCGGTCCGCCCGCATGAGAAACGGAAGCTCAGTGACGCACCGGTAGCGAGCTACGAGGCCCGCGCGCCCTTCCGTGCCGGCCACGAGGTCTCGCACCGCGCGAAGGCCGTCGTCGTCCTCGAAAGGGTTCGGCACCTCGGAAAGGTTCGGGCAGGCGCTCAGGAAGGCGCCCGCAAGCTCGCCGATCGGCGAGCTCAGCGAATCCTGCGCGACGCGCCTCGCCTCAGTCCCTTCCTCCTCCTCCTCGTCCTCGTCTTGTGTCGAGTCGGTCGTCCGGCTGCTGGCGGCGGCGGCGAATGGCCAAAGCCTTGCGATGGCCGACGGGAACGCCCCGTCGCCGCGGAGGTGGGAGGCCCACCTGTCGAGCCAGGCCGACAGGCCCGGAGTAGCCTCCTTGAGCACCGGGTCTGACATCCCGAGGAGCGCGTGAACGACTTCCTTGGACGCCGACAGACTCTCCGGCGGAACGGACTTCTGATCAGCCGTGTCTCGTTCAGGGGGGCGGTGCCGGCGGCCGACGGCGTCCCAGGCCCTGCCGAAGCGCTCGAGGTGGCAGCCGGCGGAGAGGAGCGACCGCACTAGGCGCTCGGTCCGGCCCTCGTCGTCGAGCCAGTCCCACACCGCGCGCGCCGGTCCACGCCACGGATCCGTCGCAGAGCGGAGCAGCCCGTCGACCGCGCCCGCGAGCGCTTCCCCGTCCAGGCCGTCGAGGTCCGTGCCGGTGGTCGGCGGGCTTCCCACTTCGAATGCACCGCTGCGGTAATCCTCGTCGGGCTCGTCGGAGGCGAAATCGGCGAACTCCGACCGCCTCTCCTGCAGCCACCGGAGAGCTGGCGCCGGCAGCGCGGTCCCTGCCGCCTCGATGCGGACGAGCTCGCGGACCGCCCACCCAATGCGCGAGCGACGCCCGCCGTCCCCGGAGCCGCGCCGTCCAAGGATCGCCGCCGGAGGGCCGCGCATCAGCTCGCGGGCGATCGCCGATCGGTCCGCGTCGCAGAGGTCGGCGAACCGGACGGCCCGGAGCTCCGCCAGCTCGGGGAACCTGTCCGCGTCCCACTTCTCCTCCGGCGGTCTCCGGAGCAGGAAGCGGCCCACCTCTGCCGCGTCGGCCAACGACGGCTCCAACGCCGCGGCGGCCCACATCCGCACGTGCACGGGGTCGGACCGGGTGAGCCATCGCCGAAGGGCAGGCTTGACCGCCTCGGGATCCAGGGCGGCCAGCCGGCCGACCACGTGCAGGAGGAGGCGCACCGCCTGCGCGATGCCCCGGTTGAAGCGGTCCGGCTCGTCTCGGTCTCCGTCTCCACGGAGGCGGACCCGGTCGAGGCCGCCGAGCCAGACCACGCTGCGACCCTCGCGCCAGCCAATCCGACGGGCGAGGTGCAGGCCGCGGGCGACCTCCGCCTCCAGCGCATCCGCGAGCTCGACCAGGAACGGCACCTCGCGAACGCCGTCCAGAGCGAGCGCGCGACCGATCTCAACCCTGCCGCTCGTCATCGACAGATGGAGGATGTCGTCGAGGCCGCGTGGTCGCCTCGGCGGCTTCCCGTCGAGCCATGCCACGTCGTCGCGCCACTCGACGCTGAGCCGTGGAGCGACCAGCGCTGCGACCTCTGCGATCAGGCCGCCCGAGCGGTCGCCCTCGTTGAGCCGCCGTCCCAGGTCGAAGTCGTGCTCGCGGCGTGCGACGGTCACCGGCGCGAGGTGCGCTTCCGCGACGGTGCGCCAGGCCGTGCGCCAGGGCTCGGGCGTGGCCGCGTCCAGCCTCCATCGAACGGCGTCGCGGACGGCCGAGCGCTCTGTGGCCGCCTCCGCCGGGAGGCGTGCGGCCCACCTCAGCATCTCTGGGTCGGAGAACCGGCCGCCGATCGCGACCTGGCACAGCCTCGATGCGTGCGCCTCGCGGTCCGCCGACCGTCCACGCTCGCGCACGATCTCCAGCATGCCGTCGAGCCAGGCGGGGTCGGCCCGCACCCGACCAGAGGTCGCCGCGATGCGGGCCTGGGCCTCGTCGCCGCCCCGTCTGAAGAGGTGCCCGAAGAGGGCCACGGTGTCTTCGCTCGCGGCCGCCCGCCGGAGGCGAAGGATGCGCCGCAGCTCGTCGTCGGCCACACCGCGCCGCCCGCCGTGCGGCGAAAGCGCAGCCCAGGCGGCGAGAACGTCAGCCAGCGCCTTGTGACCTGCGGAGCTGTCGTAGCTGATCGGCGTGATGCCTCGACCCCTCCAGGTGGCCAGCTCCGCCGCCTGCCTCTCGCGGGCTGCCCGGTCGGCCGGCGGGCCCATGCCGACGAACGCGAACCGCTCCTTCAGGTCGGAGAATCGCTGCCCGTCCGCCGCGACCGCGTTCAGCAGGTAGCGCATCGGAGGGTCGCCGAGGCTGTAGCCAACCAGGACGACGTTGAAGATTCGCGCGGCGTCGTACACGAGGTCGGGGATCGCCCGGCGCCGCATATAGTGCTCGCCGAAGTCGCGGTCGGTCAGGACGAGGTCGGCGTGGCGCCCGGGGTCCGGGTCGAGCGCGCCGTGGAGGTGCAGGACGCCACCGAACTCGGGCCGGAGGCTCGGCCGCGGGATGTCCTGCAGGGCGTAGCGCCGAAGGGGCGTCGCGAGCGCGCGGCCGGCGCGTTCCAGGAGGAGGTCAAAGTTCGTGGTGGCGATCGTCGTCGCCCCGCCGCGGTCGGCGAGGCGGACCAGCGACGCGTGGATGGGAGCATGCTGCTCGGACTCACGGAGGATGTCGGCGACGGCCCGTCGGACAGAGCTCTCTTTCTCCTGGTCGCGGTCCATCCTGCGCTCGAGGATGCCGAGCGCGACGTCGTACTCCCGGTCTTCGACGCGGCGGAGCATGGCGGCCTGTTCTGCGTCGAGCCGCGGGAGGGAGATCGTGTGCCGTCCGCCCCTCCAATCGCCGGCCTGCGCTTCCAGGTGTACGGCGATCGCCTTGTCGAGCTGGGCGAACACGCGCCGCACCAGCCGACCGAAGTCGGGCAGGCGGGCAGGCGCCTGCATGGACACACCTGCCCCAGCGACGAACAGCACGCGGCCCTCGGCATGCGCAAGGAGGAGGCGCTCCGGCAGCGCGGGGAGGCCGGACGCCAGCACAACCTGCTGGTCCCCGGAGGGCGATCGCGCGAGGCTAGGGAATTCGCCCTTCTTCATGGGGCTACTTATCGGACCCGCGGCTGAAACGTGTAAATCCTGGCGGTGGAGCGAAGCAGCATGCATGCATGCTGAGGAGGGATCCCGAGATGCCGACTACGCCTGAAATCTGCACGACCTTGGGGCCGAAGATCTGCACGACCTTGGGGCGGAAGCGAAAGTTTGGATTCTCCGATTCTGCCCAAGCGGAACTTCAACTCTAGATCCAGTCGCTCCCCGCAAACCGTTGATCCACCCCGCTTTATACCTGGGGCCTAAATCGGCCAAGTCCCCAGGTCTGGAGAGAACGGCGTCTCTCCGGGCCGAATTCGGCGGTCGTTCCGCCAAGCGACGCAACAGGTCCGCCGCAAAACTCTTGGGAAACCTGCACTTCCGTTCGGCATGCCCAACCGGGGAGACCGGTTGGCCGGTGGAACGGTGGTGTCCGCGGCGGGATTCGAACCCACGGCCCCAGGATTCATCCCACTTCGGCTTTCGCCGCCGTCCCTTCCGGGACGTTCGTGGTCTGGACTGTCCCTTCGCCCTAGGCCGTTGCCGGCCCTTAGGCGCCGCCCATCCAGTCTCTACACCTTCCCGGCATGGGGTGCCGGGCTTGGCTCGGGATCGGCATGGCGGTCAGTGCGCCGAAGCTTTCCCCGACTTTGAGCGGATCCGCCGCGCCGTTTCCGAGCGCGACGCCCAGTTCGAAAACAAGGAATCCTGTGCTCTATCCTGCTGAGCTACGCGGACGGCCCATGCGCCGCCTTCACAGGCACGGCACGACCATAGCTGGGGGCAGCGTCCAGGGCAACCGGCGGCGACGTCCGAAGCAGGGCTATCGCATTTGGCCGAGGATGGTCCTTGCAAAGTCGTCGTACTGGCCGGATCGCTTTCGCTTGCGTCGGACGGAGAGGTCTGGCCTGGCGGACCGCAGGAGGTTGAGGGCGAGCTTCCTGAGGATGGTAAGGTTTTCCGGCCCGTAGTCCTTGCGTTTTCGGGTGCGATCCTCGTCGAAGCCGACGTCGAGGACCCGGTGGACGCTGTTCTCGATGCGCCAGTGCGCGCGGACGGCGGCGGCGAGGGCGGTGGCGTCGAGGCAGGCGGAGGAGAGGTAGAGGCGGAGAGTGGTGGTGGTCCGCCCGGAGCGGGTGACGGTCGCCGCGACCTCAGCGAAGGTGGCGAGGCCCGGCATCGCCGCCTCGCCGGGAAAGCGCCGGCTGGAGAGCAGCCAGTCGATGTCGTGGCTGACGCGGTGGCGGCGGTCGAACGCAGCGCGTTCGACCGATGCGGCCGTGATCATGACCCCGTCCGGCGAGGTAGCGGTCGAGCGCTTGCGCCCGGGCCACCCTGTGTCGACAGCGGACGGAGCCATCAAGCCGGTCCTTTGGCTTGGCCGCCAGACCGTCGCCGCGCGCTTCGTGGACCCGCTACGCGTCAACCCGACCCGCATCCTCGCCGGGGCGTTGGCCAAGGACGTGCCATCGCGCGATCTCCGGGTCTCGCCCGCGCATGCATTGCTCGTCGGGGGCGTTCTGGTGCAGGCAGGTGCGCTGGTGAACGGCACGACCGTGATCCGGGAGGCCCCGCTGTCCACCTGTTTCCTTGTCAGGCTCGATGCCCATCAGCCTTTGCTGGCGAATGGCGCGCCCGCCGAGACCTTCGTCGACACCACCGAGCCGGCACGCGTCGACAATGCGGCGGAGCGGCCGGGCGGCCCACCGATGCCGGTAATACCCCTGCCGCGCGCCAGGTTGCACCGCCAGGTGCCACAATGCCTGCGCTGGCTCCTGGCCGAGCTCAGGGCGGCTCTCGCCGGTCCGGATGGGACGGGCACGGGTCGCCTGACGGTGGCACCGTCTTCGCACGTCTCCCCCGACCGGTTCCGGCCCGGGAGAAGCGCTCGGCATCCGGGCGCCTAGGCCGTGATCAAGGACGCTGGATCAGGGCCTCGCATCAAGGGGAGCAGCCGATGCATCCCATCGGCGATTCCGCCGTGCTCGGTCAGGCGCCAGGTGGCTTGGCGCGACGGCGTCCAGGGGTGGGCGGCGCGCGATGGATGTTCCCCCGCATCGGCAGCCTGGTCTGGGCGGCGGCGATCGCCTCGCAGGGGGGGGCGATGGGCAGGCCGAACCGCGTCTCGCCGGATCATCCGACGATAGCCGCGCCATGCCACGACGCACCAGCCCCGAAACGGGGGATGGTTGTCCCCTGGCCGGCCCAGGATCGACGACCTGCGGGTCGGTGCGGCGCCACCCGGACCGGTCACCCCCGACGGGATGCCGGGAGTACGCGCAGCGGCCCAGAGCGGCCGCCCCGGCATCAATCCTTCTTGGACTTCCGCTTCGCCTTCTTGAGGCCGGCGAGGGCGGCTTCCTTGAGCGCCGGGCTCGCCTTGAAGCGCACCGTCGCGCCCGCCTTCACCGGCACCTTCTCGCCGGTGCGGGGGTTCATCGCTGTGCGCTTCGGGGTCTCGCGCACGATGAAGGCACCGAATTCCGGCAGGGTGAAGCGCCCGTTCTCGATGATCTCGCCCTTGATGGCCTCGACGATCTCGCCCGCCAGCCGGTTGGCGGCGACGGCCGGCATGTCGGCGGCGCGGGCGATCACCTCGGTCAGGAACTTCTTCGACATGGTCTGCACTCCTTCACCGGTCTGGGCCATACCGCAGGGTTACGCGGATGTCAGCGAGGAAGCGCATATTCCGCGCGGTTACTGACATCGTTGTGCCGCGCGCGCGGGATTCGCGCCAGAGACCCTCGTCCGCTTCTTCGCCATGGGCTGGGGAGCGATGGACGCAAACTATTGGAATAGATAAATTTCATGGGCATCGAGGGATGCCTGCAGCGGAGTCTCGCGCCGCGGCGGCAAGGCCGGGGACGCAGGGTCGACGCCGCCAGATGCGATACGGGCCCTGCCGAATCGACGAATCGCCACGCCGCGCGGGCCCTCGAGGCGTGGTCTCGGGCCGGGACCAAGGCGAATCGGCGCGTCGCCTGTCCATGGCCCGCGGCGGGGCCTTCTCGCATGGCCGCCCCCAGCAATTCCCCGCCGGCCGACGATCCGTGGCGATGGCCGCTCAGCCCGCCGCCGCCAGGGACGCCATGCCCACCGGTTGCCGCCGGCCCTCCCGGCGCATGCGCAGCAGCAGCCAGAGGGCAATCGCCAGGTTCAGCCCGTTCCAGGCCAGCCCGTTGACGATCGCCGCGTCGTAGGAGCCGGTGAGGTCGAAGATCGCCCCCGTCATCCATCCCCCGATCGCCATGCCCGCCAGGGTCGACGAGATGACCAGCCCGACCCGCGTGGCCGCCTGCGCCGCGGGGAAGAACCGCCGGACCAGGATGGCATAGGACGGCACCAGCCCACCCTGGAACAGGCCGAAGACGCCCGAGATGATGTAGAGCGAGACCAGCCCGTCGAAGCCGAGGAACAGCGCCAGCGCCACCGCCTGCAGGGCGGACCCGATCACCAGCGTCATCGCCCCGCCGATCCGGTCCATCACGAGCCCGAAGCCGAGGCGGCTGACCACGCCGGTCGCCAGCATCAGCGCCAGCATCTCCGCCCCGCGCGCCGGCCCGTAGCCCAGATCGACGCAGTAGGCGACGATGTGCACCTGCGGCATGGCCATGGCCACGCAGCAGGCGACGCCCGCCAGCATCAGCACGCCCTGCAGGGTGTTCGGCCGCAGGCCAAGCGGTGCGGCGAAGCGCGCCGCATCCGCCGCCGCCCGCGCCTGCGCCGCGGCCGTGCGCGGCACCGCCGCCTGGGGAAGGGGGCGGCGGAACACCAGGACCAGCGGCAGCATGGCGGCCAGGCAGAACAGCCCGACCATGAAATGCGCATCCCGCCAGCCGAAGCCGGCGATCAGCGCCTGCAGCACCGGCGGCCAGACGGCGCCGGCGAAGTAGCTGCCGCAGGCCGCGATCGCGACCGCGATGCCCCGCCGCCGGTCGAACCAGCGGGAGGCATCGGCGACCAGCGGCGCGAACACCGCGCAGCTTCCAAGCCCGCCGATCAGCAGCCCGTGCACGACCGCGAACTGCCACAGCGTCTCCGCATAGGACGCCGCGACATAGCCGGCCGAGAGGGCGAAGGCGCTGATCACCAGCGGCACCAGGATGCCGTAGCGGTCGGCCAGCCGGCCCATCAGCACGGTGCCCAGCATGAAGCCGACCGTCGCCATGGTGTAGGGCAGCGAGGCGTCGGCGCGCGCCACCCCGAACTCCACCTGCACGGCCGGCAGCGCCACGACGACCGACCACAGGCCCACGCCACCGATGGTACCGAGCAGCGCCGTCGCCGCCAGCCGCGTCCAGGCATAGGGGGAATCGACCCGGCTCTCGCCCCGCCCGCCCGAGGCCGCCCCGCCCGTCATGCCTGCTTCCCATAGCCGGCGAAGCCGGCCTCGACCTCGGCCATCTCGGCCTCGGTCAGCAGCACCGGCGCCAGCCCGGATGCGCGCAGCGCCAGGTATTGCCGCGCCAGGTTCTCGACCTCCATCGCCAGGGTGACGGCGCCGGCCAGGCTGCCGCCGAAGGCGATCACGCCGTGATTGGCCAGCAGCGCGGCCTTCCGCCCGGCGAGCGCGGCGATGGCGGCCTCGGCCAGCCCCACCGTCCCGAAGGTGGCGTAGGCGGCGCAGCGAATGTCGGAGCCGCCGGCGAGCGCGATCATGTAGTGGAAGGGCGGGATCCCCTGCCGCGCGCAGGACAGTGCCGTGGCGAAGGGGCTGTGGGTGTGCACCACCGCCTTGGCCTCCGCCCGCGCGGCATAGACCGCGGCGTGCAGGCGCCATTCCGAGGAGGGCCGGCGCGGCGCGTTGCTGCGCACCGCCCCGTCGAGCGCGACCTCGACCAGATCCTCGGGCGCCGTCTGTGCATAGGGCAGGCCGGAGGGGGTGATCACGAAACCGTCCCCGGTCCGGACGGAGAGGTTGCCCGATTTGCTCGGCATGAAGCCGGCGGCATCGAGCGCGCGGGCGGCGGCGACGATGGCGGCGCGCAGGCCCGCCTGGTCCGCTGTGCCGGACTCAGCCATGCGCCGCCGGCCCCCAGGCCGCATGGCGCAGCCGGGCGCCGCGCGGCGCCGATCGGCCGTGGTTGGTCGACATGGGTGGTCCCTCCCCGGGATGCTGTCAGGGAGCTTCGGCGGGAGGGACGGGGTCCGGCAAGGGGCGCGGCCGAAGACCTGCCGCGCCCCGGGCGCGTATCAGCGGAAGGGCATCGGCGCGCTGTTCATGTTGCGCCCCGCCTTCGCGGCGTCCTCGCTGATGCGGTTCAGGTTCTGGGTGGTGTCCGGCCCGGGGGTGGGGGAGTTCTGGCCGGCGCGCGCCCGGGCGAGGCTCTCCGCGTTCAGCTGCTCGACCATCGCGTCCTGCGCGTTGGGCTGGGCCTTGCGCGGGGCGGCGGTGGCCGGAAGCGCGGCCAGGAACAGGCTGGCAAAGGCGAAGGCGGCAAGGCGGTGCATGGTCGGAACCCTTCGGCAGGACAGGACGGCGACGATCGGATGACGATGCACGCCGTCCTTGCAACTTTCGCGCGTAGGGCACGCACCGGTCAAGCAGGGGAGGGCGTTGCCGGCGGGCGGGCGATCGGGAAATCCACAGCAATGGACGCGGTGCGGCCATGGCGCCACGCCGCGGCGCCGCGGCCCGGGGCGCGCGCCGCGTCCGGCAGGCGTTCGGCCTCGCAGGCGAGGACCGTGTCCGCATCGAGGTTCGAGCGGACCGGCCGGCAGGGGCCGAGCTGCGTTGACAGGCCGATCGCCGGCAACTCCCTGGTGAAGGACATCATGTCCTCGGGCACCAGCACGACGATCGGGCCGTCATGGCCGCGCACCATCGCCAGGCTCTCCCGCCCCAGCCGCCACTCCCGGGCGATGAGGGTGGTGAAGCCGAAGCCGACGAAACGCGCCTCCGTCTCGGGCGGGACGAAGGCCGCCAGATAGGCGGTCGGGCCGGTGATCGAGACGAACAGCGTCCGTGGCTGCGCCCAGCCCATCTCCACCGCGAAGACCCGGGGGCCGTAGGGGACGCGGCCCCAATCGATCGGCCGGGTGGCGGGGATGCAGATCGCGGCGAGGAGGGCCGCGGCCGCTGGCGCCACCCATCGCCAGCGCGCCGCCGGCAGGACCGGACGCGCCAGCGCGGCCGCGGCGACCAGGATCGCCAGGACGCCCAGGATCTCGATGGTCACCGCGTAGCGCAGGATCGAGGAGGTGAGCAGCCAGAACAGATAGGCCAGCGCCAGGAAGGCGAGGGCGAAGCGCTGCGGCGGCGTGAGGAGGCGCGGCGCCGTGGCCCCGCCGCGGAGGCGGCGCCATGCCCCGGCCAGCGCCACGGCCGCCACCGCGGCATAGGCGATGGCCAGCCGCGGGTCGCGCAGGGCGAGCTCCGTCACCATCGAGGACCGCGTGCGGATCGCCCAATGAAAAGGGTAGAACATCCACTGCAGCGCATCCCGCGGAAAGAAGCGCGCGTCGAAGAAGCTCTCCGGCGGATACCAGGGGGAGCGGAAGATTGCGTTGAACAGCAGGAAGGTCGGGCTTTCGAAGCGCTCCCAAAGGAACAGCGCCCACCAGGCGAAGGGCGGCAGGAAGCCGAGCGCCCAGCCCGCGGAGAAGGCGAGGCAGAGCCAGAACCAGGCGAGCGGTCGCGCCACCGCGAGCAGGGCCAGGCAGGCGGCCGGGGCGAAGGTCCCGGCGGTCAGCTTCATCCCCGCCGCCAGGCCGAAAAGGATCCCCGCGCCGAGGGCCGCGCCCCAGGGCAGCCGCGCCGGCGCCGGCCCGCCCTGGGCCAGGCGATCGATCCCGCGCAGCAGCCAGAGCACGCCGCCAAGGATCAGCAGTGCGGTCTGGATCTCGTTGAAGGTCGTCCCGGCCTGGGAGAGGGTCGCGCTGGCGGTCGCCGCCGTCAGCGTGCCGAGGGAAGCGGCGATCGCGCGCTGCGGCTGCGGCACTTCGGCGAGCAGCAGCGCGGCGATCCGCAGCGTCACGTAGAGCAGCCCGCCGAACCACAGCCCCATCGCCGCCGCGAGCAGCCGCGGCGCGTCCGCCAGCGGGCCGAAGGCGAGCAGGATGTAGGGGATGTCGAGCGTCGGGTTGAAATAGGTCTGCAGCCCCGCCGCCATCAGGTCCGTATCGAAGCGCCCCGCCAGCAGGGCGTTGAGGGTGTAGATGTGGTAGTTGCGGAGGTCCCAGTTGGCGTCCTGGCCCAGCCGCACGGAGACGAGGGCGCCGAGCAGGAGGCAGGCAGGCAAAAGCACGCGCCGGAACGGCGCCGACAGCGCAGGCGACATGGTCCCACGAGGCTCTCGGAGGTTCGCCGGCGCATGCGCCGGGCCCGGATCGGCGTCAACGACCGGCCCGTCGGGACCGGGTCGGCGGCGGCCCTGCCATGCCGGGGAAGCGCCCGATCGGGCATGGGCGGCTGCTTAACCGGTGTGTCCCAATCTGGCGCGGGAAATCCGGCGCGGTGTTTCCATCCGCCCGGACATTGCCCTACTCAAACGCCGATCAGGCTGGAGCATGCGATGACCCCGACCCAGGATGCGAGCACGCGGGCCGTCGCCCGGCTTCCCGGGCTGGACGTGACGGTCGAGCATTTCGAATCGCGCGGCGAGGGACCGGAGGAGCTGCGGGTCACGCTGCGCCTGCCGCAGGGCAGCGACGGCTTCACGCCGGTGCTGGGCTTCGTCAACCCGATGCTGACCGGGCTGGTCATGGCGCAGGCCTTCTGGGGCCCCTGGCTCAACCTGATGGGGGCCATGCCCTGGATGGCGATGCTGCCCGGGGCGCGGCGCCCGCCCGGGACCTGAGCGGCGGCGCTACCAGCCCGTGGTGCCGGGCCCGCCCTTGAAGGGCCCGATCAGCTCCGCGGTGATCCAGCCACCATAGAAGCCGCCGGGCTGGGGCGTGACCTGCACCTCGTCCACGAGGCAGGCCTCCATCGCGCCGGCATAGACCGCGAGATGGTCGCGGATCGGCGCGAAGCCCGGCATGGGCGCGGGGTAGGACCAGGCGGCACGCTCGGCCACCCGGCCGCCGGCGGCGAGTGTCCAGTAGCGCGCCGCGCCCTTCCATTCGCAGAAGGAGGACCCCGCCGCCGGGCGCAGGACGCCGGGGCGGAAGGCGTCGGGCGGCAGGTACCAGCTCGGCGGGTGGTAGGTCTCCAGCACGCGCCAGGCGGCGTGGGTGTCGGCGATGGTCTCGCCGCCGAGGAGGATGCGCACGCGGCGCCCGCTGCGCTCGAGGCGCGGTGGGCGGGGGTAGTCGGCGACGCGCTCCATCGGGCGTTCGGTCTGGCTCATGCCGGGCAGGTGGCGCCGCGCCGGCGCGCGACAAGACGCCGTCAGCCCCTTCCCGCACGGCACGGCTGGGGCGATGTTCGGCCCTGGACGAGAGGGAGACGCCGCCATGGCCGAGACGAACCTGCAGGTGCTGCTGCGCCGCCGGCCCGAGGGCCGCCCGGTGCCCGAGGATTTCGAGATCGTCGAGACCCCGGTGCCCGAGCCCGCCGAGGGCGAGGTGCTGGTGCGGGCGCATTACCTCTCGCTCGACCCCTACATGCGCGGGCGGATGTCGGCATCGAAGAGCTACGCCAAGCCGGTCGATCTCGGCGCGGTGATGGAGGGGCAGACGGCGGGCGAGGTGGTGGCCTCGAAGGCGCCGGGCTTCGCGCCGGGCGACACGGTGCTGGGCGGCTTCGGCTGGCAGCGCTTCTCCTCGGTCTCGCCGCAGCGGCTGTTCCGGATCGATCCGAAGGAGGCGCCGCTCTCGGCGAGCCTCGGCGTGCTCGGCATGCCGGGGCTGACGGCCTGGGTCGGGCTCGAGGATATCGGGCGGCCCAAGGCGGGGGAGACGGTGGTGGTCTCGGCCGCCTCGGGCGCGGTCGGGCAGGTGGTCGGGCAGATTGCCAAGATCCGCGGCTGCAAGGTCGTCGGCATCGCGGGCGGGGAGAAGAAGTGCCGCTATGTCGAGGAGGAGCTGGGGTTCGATGCCTGCATCGACCATCGCGGCGACCTCGACGCGCAGCTCGACCGGCACTGCCCGGACGGCGTCGACGTCTACTGGGAGAATGTCGGCGGCGCGGTGCAGCGCGCGGTGTTCCCGCGGCTGAACGATTTCGCGCGCATGGTGATGTGCGGGATGATTGCCGAATACAACGACACCGTGCCGCAGCCCGGGCCGAACCTGATGGCCTGCGTCCGGAAGCGCCTGCACATCGAGGGCTTCATCGTCAGCGACAAGGGCTGGCCGCGCTACGGGGAGTTCCGCCGGCAGATGGTGGGCTGGATGGCCGATGGGCGGATGAGCTGGCGCGAGGATGTGGTGGAGGGGCTTCGGCGGGCGCCGGAGGCGTTCATCGGGCTGCTGCAGGGGGAGAATTTCGGCAAGCTGGTGGTGAAGGTGGACTGAGGGCGTCCCAGGTAGGGGGCGGTGGTGCAACTTGGGGTTGTGTCTGCCCCTGCGACAAAATGGGACGTGCCGCAAAGCTTGTCAGGTCGTGCATGGCGATGGGAACCTGACCTGGAACGGGTTCCAGTCGGGGGAAGCGATCCATGGCCGTGATCAGCGGAACGGTGAATGGGGACAGCATCGCGCCGGGCGGCGTCTCGGCCGGCGTGACCGGCGGGACGCCGAGCGATGCGGCGGACAGCATCGCTGGCCTGGGCGGGGCTGATCTCATCGACGCTGGCGGCGGCGCCGATTCCGCCGATGGCGGGGAAGGCGCCGATACGATCCGCGGGGGCGTGGGGGACGACACGCTCCGCGGGTCCCTCGGCAATGACAGCATCGATGGCGGCGCCGGCTTCGACGTGCTGGCGCTGGGCGGTGACCTGAATGTCGGCGTGACGGTGGTCATGACGGCCCAGGGTGCCGGGACGGCGAATGCGGGCCTGTCCGGGACGGATAGCTTCGCCGCCATCGAGATCATCGCGACCGGCAATTTCAACGACAGCCTGGCGGGTTTCGCCGGTGCCGTGTCGCTCACCTACCTTCGCGGTGGCGGCGGCAACGACACCATCGATGGGGCGGGCAACGCGTTCAACGTCGCGGACTACATCTTCTCGGCCAACAGCGTCATCGTGGACCTTGCGGCCGGGAGCGTGGTGGCGGCCTTCCCGTCCGGCGTCTCGACCATCGGTACGGACATGCTGGTCAACGTCCGCGCCGTCCGCGGCTCGACCGGCAACAACGACATCTTCAAGGGGGCGGCGAACGGCAGCTTCACGATCGACGGCGGCAGCACATCGGGCTCCGGCGGCGACTACCTGGACTACCGCGGACTGGCCGGTCCCATCACCCTGACCGGCGCCAGCAACGGCAATGGCGCCACGGTCTTCTTCTCCGGCACCGTGACCAAGACGGGCGGCACCGACACCTTCGCCAACATCCGCGGCATCATCGCCACCGCCGGCCATGACAGCCTTGTCGGCACTGCATCCAGCCTCGGGTCGCAGACCTTCCTGCTGAAGGGCATGGGCGGGAACGACACGATCGCCGGCCAGAACGGCATCCAGAACGTGGTCGACTACTACCTGAGCCCGACGGGGGTCGCTGTGGACCTCGGCGCCGGCACCGCGAGCGACGGGCATGGCGCGACGGACAGCCTGTCCGGGCTGCACCGCGCACGCGGCTCCGATGCCGGCAGCGACACGATCACCGGAACGAGCATCGCCGGCTTCAACAACCTCTTCTGGGGCACCAGCGGCAACGACCGCTACGAGGGCGGCAACCAGTTCAACACGGTGGACTATGCCGGTCTCGGCCAGGAAGGCTTCAGCGGCGGCAATATCGAGGTGACCTTCCTGGCGCCGAATGCCGGGCTGTATGGCGGGGGCCGCGCAACCGTGCTCAAGGCCGGCGGCACCCAGACCGACACGCTCGACAACATCAACCAGGTGAACGGCTCGGCGGGGCTGAGCGGCACGACGGGCAACGATACGCTACGCGGCAACACGGCCGATGTGGCCTACAGCTGGTTCAATGCGACCCTGCGCGGCAATGCCGGGGACGACATCATCCATGGCTACAATGTCAGCGGCAACCGGGCCGACTACTCCAACGCCGCCGCCGCGATCGTGGTCAACCTCCAGGTCAGCATCGACGGCCAGGGCAACCGCATCGGCAGCGCGGGCGGCGCCAATGCCGGAATCGGCACGGACACGCTGATAGCCGTCCGCCAGGTGCGCGGGACGAACTTCAACGACACCCTGACCGGCAGCGACCTTTCCGATGTCTTCGTCCTGAACGGCGGCGGAAGCCAACAGGTGGATGGCCTCGCGGGCACGCTGAATGAGGTGCGCTTCACCGGGACCGATGCGGTCACGATCGATCTTGGCACCGTCGCCGCGCCGGGCGGTTTCGGTGGCTACCAGGGCAGCATCGCCAAGCCGAACGGCCTGGTCACCCTGCGGAACATCTCCGTCGCCCAGGGCGGCGCCGGAAACGACACGGTCCGTGGCACGCCCGGCGACAACGTGCTGAGCGGCGGGTCCGGCAGCAACGAGATCGACGGCCGCGGCGGCTACGACACGGTGAACTACCGCTTCTTCACCGGCATCCCGATCCCGACCAAGGGCGCCGTGATCGACCTGGCCAACGGCGTCACGGGTAGCGCGACCAACCCCTGGGACGGCGTCGACACGCTGCTCTCGATCGAGGGCGCCGTCGGCACCCAATTCAATGACACGATCACCGGTGCCAGCCTCGGCGGCGGGTTGCGCAGCTACATCCGCGGCGATGGCGGCCATGATCGGCTGGTGGCGAACAGCGCAGCCGTCAGCGCGGACTATGCCAGCGCGCTGTCGGGTGTCGTTGTGAGCCTCGCCGCCGGCCTGGCCAGCGATGATGGCTGGTTCGGCGGCCAGGACACCTTGGTCGGCGTCACCGGCGCGCGCGGCGGCAATTTCGACGACTCGATCCTGGGCAGCGCCGCCGCCAACCGCCTGGAAGGCAATGCCGGCAACGATACCCTGGATGGCGGCCTCGGCTCCGACAGCGCTGCCGGCGGCGCGGGCGACGATCTCTACCTTGTGGAACGTCCGACCGATGTCGTCACCGAGCTCGCCGGCGGCGGCACCGACACCGTCCGGTCCACCATCCAATGGACCCTCGGCGCCGAGCTCGAGAACCTCGTGCTCCTCGGCACCGCCAAGATCGGAACCGGGAACGCCCTGGCCAACGCCATCACCGGCAACGCGGCGCGCAACACGCTCAACGGCCTTGCAGGCAACGATACCCTGGTCGGCGGCGACGGGCCGGACAGCCTCGACGGCGGCACCGGCGCGGACAGCCTCCTGGGCGGCACCGGCAACGACACCTATCTCGTCGACGATGCGGGCGATGCGGTTTCCGAGAGCCCGGCCGGCGGGTTCGACACCGTCCGCGCCTCGGTCGACTGGACCCTCGGCGCGGAACTCGAATCGCTGGTGCTGCTCGCCGGCGCCGTCGACGGCACGGGCAACGCGCTCAACAACCGCATCGACGGCAACACCGCCGCGAATCTGATCTCGGGCGGGGCGGGGTTCGACACGCTGTTCGGCGGCGCGCTGGGCGATACGCTCCAGGGCGGCAACGGCAACGACCGGCTCGAAGGCGGGCTCGGGCGCGACAGCATGGAGGGCGGTGCGCAGAACGACGTCTTCGTGTGGGCCAATCCCGGCGATGGCCGCGACACCATCGCCGGCTTCGCCACCGGCCAGGACGATCTGGAGATCTCGGCCGCCGGCTTCGGCGGCGGCCTGGTCGCCGGCGTCGCGCTGACCGCGGCGCAGTTCCAGACCAATGCGACCGGCCTCGCCACCACCGCGGCGGCGCGCTTCGTCTTCAACACGGCGACGGGCGTGCTGAATTTCGACGCCGATGGCAACGGCGCCGGAGCGTTCATGACGGTCGCCACCTTCACCGGCGGGGCGGTGGTCGCCGCCGGTGACATCCTGGTGGTCGCTTAGGGTGGGCTGGGGCGGGGCCCGTTCCCCGCCCCCGCCAGCGTCACTCCGCCGCCACCTCGACCAGCACCACCTCCGCATCCTCGGTGGCCGCGATCTCGATCGCCGCCTCCTCGCGGATCGCCGCGCCGTCACGCGCGCCGAGCGGCTTCCCATTCACCGTCACCACCCCCTTGGCCGGCACCAGGTAGGCGGCGCGCCCGGGCTCCAGCGGCAGGGCCAGGCTCTGGCCCGCCCGCAGGGTCGCCGCCATCACCGCGCCGTCGACGTTCAGCGGCAGCGCGCCTGTCGCCTTGTCGCGCGGCCGGCCGCTCGCCAGCACCTCGAACCCCGCCTCGCGCGCCGCCTTCGGGAACTGCTTGGCGCCCCAATTCGGCCGGGCCCCGCGGCGGTCCGGGACGATCCAGATCTGGAAGATCTTCGTCGTCTCCGGCTCGAGATTGTACTCGCTGTGCACCACCCCGGTGCCGGCGGACATGATCTGCACGTCGCCGGCCCCGGTCCGGCCCTGGTTGCCGAGATTGTCCCGGTGGGTGATCGCGCCCTCGCGGACATAAGTGATGATTTCCATGTCGCGGTGCGGATGCGGGTCGAATCCCTCGCCAGCCCCGATCTCGTCATCGTTCCACACGCGCAGCCGGCCCCAGCCCATGCGCGCGGGATCGTGGTAGTTGGCGAAGGAGAAATGATGGCGGGCCTTCAGCCAGCCGTGGTCGGCGCCGCCGAGGCTCTCGAAGGGGCGGATGTCGATCATGGAGGTACCCTTTCGCCGGACCCGTCTGTGGTCCGTTCGGGGGCCTAGGTGGCGATGGGCGCGCCCCGCCGCCATGCACCCTCGGCCATCGCCATCATTCGTCCCGCCAATGGCGCCTCACCGGCACATCAGCACCGGCATGTCGGCATTCTCCAGCACGTGCCGCGTGACGCCGCCGAGGATGAGTTGGCGCAGCCGCGAATGGCTGTAGGCGCCCATGCAGAGCAGGTCCGCGCCGAAATCCCGCGCCGCGCCGAGCAGCCCGGCGCCGACCTCCCGCGTGACCGGCTTGAACAGCACCTTCTCGGCCTCGATCTCGTGCCAGCGAAGGTAGCTGAGGATGCCGTCCACCCCGGGGCCGCGGCGCTGGTACTCATCCGCATAGAGCACCCGCACCGCCTGCGCCCGGTGCAGCCAGGGCAGGGCCGCCGCGACCGCCGAGGCGCTCTCGGCCGAACCGTTCCAGGCGCAGCAGATCCGCGTGCCGATCGTCGCCGGCGCGACGCGTGGCGCGATCAGCACCGGGCGGCCGCTGTCGAACAGCACGGCGTGCAGCGCGTCCGAGGAGGAGACGTCCTCCTCCGCCTCCGGATGCGGCACCACCGCCATGTCGTAGAGGCGCGATTGCTGCGCCACCACATCCTCCTCGCGCCCGGCGATCGATTCGAACGACAGCGTCGGACCCTCGGTCTTCAGGGCCGTCTCGGCGCTCATCGCCAGGGTCACGCCGCCCGAGGCGTCGGCGAAGCGCTCGAACAGTGACTTCACGCGGGCCGCGCGCTCGCCGCTCTCGCGCTCGGTCGCGGCCATCATCTCCTCGATCATCGCGCCCGACAGGCCTTCGCCGGCCAGCGGCGCGACATCGCGCGCGTCCACGCGCACATGCAGGCAATGCACATGCGCGTTCCAGACGCGCGCCACCATCAGGGCGGTGGCTAGGGCCGCTTCCCCGGCCGCGGTCCCGGTCAGCGGCAGCAGCAGGCGGCGATAGGCCATGGTGCGTCTCCGAAACGGCGCTGATCGGCGGAGTCTAGCACGGAACGGCGCGGCACAAGCCAGCGCGCCGGGGCAGGGGCGGGCCGTCGCTCGGCCGCGGAAGTCCATCACGAAAACGGAATAAACTCGGGTTCCGCGGTCTCGCTCTCGCGCGCCGGCCGACGCGGCTAACCCCGGTCCAGCACCCCCTGCGCCGCCCCAAGCGGATCCCCCTCCGCATCCAGGACCTCCCAGGCGACAGGGCCCGGATCGCGCGCCGCCGCCGCCTCCAGCACTGCCGCATCGGCGTCCGAGGCGTCGCCCTTCCGCGCCGCCAGGCGCGCAAGCAACACAGGAAGCGACGCCCGCAGCCAGAACCCGGTGAAGGCGGCGCCAGCCGCCGCGGCCGCGGCGGCGATGCCGGCCCGGTCCTCGGCCCGCAGGAAGCTCGCATCGGCCAGGACCGCATGGCCAGCGGCGGCGACGCCGGCCGCGCGTGCGAAAAGCTCCCGGAAGACGGCGCCGGAGGCGGCCGCGCCATAGGCCTCGGGCGGCAGGCGCTCCTCAGGCGCCAGCCCGTGCTGGCGCTTGCGGATCTCGTCGCTGCGCAGGATCAGGGCGCCGGGGGCGCGGCCGAGCCCGGGCGCCAGCGCGCGGGCAAGCGTGCTCTTCCCCGTCCCCGGCAGCCCGCCGACCGCCACCACGCGAACCGGGCCGGGGGGCGGGCGAAGCGCGGCTTCGGCCATCGCCAGGTAGTCCAGCGCCGCCTCGGCCCGGCCGCGCGCGCCCTCGACATGGGCGCGGATCACGGCGCGCAGGGAAAGCCAGAGCGGCAGCGCGGCCGTCAGCCCCGCATCCCCGCCGCGCGCCACGTAGCGGTTCATCACGCGGTTGGCCGCGGCGCGGCCCGCGCGGCGCTCGAGGTCCATCAGCAGGAAGGCCAGATCGTAGCCCGTGTCGATCGTCGCCAGCTCCTCGTCGAACTCCAGCGCGTCGAAGGGCGTCGGCCTGCCCTGCCACAGGCAGAGATTGCCGAGATGCAGGTCGCCATGGCAGCGCCGCACCCGCCCTTCCTCCGCCCGGGCGGCGAGCAGCGGGGCAAGCCGCGCGCGCCATCCCCCCGCCGCCTCCTTCCAGGAGGCCACCCGGTCCATCGGCAGCCCGGCGGCGCGCGCCGCCCTCGCATTGCCCGCGATCACCGCCGCCATCGCCGCCGGCGTGTCCTGCCGCGCGACCGGGGCCGCCCCATGCAGGCGCCAGACGGCATCCGCCACGGCATCGAGCAAGGCTGGCGTCAGCCCGCCGCCCGCGGCGACGGCATCCAGGAAATCGGCCGGCGGCACGGGGGCCATGCGCAGGACCCAGTCCACCACCTCGCCCTCGCCACCAAGGCAGAGCCTGCCCTCCGCCCCGCGCGTCACCGGCACGACGTCGCGGTAGAGCCCGGGCGGCGCATAGGCCGCGTTCACCGCAAGCTCCCGCCGCGCGAAACGCTCCCGCGCCGCCAGGCCGGTGAAGTCCAGGAAGCCCAGCGCGACCGCCTTCTTGAGCTTGAGCGCCGCATCGGGCCCGACGAAGACGGCGGAGATGTGGGTCTCGACCGGATCCGCCCCACCCGTCAGGCGCCGCAGCAGCGCCGCGGTCCCGGCCTGCTCCGGCGGGATCATGCGCGGCCTTCGCTCAAGGATAGAGCGCCTCGATCCGCCAGCCCGGATCGGCGCCGTTGCCGGCGACCCGGTGGAAGACCTGGCGGTCATGCAGCCGGAACGGCATGTCGCGCCAGAACTCGATCCGGTCCGGCGTGAGGCGGAAGCCGGACCAGAACGCCGGGCGCGGGATCTCGCCGATCCCGAATTTCAGGGTGTATTCGGCGACCGCCTTCTCCAGGGCGAAGCGCCCGTCGAGCGGGCGGGACTGCCGGCTGGCCCAGGCGCCGATGCGGCTGCCCCGCGCGCGGGAGGCGTAGTAGGCATCCGCCTCCTCGGCCGAGACGGGCGCCACGCTGCCCTCCACGCGGACGCTGCGCTGAAGCGACTTCCAGTGGAAGCAGAGCGCGGCGAAGGGGTTCGCGGCGAGCTCGCCCCCCTTGCGGCTTTCGAGATTGGTGTAGAAGACGAAGCCGCGCGCATCGACGCCCTTCAGCAGCACCATGCGGGCCGAGGGCCGGCCTTCCGCGGTCGCGGTCGCCAGGCAGACGGCGTTCGCGTCGTTCGGCTCGGTCCGCGTCGCCTCGGCCATCCAGGCCTCGAAGCGGGCGATGGGATCGTCTGCGGTCTCGGATGCGTTCGTCATGCGGATGCTGGCCCGTGCTCTGCTGCGCGACGTGTTGGGGTTCACACACGCACCCATGGCCCCGCCCAACGCCTGTATCCCAGGCGCCAAGGGGATCGGCCCCATCGGACGAGGGGCTCGCGGTGCGTCTCTGGCGGGACCGGCCGTCTGGCCCCGCCACGAGGCCCGTTGAGGCGGGTCGCACAGGCGGTGCCCGGAGCCACTTGCCCGTCACGCGGGCCTGTGCCACCACCCTTGGCGAAGCGCAACCACCATCACCGGTACTGAAGACCCATGTCGGATGCGACGCCTGAGATGCAAGCGGCCGCTGTCCCCACGGGCACGCTGATGGCCGGAAAGCGTGGATTGATCATGGGCGTGGCGAATGACCGCTCGATCGCCTGGGGCGTGGCGCAAGCCGTCGCCGCCCAGGGCGCCGAACTCGCCTTCACCTATCAGGGCGAGGCGCTGGCGCGCCGGGTGCGGCCGCTGGCCGAGAGCCTCGGCAGCCGGCACGTCCTGGCCTGCGACGTCGCCGAGGATGCCAGCATCGACGCGGCCTTCGACGCGCTGGCCGCGGAGTGGGGGCGGCTCGACTTCCTGGTGCATGCGATCGGCTTCGCCGACAAGAATTTCCTGCGCGGCCGCTACCTCGACACGCCGCGCGAGGCCTTCCTGCAGGCGCTCGACATCTCCTGCTACTCCTTCGCCGCGGTCAGCCGGCGCGCCGTGCCGATGATGACCGAGGGCGGCAGCCTCCTGACGATGAGCTATCTCGGCTCGACGCGGGTCATGCCGCATTACAATGTCATGGGCGTCGCCAAGGCGGCGCTCGAAGCCTCGGTGCGCTACATGGCGGCCGATGTCGGCCCGCTCGGCATCCGCGTCAACGCCGTCTCGGCGGGTCCGATCAAGACGCTGGCCGCGAGCGGGATCGGGGATTTCCGCTACATCCTGCGCTGGAACCAGCTCAACGCCCCGCTGCGCCGCAACATCACGATCGAGGATGTCGGCGGCGCCAGCCTGTTCCTGCTCTCCGAACTCGGCGCCGGGGTGACGGGCGAGGTGCTGCATGTGGATGCCGGCTACCACACCGTCGGCATGAAGAACCCGGACGCGCCCGACATCGCCCTGGCAAAGGACTGACGGCGCCCGGGGCGGGCTTCCGCCCCCTTCCGGCCCCGGCTAGGCTTCGCCGCAACACGCGGGGGGAATGGGCCGTGGCGGAGTTCGACTACATCATCGTCGGCGGCGGATCGGCGGGATCCGTGCAGGCGCACCGGCTGTCGGCGCGCAGCGGCAACCGCGTGCTGCTGCTGGAGGCGGGGCCCGATACGCCGCCCGGCCAGGTGCCGAAGGAGATCCTGGACAGCTACTCCGGCACCGCCTACTTCGACCCGCGCTTCCACTGGACTGACCTCAAGGTCCACACCCAGGTCGTCAGCCACAACAACCCGAACGTCGAACGGCCGCCGCTGCGCAAGTACGAGCAGGCGCGGGTGCTGGGCGGAGGATCCTCGATCAACGGGCAGCTGGCGAACCGCGGCGCGCCGACGGACTACGAGGAATGGGTGGCGCGCGGCGCCGAGGGCTGGGGCTGGGACGAAGTCCTGCCCTATTTCCGGAAGGTCGAGCGCGACCAGGATTTCGACGGGCCCTACCACGGCAAGGACGGCCGCATCCCGGTCCGCCGCATCCCGCCCGAGAAGTGGAACGGCCACGCCAAGGCGGCCGCCGAAGTCTTCAAGCAGGCGGGCTACGAATTCCTGCCCGACCAGAACGGCGAGTTCCGCGACGGCTACTTCCCCATCACCATCTCGAACCTCAACGAGAACCGCGTCTCGGCCGCCATCGGCTACCTGGATGCGGAGACGCGCAAGCGCCCGAACCTGACCATCAGCACCGAGACGCAGGTCAGCGGCCTGGTCTTCGAGGGCCGCCGCTGCGTCGGCGTGCGCGCGCTGGTGAAGGGCCAGCCGCAGGAGTTCCGCGCGAAGGAGGTGATCCTCTCCTGCGGCGCGATCCATTCGCCGGCGCACCTGATGCGCAACGGCATCGGCCCCGCCGCGCATCTGCGCGAGATGGGGATCGAGGTGCTGGCGAACGTCCCTGGTGTCGGGCAGCGGCTGATGGACCATCCCTCCATCGCGCTGTCCTCCTTCCTCAAGCGCGCCTGGCGCGTGCAGGAGGAGGTGACGCGGCGGCACATCCTGGTGGGGCTTCGCTATTCCTCGAACATCCCGGAGGCGCCGAAGGGCGACATGTTCGTCGCCGTCGTGCACAAATCGGCCTGGCACGCGGTGGGGCGCCAGATCGCGTCCATGCTGGTCTTCGTGAACAAGACCTATTCCGAGACGGGCCAGGTGCGGCTGGCCTCCACCAATTGGCGTGACGAGCCGATCGTGGAGTTCAATTTGCTGTCCGACCGGCGCGACCTGGACCGGCTGATGCAGGGTTTCCGCATGATGGCGGAATTCCAGATGGCGCCGGCGCTGAAGGCGATCACCACCGATCCCTTCCCGGCGAGCTACAGCGACAAGGTGCGCGCCATCGGCGTGGTGAACGAGAAGAACAAGTGGCTGACGCGGGCGGTGGCGGCCTTCCTCGACGGGCCGGCGCCGGTGCGCAGCTGGTTCATCGACCGCTTCGTCATCGAGGGCTTCCGCTTCAGGGAGGTCATCGAGGACGAGGACGCGCTGGAGGCCTTCATCCGCAAGGCCACCATCGGCGTCTGGCATGCGAGCTGCACCTGCCGCATGGGCCGCGCCGACGACCCGATGGCAGTGACGGACACCACCGGCCGGGTGCGCGGCGTGGACGGGCTGCGGGTGGTCGATGCCTCGATCTTCCCCGTCGTGCCCTGCGCCAACACCAACTTCCCGACGCTGATGACCTCCGAGAAGATCGCGGACGCGATCCTGGCGGGGCACTGAGATGGCGGACTACGTCGTCGTCGGCGCGGGATCGGCGGGTTGCGTCGTCGCGGCGCGATTGAGCGAGGATCCGCGCAACCAGGTGGTGCTGCTCGAGGCCGGGCCGAGCGACTGGTATCCCTGGATCCATGTGCCGGCGGGGATGCTGAAGCTGATCGCCAACCCGCTGGTGAACTGGCTCTACGAGACGGAGCCGGATGCGGGTGCGGGCGGGCGGTCCATCCGCTGGCCGCGCGGGCGGGTGCTCGGCGGGTCGAGCTCGATCAACGGCATGCTCTACGTGCGCGGCAACCCGGCGGATTTCGACCTCTGGGCGCAGATGGGCTGCCGCGGCTGGTCCTTCGACGACGTCCTGCCCTTCTTCCGCAAGTCGGAGCACTATGTGCAGGGCGGCGACGCGGCCTTCCGCGGACGCGGCGGCGTCCTCAAGGTCGAGGATTACCGCACCATCCTGCCGCTGACGCACCGCTTCGTCGAAGCCGCGCGCGAGGCCGGCCATGCCTTCCGCAAGGATCTGAACGGTGAGGAGCAGGAGGGCGTCGGCTATTCGCAGATGACGCGCAACGGCCGCTTCCGCGGCTCGACGGCACGAACCTTCCTGGCCTCCGCGAAGGGCCGGCCCAACCTGCGCATCGAGACGGAGGCGCAGGCGACCGGGCTGATCTTCGAGGGGCGCCGCTGCGTCGGCGTGCGCTTCCGCCAGCGCGGCGCCGACCGCGAGGTGCGTGCGGCGCGCGAGGTGATCGTCTCCGGCGGCGCGGTGAACTCGCCGCATCTGCTGCAGGTCTCCGGCGTCGGGCCGGCGGCGCACCTGGCGGAGATCGGAGTTCCGGTGGTGCACGACCTGCCGGGCGTGGGCGCGAACCTGCAGGACCACTACGTCGCGCGCGTGCAGCACCGGGTGAAGGACGCGGTCAGCACCAACCAACTGGCGCGTGGGCTGCGCCTGGCGGGCGAGACGCTGCGCTACGCGGCGACGGGCCGCGGCGCGCTAACCTTCGGCGTGACGACGGCGCAGGTCTTCTGCCGCTCCCGCGAGGGGCTGGCGAGCCCCGACCTGCAGCTGCTGTTCACGCCGGCGAGCTACGAGCAGGGCAAGTTCGGCGTGCTGGAGACGGAAGCGGGCATGACGGCCGCGATCTGCCCCGTGCGCCCGGACAGCCGCGGCACGATCATGGCGGTGAGTGCCGATCCGCTGGCGCGGCCGGCGATCCGGCCCAACTACCTCTCCGCGCCGCAGGACAAGTTCGTGATGGTCGCCGGCATCCGCCTGGCCCGCGAGATCTTCGCGCAGGCGCCGATCGCGAAGCACTCGGTGCGGGAGATCCTGCCGGGGCCGGAGATCGTCTCGGACGAGGAGCTCTTCGCGCATATCCGCGACTTCGGCACGACGATCTACCACCCCGTCGGCACCTGCCGGATGGGCGAGGATCCATCGTCCGTCGTGGATTCGCGCCTGCGCGTGCGCGGCCTGGCGGGGCTCAGGGTGATCGACGCATCCGTGATGCCGACGCTGACGACCGGCAACACCAACGCGCCGACGATCATGATCGCCGAGAAGGGCGCGGCGATGATCCGTGAGGACGCCGCCGCGCCGCTCGCCGTCGCGGCCTGATCAGGGCAGCGGCAGGCGCACCGCGATCGCGGCGGTGGCGATCACCGCCGGGTCGTTGCGTTCCGGGTCGGGCACGTCGAGCCCGCCCTTCACGACCTTCACCGTCACCTGCCCATGCGGCAGCGAGGCGCGCACGCGCTCGGCATCCACGGCGTCCGGCTTCTGCACGCCGATCGTGACGTCCACCAGCATGTCGGTGGGCTTCACGTCCAGCGAGCGCAGCATGCTGAGCGAGGAATGGTGCAGCGCGTCCTGCACGGCCCGCAGCGCGGCCTTGGTGTAGTCGCCGCCATGGAGGTCGTTGCCATGGCCGAGTTCGAGGATCACGCGGCGCGGCGTCATGGCACGTCCAGCCACACGACGGCGGCGGCATGCGCGACAAGGGTCGCACCGGTGCCGGCCTCGTTCGGGATCTCGAGCCCGCCTTCGACGATTTCGACCGTGCCGGTGCCGTGCGGCAGGATCCGCAGCACGGCCTCCTGGTCCACCTCCTCCGGCCGGGGCACGCCGATGCGCACCTCGACGCGCATGGAGTCGACATCCTTGCCGAGCGCATGCGCGACGGTCAGCGAATTGTGCCACAGAGCATCGCGCAGCGCGCGCTCGGCGGCGCCGGTCGCGTTGCGGCTGCGGATGCTGGTGCCCATGCCGATCTGCAGCACCATCTTCTTCCAGGCCATCAGTAGAACACCGCGGGCTTGTGTCCGAGCAGGATCGCACCGACCGCGCTGAAATGCGAGAGGCGGGACTGGATCTGCTGCGAGAGGGTGTGGATGTCGCGGAACCGCCGCTCCAGCCCCTGGCCGTGGAAGATCGCGTCCACGCCGGCGGCGCGGTGGACACCATCCGCGACCTCGATTGAGGCCTGGATGGCGTTGGCGCAGCCGAGGCGCACCCGCGCGCGGTCCTCGAGCCCGATCGCACCGACGGGCGGCGCGGCGCGGTGGATCCCGTCCAGGATCTCGACCAGCCAGGCACGGGCAGCGCCCAGCTGCGCTTCCCAGTGCGCGACGGCGGACTGCACCTGCGGGTCATCGGCCAGTCGCCCGAGGCCGCGGGGCGTCTTCACCGTGGCGACCTCGGCGAAGGCGTCGAGCATCGCGCGCGCGGTGCCCAGTGCGACGCCGGCGACGCCGACGGCGTACAGCCCCTGCATGGTGAAGGCGTAGAGCGGGCCCGGATCGCGCCGCTGCTCGGGCTCCTCGCGCGTCGAGGAGAATTCCTCCGGGACGACCAGGTCCTCGACCGTGTAGCTGTCGGAGGCCGTGCCGCGCAGGCCGAGCGTGTCCCAGGTGTCCAGCAGCCGCGCCTGGCCGGCGGGGAACAGCAGCGTGCGGATCGCCGGCCGGCCGGCGCTGTTCAGCCGGAAGCCGCCATCGGGCTCCTTCACCCGGCAATGCACGCCCATCCAGGTGGCGAGCCGGCATCCGCTGGCGAAGTC
>CAZMCV010000008.1:0-49495 GCA_964564645.1 uncultured Acetobacteraceae bacterium
GGCGCCTGGTCGCCCTGCCCCCCGGGATCGCGGCCGGGCCGTGGCTCGCCGCGGGCGCGATGGCGCTGGCCCGCGACGCGCCGGAGCCGCCTTCCGGCGCGATCCGCGTGATGCTGCTGCTCGGCGCGCCCGCGCCGATCGAGCGGCTGGACTGGTGGCTGCCGGAGGGCGCGGCGGCGGAGCAGGCGCTCGCCGCGATCGCCGGCGCCTCCCTGGCGGGGGCGCAGCGCGGGCTGCGGCGCCTCTCCCCCCGGCTCGCCGCCCTGACCCTGCTGGCCGCGGCGGCGCCATCGCCCCTGCTCCTGCCCGCCGACCGGATCCCGCGCGACGCCGGCATCGCGGGCCAGCATCGCCTGCTGCTCGGCCGCTTGCCGCCGCGGCCGCATCGGCTGCGCCTGCGCGGCGCCGGCGAGGCGGGGCTGTTCCTCGACGGCGCGCGGATCGCGGCGCGCGCCGCGGCGGAGGGCGCCGTCCTGGAGGCGATGTTCCATCCCGGCCCGGCGCCGACGGTGCTGGGCCTCGCCGGCGGCCAGCCGCCCGAGGCGATCGAGATCGGCGCCCCCTGATGCCCGTCGTCCCGCGCGTCCTGATCCTGTCCCCGATCGCCTCCCACCCGCCCGACCAGGGCAATGCCGCGCGGATCGCGGCGATGGGCGAGGCGCTGGCCGCGCGCGGCATCGTCTGCGACTTCCTCTACTACACCGCCGAGGGGATGCTGCCGGACCAGGAGGCGGCGATGCGCGGCTTCTGGCCGGCGCTGCATGTCTGGCACAAGCGGGCGAAGCCCGAGCCGCGCTTCCCCGATGCCTGGGGGATCGACGACTGGTGCCCGCAGGGCTTCGCCGGGCATGTCGCGGCGCTGCACCGCGCGCGCGCCTACGACGCGGTGATCGCCAACTATGTCTGGATGTCGCGCGCGCTGGAGGGGGTCGGCGACGGCGCGCTGCGCATCATCGACACGCATGACGTCTTCGGCGGACGGCATCGGCGCGCGCGCGCCGAGGGCATCGATCCCTCCTGGTTCTTCACGACGGAGGCCGAGGAGGCGCGCGGCCTCGCCCGCGCCGACCTCGTTCTGGCGATCCAGGCCGAGGAGGCGCGGGTGCTGGAGGCGCGCGGCGCGCGGGCGGTGCTGACGGTCGGGCACGCGCCGCCGCAGCGCTTCCTGACGGCGCCCGACCCGGCCTCGCCCCGCGCGTCCTTCGGCTATCTCGGCAGCGCCAATCCCTGGAACATCGCCGCGATCCGCGCGCTGGACGCGGCGCTGGCGGGAAGCGGGATCGACTGGCTGCTGGCCGGGACCATCCTGCGCCGCGGCGACCTGCGGCTGGCCTCCCGCCCGCGCATCCTCGAGACGCTGCCGGAGGCCGCCGCGTTCTACCGGGCGGTCGATGTCGTGGTGAACCCGATGGCGGGCGGCACGGGCCTCAAGATCAAGACCGTGGAGGCGCTGATGTTCGGGCGCCCGGTGCTCGGGACCGCCGATGCCTTCCTCGGCCTGCCGGCGGAGCACCCCGCGCACCGGGTGCCGGACATCCCCGGCCTGGTGGCGCTGATGCGCGCCCATGCGGGGAGTGCCGCGCTGCGCGCCGAGATCGCCGCCGCCTCGCGCCGCCTGGCGCTGCGCTATGCGGCCGAGGTGGCGGTGCAGCTCGACGCGCTGGCCGGCGCCATCGCGGCCGCCGCCGCCGCGCGGGCGCAGGAGCGCGTGAGCGGGCCGCGCCGCTCTTGACGGCGGCGCGCGGTTCGGCAATGCTTAACCAAATGGTTAACCAACCCCCCGCGACGCTCGATCGGGTCTTCGGCGCCCTCGCCGACCCGACGCGTCGCGCCATCCTCGCCCGGCTCGATGCGGAGGACGGCCTGACCGTCTCGGCTCTCGCCCGGCCGCTGCCGATCTCGCTGCCCGCGGTGCTCAAGCATCTCGAGGTGCTGGAGGGGGCGGGGCTGATCGCGCGGCACAAGACCGGGCGGAGCGTCGCCTGTCGCCTCACCCCGGCGCCGATGGAGGACGCCATGGCCTGGCTCGCCCGCTACCGCCGCTTCTGGGACGAGAGCCTCGACCGGCTCGCCACCCTCGTCGAAGGGGATGACGCATGACCGCGGAAGGTCCGAGCCTCACCCTGGTGCGCCAGCTCCGTGCCCCGCCCGCGCGGGTCTGGGCCGCCTGGACCGAGCCCGCGCTGATCGCCCTCTGGTTCGGGCCGCACCACACGCGCGTCGAGCATGCCGAGGCGGATCTGCGCCCGGGCGGCCGCTTCCGCGTCGCGCTGCGCGAGGACAATGGCGAGCGGCACGAGGCGACCGGCCTCTATGCCGAGATCGTGCCGCCCGAGCGGCTGGTCTTCAGCTGGAACTGGGTGAGCACGCCGGAGCGCGTCTCCCGCGTCACGCTGCGGCTGAGCGCGGTCGCGGGGGGAACGGAGCTGACCCTGGTGCATGACCGCTTCGCCGATGCCGAGGCCGCGACGCGCCACACCCGCGGCTGGACCGAGTCGCTCGAGCGGCTGGAGCGCGCGCTCGGCTGAGAGATGGCGAAAGGATGACCGCCAGCCCGGGCCTGGGAGGGATTGCGCCGATGATCGCGAAGGGCCTGCGTCCGCCGGTTCGGTTCCTGCACAGGCACCGGGGCCGCGCGGGCATTCGACACGGATGGCGGCGGCCGTCGCCATGACGGAGGCCGCCGACGCGCCGCCGCGCCGCCATCGGCCCGCACCCCTGGCCCGGGCCGCGAGAGACCACCCGTCCAAGGAGGGAACCACCATGCACGACCTGCCGCCCACCGACACGACCCTGGCCATGACCCGCCGCATCCCGGCCCCGCCCGATGCGGTCTTCGCCGCCTGGACCGATCCCGCGCGGGTGCGGGAATGGTGGGGACCGCGCGGCATGACCACGCCCGCCTGCGAGATCGAGCTGCGCCCGGGCGGCCTGTTCCGCGCCCCCATGCGCGAGGCATCGGGGCAGGAGCATCCCTGCGACCTGCGCATCGAGGCGGTGGAGGCGCCGCACCGCCTCGAATTCCGCATCGAGGATGCGGCGGGCGGGAAGCTGGCCGGCGCGCGCGCGACCATCGGCTTCCTCCCCGAGGGCGACGGGACGCGGCTCGAGGTCGTGTGGCGCCACCCGACCGCGGAGATGCGCGACGCGCATGCGGCGATGGGCTTCGAGCAGGGCTGGGGCTCGATGGTCGACAAGCTGACCGCGCACATGGTGCGGCCGATGGAGGGCTGCCCCTTCGCCACCGGCGCCTCGGTGGAGCATGGCTGGCTGCAGCGCCTGCTGGGCGACTGGACCTATGAGAGCGTGGCGATGGCGCCGCCGGGCCATGCCGAGCCGATGCGCGCGAGCGGCACCGAGCGCGTGCGCTCGCTCGGCGGCTACTGGGTGGTGGGGGAGGGCGAGGGGACGATGCCGGGCGGCGGCGCGTCGATGCGCTGGATCATCACCATGGGCTACGACGCCCGGACCGGCCGCTTCAGCGGCACCTGGGTCGGCTCGATGATGGGTCACATGTGCGTGTATGACGGGGCCCTGTCGGAGGATGGGCGCACGCTCACGCTCGAATGCGACGCGCCCGCCTTCAGCGGAGAAGGGCTGGCGCGGTACCGCGACGTCGTCGAGCTCGACGGCGACGACCGCCGCCGCCTGGTGTCCTATGCGAAGGGCGAGGATGGCGGCTGGGCGGAGTTCATGCGGGCCGAGTTCCGGCGCGCCTGAGCGGCCGTCCCCGGGACGTCGGTGGGGGGAAGACGACGCTTCTTCCCCCCGTCGGACGCATCCGTCCGACCCCCATCATCGTTTCCCGTCCTTGTCCCTGCGTGGTCGGGGATGCGTGCCGGAGGAGGGGCGTGCCCGGAGATCCCTCCCCCCGCGTCAGCTCCGCGCGGACACCCGCGTTCCCGCCCCGAAGGTCTGCCGCAGCCGGCCGCCCACGAAGGCCTGCGCCTCGCCCGCCGCCGCGACGGCCGGCGCGAGGCCGAAGAATTCGTGCGTCGCCCCGGTCCAGACGCGCTGCACCACCGGACCCCGCGTGCGGTCGATCTCGATCGCCAGCTGCCCGCCCTGGGTCAGCAGCGGGTCGATCCCGGCGCTGACGATCGTCGTCGGCGGCAGGCCGCGCAGATCCCGCCGGCCCAGGATGTCGAGCCGCCCATCGGTCCAGACGCCCGGATTCCAGGCGATGCGGTCCATGAACCACAGGATGCCCGCGCGCGAGAGCGGCACCGCGGCCGAATTGTCGCCGAAGGATTGCGTCTGGGTGTTCGTGCTGACCCAGGGATAGATCAGCACCAGGTGCGCGGGCTGGATCCCGCCCGCGTCGCGCGCCGCCATCGCGACGTTGAGCGCGAGGTTGCCGCCCGCGCTCTCGCCGGCCAGCGCGGTGCGCCGCGGATCCGCGCCCAGCGCGGCGGCGTTGGTGACGGCCCAGCTCCAGGCCAGCAGCGCATCCTCATGCGCCGCCGGAAAGCGGTGCTCGGGCGCGCGGCGGTAATCGACCGACAGGACCATCGCGCCGCTCTCCGCCGCCAGCCCGCGGGCCGAGCCGTCATACGCATCGAGGTCGCCGATCACGAAGCCGCCGCCATGCCAGTAGACGATGAGCGGCGGCGGCACGCCGGCGGGCGTGCCGAGCGGCACGTAAAGCCGGGCGGGCAGCGCGCTGCCCTCGCCCCCCGGGATGGTCAGCGAGCGCACCGTGGCCAGGGGCCGCGCGCCGGAGGCCAGGCCGCGCTGCGCGGCCACGCGCTGGGCCGCGACGCCGAGGCCCGGCTGCCGGCGCGCCGCCTCGACGGACAGCGCCTCGACCGGCTGCGCGCCGAGGGCGGCGTATTCGCGCAGCACCGCGCCCATGTCCGGCGTCGCGGCGGCGATGGTCGCGTCCAGCCCGGCATTCGGGCCGCCACCGCCGGTGACCGCGCCGCCGACGCTGCCCGCCGAGGCGGCCATCAGGGCGGTGAAGCGGCGTCGGGTCGCCAGGGCGGATCGGCCTGTGTGCGGCAAGGTCATGCGGGATTCTCCGGGAGGTCGCGGGAATGGTCTTCCGGCGCAACGCGACGCCCTCTCCACGGTTCATCCCGCGCGGCGACGCGATGGCGGGAGGCCGGTGCCCCCGGGACGGGGCGTGCGGGCGGGGGGGCGACGGGCGTCCCGGGGGGAGGGGCCGCCGGCCGGCCGGGCCATTGCCGCGGCACCTGGCCGACGCCAATCTCCCGGGGCCGGCGCCGACCTGCGTGAACGCCGGGGACAGCGCGCTGCCGCCGTCCCGCGCGACGCCGCGCCCCGCACCAGATCCCGGAGGAGATCGCCGCCTTGTCCTATCCGAACGTCCTGCTGCACATCGACGGCCAGTGGCGGCCCGCCCAGGGCAACCGCACCCTGCCCGTGCTGAACCCGGCCACCGAGGAGACGATCGGCACCGTCGCCCATGCCACGACCGCCGATCTCGACGAAGCGCTGGCCGCCTCCGCCAAGGGCTTCGCGGCGTGGAAGAAGGTGTCCGCCTTCGATCGCTCGAAGCTGATGCGCAAGGCCGCCGAGCTGCTGCGCGCCCGCGCCGACGAGATCGCCCGGCTGATGACGCTCGAGCAGGGCAAGCCGCTGATCGAGGCGAAGATGGAGACGCTCGCCGGCGCCGACATCATCGACTGGTTCGCCGAGGAAGCCCGCCGCGCCTATGGCCGCGTCATCCCCGCCCGCGCCGAGGGCGTGTACCAGCTCGTGGTGAAGGAGCCGGTCGGCCCGGTCGCCGCCTTCACGCCCTGGAACTTCCCGATCAACCAGGTGGTGCGCAAGCTCTCCGCGGCCGTCGCCACCGGCTGCTCGATCATCGTCAAGGCGCCGGAGGAGACGCCGGCCTCCCCGGCCGAGCTGGTGCGCTGCTTCATCGATGCCGGGCTGCCGGCGGGCGTGGTCGGCCTGGTCTACGGCGTCCCCGCCGAGATCAGCGAGTACCTGATCCCGCATCCGGTGATCCGGAAGGTGACCTTCACCGGCTCGACCCCGGTCGGCAAGCTGCTCTCGGCGCTGGCCGGCCAGCACATGAAGCGGGTGACGATGGAGCTCGGCGGGCACGCGCCGGCGATCGTCTTCGCCGACGCGGATCTCGACCTTGCGGCGAAGACGCTGGCGGCGGCGAAGTACCGCAATGCCGGCCAGGTCTGCGTCTCGCCGACGCGCTTCCTGGTGCAGGAGGCGATGTACGAGCCCTTCGTCGAGAAATTCATCGCCGCCGCCAGGGCCGTGAAGGTCGGCGACGGCATGGAGCAGGGCACGCAGATGGGCCCGCTGGCGCATGACCGGCGCATCCCCTGGGTCGAGGGGCTGGTCGCCGATGCCCGCCAGAAGGGCGCCGAGGTGCACACCGGCGGCGAGCGGATCGGCAACAAGGGCTATTTCTACGAGCCCACCGTGCTGACCGGCGTCGGGCGCGATGCGCGCATGATGAACGAGGAGCCCTTCGGCCCCGTCGCCATGATCGCCCCCTTCCGCGAATTCGACGAGGTCGTCGAGGAGGCGAACCGCCTGCCCTACGGCCTCGCGGCCTACGCCTTCACCCGCAGCGCCAAGACCGCGAACGCCATCGCGTCCAAGGTCGAGAGCGGGATGATGACGATCAACCACCTGGGCCTGGCGCTGCCCGAGGTGCCCTTCGGCGGCATCAAGGACAGCGGCTACGGCTCCGAGGGCGGGTCGGAGGCGATCGAGGCCTACCTGAACACGAAGTTCGTGAGCCAGGCGGGGCTCTGACGAACCCCGGGGGGAAGAGGGCACCTCTTCCCCCCGGGCCCCCCATCACCGTTTTCTGGCTACTGTCCTTCGGCGGGCGGCAGCCAATTGTGCAGGGCCAGGCCGCCATCGACGACCAGCGTGGTGCCGGTGACGTAGCCGCTGAAGCGGTCCGCCAGCAGCCCGACCACGGCCTTCGCCACGTCCTCCGCGGCGCCGAGCCGGCCCATGGCGATCTTCGCCGCCAGCGCCGGGTTCGCCGCGAAGCCGCCGCCGGCGATCGCGCCGGGGGCGACGGCGTTCACCCGGATCCCGTGCGGGCCGAGCGCGCGCGCCAGCTCCTTCACCAGCATCGTCAGCCCCGCCTTGCTCGCGCTGTAGTGCGGCAGGTTGCGCGGCGTCTCGGCATGCAGCGAGGTCACGAACACCATCCGCCCGCGCGGGCCGCGATCGCCCGCCGTCTCCCGCATGTGCCGCCCCGCGCACTGGCCGAGCACGAAGCCGGCCTCGAGGTTCACCGCGACCATCCGCCGCCATGCCGCGAGCGGGACGTCGAGCGCCGTCTCCCCCTCCTGCCGCCGCGGGCTCGCGGCGTGGACCAGCACGCTGATCCGCCCGCCGAGCGCGGCCCGCGCCGCGTCGAACAGCGCCGCCGCCCCGCCCTCGGCGGCGAGGTCGGCGGGCAGGAACACCGCGTCATGCCCCTCGGCGCGGAGCGCGGCCGCCGCCGCCTCCCCCCGCCCGGCATCGAGGTCGGCGAGCGCCACGCGCGCCCCTTCCGCCGCCAGCGCGGCCGCGGTGGCGCGCCCGATCCCGTTCGCGCCCCCGGTGACCAGGGCGGTGTCGCCCGCGAGCAGCATGGTTCCGGTCATGCATCCCTCCCCGTCGGCCTGGCCCTGCTCATGGCACCGGCTCGATGCCGGCGGTCGCGAAGGCGGCGCGGCCCTTCGGCCCGGTCAGGAATTCGAGGAAGGCCGCCGCCTCGGGCGGGGCCCCCGGCATCACCGAGCCGGCATAGGCCGTGAAGTTCTGCGCCTCCGCCGGCAGCGGGCCGACGAAGCGCGCCGCGGGGACCAGGTGGATCTCCGGGACCGGGGCGAAGCCGATCTCGCGGCCCTTCCCCTCGAGGATCCGCTGCAGCACCTCGGCCCCGGTGGTCGTCCGCACCGCCCTCGCGGCCACCGCGGCGGCGATCCCCAGCCGCTCGAACAGCCGCTCCAGGTAGAGGCCGGTGGAGGCGCGGTTGAACACCACCGCCTCCGCCTCCTCGACCGCGCGCCGGAGCTGGGCGAGGTCGCCGATCTCCGGCACCGGGGCGTCGGGGCGAACGGTCACGCCGATGCCGACCCGCCCGAGCACCGCGCGCTCGCCCGCGAGGCGCCCCGCCGCGGCCAGCTCGTTCACCAGGGCGACCGGGGCGACGAGAAGGTCGGGGTGCTCGCCGGCGGCCAGCCGATCGCGCAGCTGCGGCGCGGTGGCGTAGGCGATGGTGACGGTCGCGTTCCGCGGCTGGCCGGACGGGTCCGCGGCGAAGGCGCGCGCGGCGGCCTCGAGCCCGGGCTCGACCGCGCCCGCGCTGAGCACCCGGATCGATCCGGCCTGGCCGGCGCGGGCGGGCAGGCCGGGCACCGGCGCCGTGGCGGCGAGGAGGGACAGCAGCAGGCGGCGGCGTCGGACCATGCGGTCCCTCCTGGCGGGCGACCGGGGTCCCTGCCGGGCGTCTCGGCGGCGCGGATTCGCCGCGGTCCCGGCGCGGGTCGGTGCTCCGGACCCTTTAGCCCAGATCGGCGGCGCGCGCGCCCCGGGGCCGGACGGCGCCGCCATCCTCCGACGGTCGTCCGGTCGCGGGGCGATGCCCGGCGCGTGGATCGCCCGGCGACGGGACCGGCGATACACTGGGCGCCGGCGGAGCGGACCGGTCCGGGCGCCGCGCCACCCGGAGGGAGACGGACGGCCATGCCCCTTTTCAACGGCGACGCGGGCGCGAACGACATCGATGGCGGCATCGGCGCCGATACGATCAACGGGCTGGCGGGCGACGACACCCTGTACGGCGACGATGGTTCCGACCTGCTCGACGGCGGTGGCGACGACGACCTCCTCGACGGCTGGTTCGACGACGATACGCTGCGTGGCACGGGCGGCAACGACACCTTGCTGGGCTGGGTCGGGAACGACAGCCTCTCGGGCGGCACCGGCGCCGATTCGCTCGAGGGCGAGGCGGAGAGCGACACGCTGGAGGGCGGCGCCGGCGCGGACACCCTCGCGGGCGGGGCCGGTGACGACCTGATCCTGGTGGACCAGGCGGGCGATGTGGTGGTCGAGGCGGCGGGTGGCGGCTTCGACGTGCTCCAGGCCAGCGCCACCTGGGCACTCGGCGCCGGCCAGTGGGTGGAGCGGCTGGTCCTGGTCGGCGCCGCCGCCGCCACCCTCACCGGCAACGAGCTCGCCAATGAGCTTGTCGGCAACGCCGCGGCGAACCGCCTCGTCGGGGGCGACGGCAGCGACGTCCTGGATGGCGGGGCAGGGGCGGACACGCTGGTGGGCGGCCAGGACAACGATTTCTACCGCGTGGACGATGCCGCCGACCAGGTGGAGGAGGCCGCCGGCGGCGGCAGGGATTCGGTCGAGGCCTCGGTCGACTACGTCGTGGCGGCCGGCGCGGAGGTCGAAGCGCTGCTCCTGGTCGGGCCGGCACTCCGCGGCACCGGCAACGCGCTCACCAACGAGATCCACGGCAACGGGCTCGACAACACGCTCGCGGGCGGCGGCGGGGAGCTGGACTTCCTGCTCGGCTTCGAGGGCGATGATTCGCTTCTCGGCAGCGCGGCCAGGGATTTCCTGACCGGCCATGGCGGCGACGACACGCAGCAGGGCGGGGACGGGGACGACGACCTCTACGGCGATGGCGGCGCGGACCTCCTCGAAGGTGGCGCGGGGAACGACTACATCTTCGACAGCGACGCAGCCACCGTCTCGGGCGGTGACGGTTCGGATGTCGTCGAGACCGGCAATTCCGGCGACTCGATCGATGGCGGCGCCGGGGTGGACCGCCTGATCGGCGGGTTCGGGAACGACACCATCCTGGGCGGCGAGGATGACGACGACCTCCGCGGTGGCCTGGAGTTCGACGACAGCGTGATCGGCTTCGTGGGCGACGATGATTCCCTCGACGGCGGCGGCGGCAACGACGTCGCCGCCGGCGAGAACGGGGACGACGTGCTGCTCGGCGGCGAGGGCGCGGACTTCCTCTCCGGTGGCGCCGGGAACGATACGCTGGACGGCGGCACCGGCGCCGACACCATGGAGGGCGGGGCCGAGGACGACCTCTACCGGGTGGACGATGCGGACGACCAGGTCGTCGAGTTCGGCAACGCGTTCTCCGGCTCCGACACGATCGAGGCCAGCGTCGACTACGCCCTGCCCGCCGACCGGGCGATCGAGGCGCTCTTCCTGGCGGGCGGGGCGCTGAACGCCGCCGGCAACGACCTGGCGAACCTCCTCCGCGGCAACGCGCTGGCGAACTTCCTCGAGGGCGCCGGCGGGAACGACACGCTGAACGGGGCGGCGGGCGCCGATACGCTGCTCGGCGGCGCGGGCGACGACCTCTACTTCGTCCAGGCCGGCGATGCGCCGGTCGAGCTCGCGGGCGGTGGGAACGACACGGTGCAGGCGGCGTCCGCATGGACCCTGACGCCGCACCTCGAGGTCCTGGTGCTCACCGGCACGGCCAGTATCGCGGGCACGGGCAACGCGCTCGCCAACCGCCTCGCGGGCAATACCGGCGCCAACCTGCTCACCGGCGGCGCCGGCGACGACACGCTCGAGGGCGGGCAGGGGGCGGACACGCTGGTCGGCGGAGCGGGGGCGGACAGCCTGGCGGGCGGGCAGGGGAACGATTTGTACCGCGTCGACGCCCTCGATGCGCTCGCCGATGCGGGCGGCGTCGACCGGGTGGAGGCCGCCCTCTCCTGGACGCTGGCCGCCGGCTTCGAGAACCTCACTTTGACCGGCGCCGCCGCCCTCGCCGGCACCGGCAACGGCGTCGCCAACGCGATCGCGGGCAATGACGGGGCCAACCTGCTGACCGGGCTGCTCGGCGGCGACACGCTGACGGGCGGGCAGGGCGACGACACGCTGCTCGGCGGCGACGGGTCGGATCGCCTGGTCGGCGGCGCCGGGGCGGACGTGGCGCGCTTCCTCGCGCTCGGCGACCTCGGCGACGAGATCGTGCAGTACAACGGGGCGCTCGATTCCATCGAGGTCTCCGCCGCGGGGCTCGGCGGCGGGCTGGCGGCGGGCATGGACCTCGCCGCCACCGGCCGCTACGCCGCCAACACCACGGGCCTCGCCTCCGCGCCCAGCGGCGTCGGGCAGTTCGTCTTCGACACGGACGACCAGGCGCTGTTCTGGGACGCCGACGGGATCGGCGGGGTCTGGCAGCCGATCCTCGTCGCCGGCCTCGGTGGCGCGGTGAACTGGTCCGGCGCGACGGAGATCGTGGTGGTCGCCTGACCGTCGGCCCGGAGAACCCGGTCGCCGCCCGGCCGTCAGTCCAGGGTGATCCCGGCCGTGCGGATCACCGCGGACCAGCGCGCATCCTCCTGGCGCAGGAAGGCGGTGAGCTGGGCCGGGCTGCCGCCCATCGGGATCGCGCCCTGGTCGCGCAGCTTCTGCGCCGTCTCCGGATCGGCCAGCGCCGCCGTCGCGGCGCGATGCAGCGCGGCCACCACCGGCTCGGGCGTGCGCGCGGGCAGCACCATCGCGTGCCAATTGTTGGTCAGCACGCCGGGCAGCCCGGCCTCGGCGAAGGTCGGCACCTCGGGCAGGAAGGGCGAGCGCTCCTCCGTCCCCATCGCCAGCGCGCGCAGCCGCCCGTCGCGGATCTGGGGCAGCACGGCGGGCAGGTCGGGGAAGCCCATGCTGACCTCCCCGGCCAGCAGCGCCAGCGCCACCGGCGCCCCGCCGCGATAGGGCACATGGGTGATGTCGAGGCCGCCCGCCGCCTGCTTGAGCAGTTCGCCGGCCAGATGCGGCATGCCGCCGGGGCCGGAGGAGCCATAGGTCAGCCGCCCCGGCGCCGCCTTCGCCGCGGCGATCAGCTCGGCCAGGTTCCGCCACGGCGCGTTGGCGGCGACCACCAGAGGCTCGTTGACCACGACGGCGAGGGTGACCGGGCTGAGATCCTCGAAGGTCCGGTAGGGCATCTGCTTCTGCAGATGCGGCGAGAGCACCAGCGTGCCGGCGCTGGCGAAGCCGGCGACATGGCCATCGGGCGTCGCCTTGGCGATGGCGTCGACGCCGATGACGCCGCCGGCGCCGGGCCGCGCCTCGATCACCACGCTCTGGCCGAGGGTCGCGGCCATGACCGGCGCCATCAGCCGGGCGACGATGTCGACCGGGCCACCGGCGGCGAAGGGCACGATCAGCCGGACCGGGCGGCTGGGATAGGGCCCGGCGGCGGTCTGCGCCCGGGCCAGGAGCGGCAGCCCGAGGGGCAGCATCGCGCCTGTCGCGGCCAGCACGCCGCGCCGTCCGATACCAGCCATGCACGATTCCTCCCCGGCGGGACCTTCCTTCGCCGCGTCCCGGCTGCGACCATCGCAGCCCGCCGCGCGGAGGGGAAGCCACCCCGCCGCGCCGGGGCGGGTCGAGCGGCAAGGACGAACCGCCATGCGCATCACCGCCGTGACCACCCACCTCGCCTCCACCCCCTTCGACTACGGCAACCCGGCCGGGCCGGGCGGCAACCTGCATCTGCGGGCGATGGACACGCTGCTGGTCCGCGTCGAGACCGATGCCGGGATCCATGGCTGGGGCGAGGGCTTCGGCTTCAACCTGGTGCACACGACGAAGGACGCCGTGGACCGGCTGCTGGCGCCGGCCTGCCTCGGCCAGGATGCGCGCGACATTCCGGCGCTGATGGCGGCGCTGTTCCGGCGCTTCCACAATTTCGGCCGCAACGGGCCGATGACCTTCGCCCTCTCCGCGCTCGACATCGCGCTCTGGGACATCGCGGGAAAGGCGGCCGGGGTGCCGCTGGCGGCGCTGCTGGCCGGGGACGCGCCGCGCCGGAGCCGGGTGCCCGCCTATGCCAGCCTGCTGCGCTACGGCGACCCCGCCCTGGTGGGCGGGAACGCCGCCCGCGCCGTCGCGCGCGGCTACCGGCACATCAAGCTGCACGAGGTCGACCCCGCCTGCATCGCCGCGGCGCGCGCGGCGACGCCCGCCGAGATCCCGCTGATGCTCGACCTCAACTGCCACTTCACCGAGGTCGCCGGCGCGCTCGACTTCGCCGACGCGGTGCGCGGGCTGAACATCGCCTGGCTGGAGGAGCCGGTCTGGCCGCCCGAGGATGCCAACGCCCTCACCCTGGTCCGCGCCGCCGCGCGGATCCCGGTCGCGGCCGGCGAGAATTGCGGCACGCTCGAGGATGTCCGGCGCCTGCTCGCCGCCGGCGCGCTCGACGTCATCCAGCCCTCGGTGACCAAGATCGGCGGCGTCTCCGGCATGCGGGCGGTCCAGGCCCTGGCGGCCCGGCACGAGGGTGTCTCCGTGGTGCCCCACAGCCCCTATTTCGGCCCCGGCCTGCTGGCGACGCTGCACATCCTGGCCGCGATGGCGGTGGAGACGCCGCTCGAGGTGTATTTCGCGGACCTTGCCCGCCCGCCCTATCCGGCGCTGGCGCCGCGGGACGGCTTCGTCGCGGTGCCGGATGCCCCCGGCCTCGGGATCGAGCCCGATCCGGCCTGCTTCGCCACGCCCTGACCGAGACCGCATGACCCTGCTGTCCTTCGCCCCGGCGGTCGCCGCCGGGCTGCTGGCCGCCTTCGTCGGCTTCGCCTCGACCTTCGCCGTCGTCCTCCAGGGCCTGGTCGGCGTCGGCGCGAGCCCCGCCGAGGCGGCCTCCGGCCTCATGGCCGTCTCGGTCGCAATGGGCCTCTGCGGCATCGTCCTCAGCCTGCGGCGGCGCATGCCGATCAGCATCGCCTGGTCGACACCCGGGGCGGCGCTGCTGGCCGGGACCGCGGTGCCGGAGGGCGGCTTCGCGGTCGCCGTCGGCGCCTTCCTGCTGACCGGGGCGCTGATCGTGCTGGCCGGGCTGTGGCGCCCGCTCGGCCGCGCGGTCGCGGCGATCCCGCCGGCGCTCGCCAACGCAATGCTGGCCGGGGTGCTGCTGCCGCTCTGCCTCGCCCCCGTGCGCGCGGTGGCCGAGGTGCCGATGCTCGCCCTGCCCGTGGTGCTGGCCTGGGCGGCGACGGCGCGGCTGCACCGGCTGCTGGCGATGCCGGCGGCGGTCCTCGTCGCAATCGGGCTGATCGCGGCGACCTTGCCGCTGCCGGAGGGCGTGGGCGCGGCCGCCTGGCCCGCCCCGGTGCTGGTCCTGCCCGCCTTCGACGCGGCGGCGATCGCGGGCATCGCCCTGCCGCTGTTCCTGGTGACCATGGCGTCCCAGAACATCCCCGGGATCGCGGTGCTGAACGCCAATGGCTACCGGCCGGAGCCGGGGCCGCTGTTCACCACGACGGGGGTGTTCACCCTGCTCGGCGCGCCCTTCGGCGCCCATGCGGTGAACCTGGCCGCGATCACGGCGGCGATCTGCGCGGGCCCGGAGGCGCATCCCGACCCGGCGCGGCGCTGGCTGGCGGCGGTGGTGGCGGGCGCGGGCTATGTCGTGCTCGGGCTGACCGCGGGGGCGGCGGCGGCCTTCGTCGCGGCGGCCCCGCCGGTGCTGATCCAGGCGGTGGCGGGGCTGGCGCTGCTCGGCGCGCTCGGGGCGGCGCTGCTGGCGGCGCTGTCGGCGCCGGCGGAGCGGGAGGCGGCGCTGGTGACCTTCCTCGTCGCCGCGGCGGGCCTGTCCATCCTTGGGATCGGCGGCGCGTTCTGGGGGCTGGTGGCGGGCGGGGCGCTGCGGGCGCTGGCGCGGTGGGGGGGAGCGAAGGTTCCCGGGTGAGGGGCGAAGCGGTGGGGGGAAGAAGACGCTTCTTTCCCCCGTCGGACGTATACGTCCGACCCCCCATCATCGTCTTCTGGCACCTGTCCTTCTTCGCGCCTCATACCGCCGAGGGTAACTCCTGACCTGCGGCCGGCGTAGCCAGCCGAGGCCGCGAATGCGGCCCGCGCCGGGTGGCGCGAAGCCAAGCGGCCGGATGGCCGCGCCGGCGTTTGAGGGCGTTTGTGTGTCAACACAAACGCAGGTCAGTATCAGACCAGGCCGAGGCGGCGGCCGAGCGCGTTGTAGAAGGCGACCTGGGCCTTGACGAACTCATGCGTCTCGGCCGGGGACATCAGCCGCGGGATCGACCCGACCCGGCGCGTCGCCGCCAGCCAGCCGGCATCCCGCGAGAGCGCCCGCAGCGCCGCGGTCCAGGCGGCCACCACGGGCTCCGGCAGGCCCGGCGGGCCGAACAGGGCGCTCCAGCCGGAGATGCTGCCGAGCTCGCCGAGGCCGGCCTCGGCCGCGGTCGGCACGTGGCGCAGGCTCGGCAGGCGCTGCGGCGTCGCCACCACCAGCGCCCGCAGCCGCCCGGCCGACAGCGCGGCCTCTGTGTCGGCCAGGTTGTTGCCGATGAACTGCGCCTTCCCCGCGAGCAGCCCCGCCACCGCCTCGCCGCCGCCGCCGAAGGGCTGGGCGTGGGCGGCATCGACCGGCAGCCCGGCCGCCAGGAACAGGGTGCGCACGCCGAGGTCGAGGATGGTCGCCGGCCCGGTGGTGGCGAAGGCCAGCCTCCCCGGATCCTCGCGGAGGGCGGCGATCAGCGCCTCGATGCTCCGCCAGGGGGCATCGGCGCGCACCGCGATCAGGTAGGGGTTCTCGTCGAGCAGGCCGAGCATGCTGAAGCCGTCCCAGCCATAGGGCGTGCGCGGATCGATGGCCGGCAGGATGGCGGCCGGGGCGACGCGCGCCAGCAGCAGCGTCAGCCCATCCGGCTGGGCCCGCGCGACGAAGGCCGCGCCGAGGGCGCCGGAGGCGCCGGGACGGTTCTCGACGGTGATGGTCGCATGGCCCCCGGGCAGGTGGCGCCCGGCATGGGCCGCGAGGGTCCGCGCGGCGATGTCCGCCGCGCCCCCGGCCGAGAACGGCGCGACGAGGGTCACCGGCGCGCCGGGATAGGCGCCGCCCGCGGCGCTGGCATCCGCGGCCGCGGCCGCCCCGGCGAGCCAGGGGGCGGGGACGAGGCGCGCGGCCGCGGCGGCGAGGAGGCCTCGGCGCGGTGCGCATGCGGCGGGCGGGCTGCCCATCTCCCTTCCTCCTCGGCCGGGGTGCTGCGGCGCGGCATCTTCCCGCGGAGCAGGCGGCGCTGGCAACTCAACAAGGGGTTGGATCGGGGCCATCGGGTGAAGCCCTCGATCGCCCCCCGATGTCCTCGCGGGTGGACACGGCCCGGGGCCATGGCGGATCGGGCAAGGGCGAGGCCTCCCATTCCCGAACCCTCCCTGTTCCGCGCCTCCTCGGCATTCCCGCCCGCCGGGGCACGGACCCGACCACCGCACGGCAAGGAGCGGAAAGGGAGGAGGTGTCCGGGGGAGAATACCTTCCCCCGGCCTTGCCTTGACCGCCGCGAGGAAGGCGACGCCCTTTGCCCGCTTGCCCCGGGGCCTGGATTCCGCCCGCTCCCGCCAGGGTTGCGGCGGAGGCAAATGCCATGTTAGCACAGCCGTCATGACGTCCGCGAATGGATCGCTGGTGGCCCCCCGCCAGTGCCAAGCCGCGGCGTCCCGTAGCGCTGATGCGCGGGGCGCCCTCCCCCCGGGGCATGATGCCCCCGCCACCCCTCCGGGCGTGGCGGCCAGGGTTGTCGTCCGGATCATGGCCTGTGTCGCCGGCGCCCTCGCGCTCGGCGCGCTGGCATCGTCGGTTCAGGCCCAGATGCTGCCGCCGGCGCCGACGCAATTCGCCGCGCTCGATCCCGGGACCTTCCAGGCCGGGCGGAACGCCGGCTGGCCGGACCTCGCCGCCTCGCCCCGCAGCGCCTGCCTGCTGGCGGCGCGGGAGGCGGAGGCGGCCCACGGCCTGCCGGAGGGGCTGCTGGTCGCCATCGCCCTGTCGGAAAGCGGCCTGCACGCCCATGCGCTGAACATCGGCGGCCGCGCGCATTTCCCGGAGGACCGCGCGGCGGCCGAGGCCATGCTGCGCCGCGCCGGCGGACGCTCCGTGATGGCGGGCTGCGTGCAGGTCAATGCCGGGGTGCATGCGCGCGGCTCGGTCTGGCCGCTCGACGCGGTGCGGGCCACGGAGTGGGCGGCGCAGAACCTGCGGCGCTGGTACCTGGCCAGCGGCAGCTGGACCGCGGCGCTGACGCGCTGGCATGGCGGCTCCCCGGCCGGGACGCGGCGGCTGATCTGCCGGGTGCGGGCCAAGCTGGAGGTCACCGCGCCGGGCTCGGACGCCCTGTCGGGGGCCAATTGCGCCGGGCGCGACCAGGCCATGACGCGGCGCAGCGGCCGGGTGCTGCTGGAACTCGCCGAGGCCCACGCCGCACGCTGACCGCCCCGGCCGGAAGCGCGGCGCGGGTGGCTTCGCCGCCGGCCGATCTGGCCTAACCTCGCCCGCCGGGCGCCTGATCCGCCATGGGGTGGATCGGCCGCCCGGACCGAGGCCGGACCGCGATCCGACGCGGCGGACCCGGCCTCGGGACCAGCAGGGGCGGGAGGGGACGGTCATGCTCAGCCTTACGGGCAAGGTGGCGCTGGTGACGGGGGCGGGCTCGGTCGGCCCGGGCTGGGGCAACGGCAAGGCGACGGCGGTGCTGCTGGCGCGCCAGGGCGCCGCGGTCTTCGCCCTCGACATCGTGCCCGAGGCGGTCGAGGAGACGCGGGGCTTCATCGCGGCGGAGGGCGGCACCTGCATCGCCCATGTCTGCGACATGCTGGATGCCGCCCAGGTCGAGGCCGCGGTCGCATCCTGCATGCACCATCTCGGCCGCATCGACATCCTGGTGAACAATGTCGGCGGGTCGCATCCCGGCAATCCGGTGACGATGCCGGAGGAGACCTGGGACCGGCAGATCGACTTCAACCTCAAGACCGCCTTCCTCGGCTGCAAGCACGTGCTGCCGGTGATGGAGGCGCAGGCGGCGGGCGCGATCGTCAACATCAGCTCGATCGCCGGGCTGCGCATGAGCGGCGAGCGCTCGCACATCGCCTATTCCGCGTCGAAGGCGGGCGTCATCGGCTTCTCGAAATCGGTCGCGCTGGCCTATGCGAGGAAGGGCATCCGCTGCAACACGGTGGTGCCGGGGCTGATGCACACGCCGCTGGTCGAGCACCGGCTGGTGCGCCAGCTCGGCGCCAACGACGCCGAGGCGCTGATCGCCAAGCGCCACAGCCTGGTGCCGATGGGGCACATGGGCACGGGCTGGGACGTGGCGCACGCCGTATTGTTCCTGTCGAGCGACGAGGCCAAGTACGTCACCGGCACCGAGATCGTCGTCGATGGCGGGCTGAGCGCGGCCGCGCCCGGCGGCGTGTGACGAAGCGGTGACCCCGAGGGGGAGTCCGATGATCAAGTACTGGTTCAACCTGTCGCCCAACCCGTCCAAGGTGGCGCTGTTCCTCGAGGAAAGCGGCCTGCCCTACGAGCCGATCCCGGTGGACACCCGGCGCGGCCAGCAATTCGACGCGGCCTTCACCGCGCTGAACCCGAACGCCAAGGTCCCGGTGATCCAGGATGGCGAGGCGATCGTCTTCGACAGCAACGCGATCCTGCTCTACCTCGGCGAGAAGACCGGCCAGTTCATGCCGGCCGCCGGCGACAAGGCGCGCGGCGAGATGCTGTCCTGGCTGATGTTCGTCGCCTCCGGCATCGGCCCCTACAACGGCCAGGCCGTGCATTTCCGCCACTTCGCGCCGCAGCCGATCGACTATGCGCGCAACCGCTACCATTACGAGGCGGAGCGGCATTTCGGCATCTGCGACCAGCGCCTGGCGACCCGGCGCTACATGCTGGGCGACAGCTACACCATCGTCGACATGGCGCTGTGGGGCTGGGCGCGGCTGCTGCCCTTCGTGCTCGGCAGCGAGCAGGCCTGGGAGAAGCTGCCGCACCTGAAGCGCTGGTTCGACGAGGTGCATGCCCGCCCGGCGGCGCAGCGCGCGCTGGCGCTGAAGGACAAGTTCGTCTTCAAGGCGGAGATGGACGAGGAGGCGCGGCGCAACATGTTCAAGCACCTGGCGCTGACGCCGGCGGCCTGACCGGGGGGGCGCTGCCGGAGCGGGCCAGCGCCCGACCGGCCTCCTCGGTCGTCTGCCCCCACCCTCCCCCGCGCGCGGGGGAGGGAGGGGGTGGGGGTCGGGCCGCAGATGCGGCAGACCCCACGCGACCGGCCGCGCGTGCGCTTCGTCCGTCACCGCGGCGGCAGCCGGGCCAGCATCTCCGACAGCTCGGCCGCGCCGAACGGCTTCTCCAGGACCGGCGGCGGCCGGGCGGGGTCGAGGGCGAAGACCTCGGCCGGGCCGGCGACCATGTCGCCCGTCATGATGATGAACCGCCCGCGCAGCGCCGGCTGCCGCGCCATCGCGGCGAGCCAAACCGCCGCCCCGCCGCCACCGGGCATGCGCAGGTCGCAGAACGCCAGGTCATAGGCCGTGCGGGCCAGCAGCTCACCCGCCTCGGCCACGCCGGTCGCGATGTCCGGGGCGAAGCCCTGGCGCCGCAGCGCCTCGGCCAGGGCGCCGGCCACCTCCGCCTCGTCGTCCACGACCAGCACGCGCCGCCCGCCGGCGGGCGGCGGCGCCGCGGGCGCGGCCGCCTCCGGCGGGACGCCTTCCTCCGGCGCCTTGCGTCGCGGCAGCGTCAGGGTGAACCGCGCCCCGCCGAGCGCGGGGCTGTCATCCACCTCCAGCGTCCCGCCATGCGCGGCGACGATGTTGCGGCACACCGCGAGCCCGATCCCGGTGCCGGCCCCGAGTGGCTTGGTCGTGAAATAGGGCTCGAAGACCCGCGCGCGGATCGCCTCGGGCACGCCGGGCCCGTTGTCCTCGACCGTCACCCGGACCCCGCCCTCCTCCGTCGGCGCGGTGCCGAGGCGGACCTGCCGCGGCTCGGAGGCCCGGGCGGCCAGCGCCTGCTGCGCGTTCACCAGCAGGTTCACCACCACCTGCACCAGCTGGTCGGCATCGGCCTCCACCACCGGCAGCGCCTCGTCCAGCCGCTCCTCCAGCGTCACGCCATGGCTGCCCAGGCCATAGGCGATCAGCTCGACCGCCCCGCGCAGCACCTCGTTCACCCGCACCGGGCCGCGCCGCGGCGGCTGCTGGCGCGCGATGGCGAGGAAGGTGCGCACGATGCGCGCGCAACGCTGTGCCGCGGCGTGGATGCGCTCGGCGCGCTCGGCCAGCGGCGTGCCCTCGGCCAGCTCCTCGAGCAGCGTCGCCTGCATGGTCACGACCGAGAGCGGGTTGTTCAGCTCATGCGCCACGCCCGCCAGCAGCGAGCCGAGCGCGCTCAGCTTCTCCGCCTGGTGCAGCCGCTCGCGCTGCCGGGCGAGCTCGGCCTCGGCTTCGCGCATCGGCGTCAGGTCGCGCAGGAAGGCGGTGAAATGCAGGCCCGCGGGCTCCTGCTCCACCGCCTGCAGCAGGACCTCCACCGGGAATTCGGTGCCGTCGCGGCGCTGCGCCGGCAGCTCGATCCGCCGCCCGAGGACATGGGGCGTGCGCGTCGCGTGCCAGCGCGCGACACCGGAATCGTGCATCGGGCGCATGCGCGGCGGCACGATCATCTCGCCGACGCTGCGGCCCCGCGCCTCCGCCTCCGTCCAGCCGAACATCCGCTCGGCCGCCGGGTTGAAGGCGATGACGCGCAGGTCGCGGTCGGTGGTCACGACGGCATCGAGCGAGGCGGCGATGACGCCCGATTTCAGCGCCTCCGCCGCGCGCAGCTCGGCGACCAGCCGCCGCTGGGCCGCGACCCCTTCCTCCACCCGCTCCGCCGCCTGGCGCCAGGGCGCGGGCAGGGTGGCATCGGCGGCGGCGCCCCCGCCCCCGGTGCGCAGCATCCCGAGCAGGGTCAGCGCCGGCCCGATGAAGCGCCGCAGCAGCAGCGCATAGGCGCCGGCGACGAGCAGGGCGAGCGCGAGCAGCGCGCCGAGCCGGGGCAGGGCACGCCGCAGCGCCGCCTGCTCGACCGCGCCGGCGGGGACCGATTGCACCAGGCGCCAGGGCGTCCCCGGCAGGTCCAGCGCGATGACCTGCTCCGCGCCGCGGCGCACCGGCCCGCCCGGGGCGGCGGCCGCCTCCCGGGGTTCGAGCCGGCGCGAGACGGGCCAGGCGCCGGGCCCGGCGGCGAGCAGCGCCGGCGCGGCCTGGCCCGCCAGCGCCTCGAGCTCGTCGGGCGGCAGGCGCTCCAGCCGGGCGCGCAGCTCGCCGGCCTCGCGCAGCATCCCCTCCAGCACCGCGGCGCGGCTGGCGCGGAGCTCGGTCCAGGCGAGGACGCCCAGCAGCGCGACCACCGCCATGCCCAGCAGCGCCGAGGCCAGGAAGAAGCGCCGGCGCAGCGCCGCGGCCGGCAGGGTATCGTCCAGGGGGAATGTCGCCATGCGGCGGCATTACCTGTGGGCGCGCCGTGTTGTCACGTGGGCGGAAGCAGGGGCATCCTCCCCCCCACAAACGCCGCGAGCCGCATGCCGGATTCCACCGCCCACATCGCCGTTGTCGACGACGATCCGGATATCCGGAGCGCCGTGACCGACTATCTGCGCCTCCGGGGCTACCGCGTGACCGCCTGCGCGGATGGCCGGGCGCTCGATGCGGCGATGGCGGAGGGCGCCGAGGCGGTGATCCTCGACCTGCACATGCCGGGCGAGAACGGGCTCGACCTGGCCCGGCGCCTGCGCGGCCACCCGACGCGGCCGGGCGTCATCATGCTGACCGGCGACGCCTCGCTGCTCGACCGGGTGCTCGGCCTCGAGGTCGGCGCCGATGACTACCTGGCCAAGCCGGTCGAGCTGCGCGAGCTGCTGGCGCGGCTGCGCGCCGTGCTGCGCCGCCGCGCCGAGGCGGGCGCGCCGGCCGCCGCCGCCACGACCTCCGCCGCCACGACCCCCGCCGCCACGACCGGCACCGAGGACCCGGCCTCGGCGGCCGAGGACCGGGCCGCGCCGGACGGGCCGCATGCCGCCTTCGCGCTGCGCCTGCGGCGGGCGACGCAGCGGGCGAATTTCAGCCGCGGCCAGATCGCCCGCGACGTCGCGGCGGACAAGTCCGCGGTCTCCCGCTGGTTCCGCGGCGCGGTCCGGCCGCAGGAGAACAGCCTCGTCGCCCTCACCGCGCTGCTGGCCGCGCGGCTGCCCGGCTTCACCCGCGCCGCCTGGGACGCGCCCGAGGCCGAGTTCGCCGCCGCGATCGGCGAGGCGCCGGCCGCGCCCGCCGCCGCCGCGCCGATGGTGTCGGATCCGGCCGAGGTCCTGCCGCGCTTCGAGGGGCTCTGGATCGGGTTCTTCCCCTATGCGGCGCCCGGGCGCTGGCTCGGCGGGCTGCTCGAGATCGGGCATGGGCCGAACGGGCCGGCGATGCGCCTCGGCGCGGCGACGGGGTGGGAGGCCGAGGGGGAGGCGTATTTCGACGACGGCCAGCTCTGGCTGACCGCGCGCCAGACCCGCCCCCGCTCGGGCTTCGGCAGCTTCGCCTATTGGGCGGGGAATGCCGGGCAGCCGGTGGTGATCGATGGGCTCCTGCTGGTCCGCGCCTCCTCGCCCGGCGGGGCGCCGACGACGAGCCGCACCGTCGCCTTCCGCCTCGGGCGCGCCCCGGGGCCCTCCTTCGCCCGGCACGCCGCGGCGGTGGAGCGGCTGCGGACGCGGCCGGTCGAGGATTGGCAGGCAAGGGTCGCCCCGGCGCTGGCCCCGATCGCGACGCATCCGGGCGGCCCGCCCTGGCTGCTGCATGTCGCGCCCGAGCAATCCCTGGCGATCGACGAGGGCACGCTCGCCGCGGTCGAGCCGCCGGACGGGCCGCGTCGGGCCGCGCTCGCCTCCCTGCGCGCCGCCTTCGCGGATCTGCTCGTCGGCGGGGGCTGAGAGTTTGTGAAAGAATGCCCGCAAGCCCCGATTTGTGAGGGAATTCCCCAATGATTTCAGAGGGCATTCTTTCGCAAGTTCGATTGATTCACAAACTCTGAGCGGGGCACCGCCCCTGCACGGCGGTGCAACCCGCTGCAAGCCGCTGCCACTCCGCGCATCGCCCGCGCGGCGGGATGCTCGCCCCACCAGGCCGGCGACGCAGTGCCGCGGGCCATCCAGCGCGGAGCTTCCCCATGTCCGACACCCTCCTCTCGCCCGCCTTCCCGGCGTCGCGGCCCGTCATGCCGCTGCTGGTGCTGCGCGCGCCGCCCCGGCCTCGCCTGCCCGGCATCCCCGCCCCGGCCCTGCAGGGCGATGACGAGGCGACGATCCGGATCACGCCGGCCGGGCCGGTCGCGGCCCCGCCGGCCGCGCCGCCACGGAGCCGCGGCCGCGTCGCCGGACGGGAAGTGGCCCGGATCCTCGGCCGGATCGCCGCCATGTGCCGGGCGCGAGGGTCGCGGCACGACCTGGCCAGCCTCGACGACCGCATGCTGCGCGACATCGGGGTGAGCCGGCTGGAGGCCCTGGCCGAGGCCGGGCGCTGGCCCTGGGATCTCGACCGCCGCGGCATCGCCGCGCGCTGAGGCACGCCCTTCCCGGCCGCACGGGACAGGCAGGCGATGCGCGCGCCGGGTCGGGGGAGCCCCCGGCCCGGCGCCGTCGCGACCGAGCCCCGCCCGGCCGCCACCGCCGCGTGCAACGCCTCTGCACGCCGCTGCAACGCTTTGCATCCCGCATCACCTGCCGCGGGCGGCCGGCTTTCCCGATCCTGCTCCCATCCCCGGCCGGGCCAGAGCGCCCGGCGGGACACGACAAGGGATCCGTATCATGGCGAACATCAAGGGCACCCAGGGTGACGATCAGATCAGCGGCACCTACGGCGCCGACCAGATCCAGGGCGATGCCGGCAATGACGGGATCGGCGGCGGCGGCGGCTCGGACACCCTCTTCGGCGGCGATGGGCAGGACTGGATCAACGGCAATGCGGGCTACGACCTGATCTACGGGGATGCGGGCAATGACCGTCTCTTCGGCGACGAGGGCAACGACACGCTGTCGGGCGGCGCGGGCGCCGATACCCTGACCGGCGGCCAGGGCGACGACCTCTACATGCTGGGCACCGATGCCGACACCGTCGTCGAGCAGGCCGATGGCGGCATCGACGAGGTGCAGGTCGGCGACAACATGTCCGGCACCGACTATTACGGCCAGCCCTATCACTATGGCGCGTACTCGCTGGTCGGCACGAACATCGAGAACCTGACCGCCACGGGCTTCAAGTGGTTCAAGGGCACCGGCAACGCCAAGGACAACGTCATCAAGGGCTCGATCGGCGGCAATTGGATCAACGCCGATGCCGGCAACGACACGGTGATCCTGTCGCAGGGCTACGCCTACAGCGAGAGCGAGGTCCGGCTCGGCACCGGCAACGACGTGCTGACGGTCGGCGCCGCGCATGCGGGCTATGTCGAGGTCCATGCCGGCGACGGCAACGACCAGCTCACCTTCGGCAAGGGCATCGGCGTGGCGCATGCCGGGTCGGGCGATGACACGGTCTGGGGCGGCACCGCTTCGGACATGATCTCGGACGGGGCAGGGGCCGACAAGGTGAGCGGCGGCGCCGGGCACGACGTGCTCGCCACCTCGCTCGACTGGTATCCGACCTCCATCGTCGACGGCTACTACGTGCCGAATTACGACGTCAGCGTCGCCGCCGATGACGGGGCGGTGGACTGGAAGTGGGGCGGCGAGGGCAATGACAGCATCGCCGGCAATGCCGGGGACTTCCTGATCGGCGGGGTGGGCGACGACAGCTACCACATCCGCCAGGATGCCGACACGACCGTCGTCGAGTTCGCCGGGGGCGGCACGGACACGGTCGTGATCCTGGGCAAGGCCCATACGCTCGACGTGGACATCGAGAATCTGCGCTTCACCTACGAGACCAAGAACGCCGACACGGGCAGCCTGAATATGGGTGGCGGCTTCTACCCGGCCCAATATTCGCACCTGCCGGGCGAGACCGGGGCGCATGGCATCGGCCATGCCGGGCACAACCGGCTGGAGGGATGGGCGGACCGCGACACGCTGGAAGGCCTCGAGGGCGACGACACCCTGCTGGGCGGAAACGGCGCCGACAGCCTGCTGGGCGGCGAGGGGAACGACCTGATCGAGGCAGGCCTCGGCCATGGCGATGTCGGCGATGGCGGCGCGGGGCATGACAGCCTCTCGGCCTATGACGACGCGACGCTGCGCGGCGGCACCGGCGACGACACGATCGAGGGCTTCGACTTCCCGGACTTCTTCTCCTACGTCAAGTCGCTCGACGGCGCCGGTGGCGACGGCGACGACGCGCTGCACGGGGCGTCCGGGTGGGACCTGCTGGCCGGCGACGCCGGCAACGACACCGTGTCGGGCGACGAGGGGAACGACACGCTCGCCGGCGGCTCGGAGAACGATCTGCTCGAGGGCGGCACGGGCCAGGACCGGATGCAGGGCGATGACGGCGCCGATACCCTGCAGGGCGGGGAGGGTGGCGACACGCTGACCGGCGGCATCGGCACCGACAGCCTCGACGGTGGCGCCAGCGATGACGAGCTGCAGGGCGGCGCCGGCGCCGACACGCTGCAGGGCGGCGAGGGGAACGACCTGCTCTGGGGCGGGGTGGGCCCCGATCAGATGCTCGGCGGCGCGGGCGCCGACACCTTCCGCTTCCAGGCGGGCGAGAGCGGGACGGGCGCCAAGGCCATGGACCACGTCCTCGACTTCGTGCGCGGCCAGGACGTGCTGGATTTCCAGGACTTCGCCACGCCGCTCTCGCTTTCGGCCGGCGCCGTCGCGAACGCGGTCTGGCAGAAGGTGATGGGCGACGGCACGCTGAAGCTGTTCGTGGACCATACCGGCGACGCGAAGGCGGACATGGCCATCGCCGTGCATTTCGGCGACGGCCTGCTGCCCGGGGCGATCGGCGCCGGCGACTTCCTGTTCTGAACCAATCGCCGGACCGTCCTGGCCCGCCGCGGGTGCGCCACGCCCGCGGCGGGCTTCACGCGCATCCGTGATGCGGCACCGACGCCCCGGTCATCCGGGTGACCGGGGGCGAGCCGCGCCGCCGCCGCCCGATGCCTCCCCTCCTGCACGTCGCTGCAACCGCCTGCACGCCACGTCCACTCCGCGCACCGCCCCCCGCCGCCGATCATCCCCCCATCGCCGCCGCGCTCCCGGGGATCGGGAGGGCCGGCCGAGAGCATGAGGATCACGGACATGGCCTTCATCAACGGCACCGCCGGGAACGACAATCTGACGGGTACGGGCGCCAACGACCAGATCACGGGCGGCGGCGGGCAGGACACGCTCGCGGGCGCGAGCGGCGCGGACTCGCTGTACGGCGAGTCCGGGCAGGACTGGCTCTATGGCGGCGACTGGGGCGACCGGCTGTCGGGCGGCGAGGGCGACGACCACCTCTTCGGCGAGGGCGGCAACGACACGCTCGATGCCGGTCCGGGCAAGGACACCCTCACGGGCGGAGCCGGCGACGACAGCTATGAGATCCCCTATGTCGAAGGCTACGCCGCGAAGCCCGTCCTCATCGTCGAGGCCGCGGGGGGCGGCATCGACACCGTGCGCACATCCTACGGCAACTATCTCGGCCTCGAGGCCAATGTCGAGAACCTGACTTACACGGGCATCGGCTCGTTCGAGGGGGAGGGCAACGGCCTGGCAAACGTCCTCCGCGGTGGCCAGGACCACAACCACATGAACGGGCTCGGCGGCAACGACACGCTCGTCGGCGGCGCCTCAAGGGACGCGCTGCAGGGCGGGGCCGGCGAGGATTCCCTGCAAGGGAACGCAGGCAACGACAAGCTCGAGGGGGAGGACGACAGCGACCGGCTCGACGGCGGCGAGGGCAGCGATTCGATCTACGGCGGCTCAGGCCATGACAGCATCACCGGCGGCGCGGGGAACGACGCGCTGGAGGGCGATGACGGGGTCGATACCATCGACGGCGGCGCAGGGGATGACTTCATCACGACGGGGGTCGGCGCGGTCGGCTGGTACCATCCGGACGTCGTTTCCCTTCCCTCCCCCCTGCCCGGCGGCTGGGACCTCCCCTGGACTCCGAGCGGTCCGCCCCCGCATGGCGACGGCTTCGGCAACGTGGTCTTCGGCGGCGAGGGGAACGACACGATCTATGGCGGCGCGCTGGACGTGCTGCTCGGTGGCGTCGGGGACGACTTCTACCACGTCCGCAACCAGACGATCGTCTACGACTTCGAGAGCGACGCCGGGACCGACACCATCTCCGCCGACACCGCCGAGTGGACCCTGACCGACGGCCTGGAACACCTCCGCTTCGAGGGGCAGTACGGCCATCTCGGGATCGGCAACGCGCTCGACAACGTCATCAGCGGGGTCAGCCAGGCTGGCGATACGCTGATCGGCGGTGCCGGCAACGACACCCTGAGCGGATGGGGCGTCTCGGACCCGGCGACGGGCGAGAGCCTGGAGGGAGGTCTCGGCGACGACATGATCGAGGGCAGCCAGGGGAAGGACACGCTGGACGGCGGCGACGGCGACGACCTGATCTACGCCGGCGGAGGCGGCGACCTGGTGACCGGCGGGGCCGGCAGCGACATCCTGCGTGGCTGGTACGAGTGGCTTGGGCCCGTTGTCCAGGGAGACCAGACCATGTGGGGCGGCGAGGGCGACGACCAGGCCTTCGGCGGCGGTGGCCTGGACGAGCTGCATGGCGAGGGCGGCGATGATTCCCTCGATGGCGGCACCGGCGACGATCTGCTGTTCGGCGAGACGGGCGACGACACCATGCTCGGCGGAGAGGGCCGGGACAAGCTGTACGGCGCGACGGGCCATGACGAGCTGGCCGGCGGCGCGGGCCAGGACACGCTGCTGGCATCCGAGGGCGACGACACCCTCGATGGCGGCGAGGGCGGCGACCTGCTCTCGGCCGGCGCCGGCGCGGACAAGCTGCTCGGCGGCGAGGGCGCGGACACCCTGACCGGGCACGGCCAGGCCGACACCATCGAGGGTGGGGAGGGCGATGACCTCGTCATCGGCGGAACCGGTGCCGACTGGCTGACCGGCGGCGCGGGGGCCGACGTCTTCCGCTTCCTTGCCGGCGACAGCGGCAAGGTCCTGACCGCCGCGGACCAGGTGCTCGACTTCAGCCGCGGCGAGGATTTGATCGACTTCGCCAGCCTCGCCACCGACCTGCACCTCGCCGCCAAGGCGGAGGCGTTCGGCGTGTGGCAGACCATGACGCCCGAGGGCGTCGTCCGGCTCTGGGCGGACACCTCCGGCGACGCGAAGGTGGACATGACCATCCTGGTCGGCTTCGGCGACGGCCTGGCGCCGGCCGCACTCACGGCAGGCGACTTCCTGTTCTGAGGGCGGGTCCCGCCCCCACCCCCCCTCTCCCGCAGCCGGGGGAGGGCCGGGGTGGGGGCCGGGCTCCCCCGGTCAGACCGGCATGGTCCGGCGCTGATGCGCCCGCCCCGCGCGGGCCGTGTCCTCCCGCCCGCCGGCGATCACCCGCACCCCCTCGTCGATCCGCGCCGCGACGCTCTCCGGCGTGCAGCCTTCCAGGAACGCGATGCCGCGCGCGCGGCAGGCGGCGAACACCCTCTCGCGCGCCTCGCGCATCTCGGGCGGGTAGGGCCAGGGCTGCAGCGCGACATGCCCGAGCAGCGACAGGCCGAGATCGCCCGGCCCCATCTCGGCGAAGCCGAGGCCGGGGACCGCCAGGATCTCCTCGCAGCGCGCGATCCCCTCCGGGCTTTCGAGCTTCACGCCGAGCAGCAGCTCGCCCTCCGGGTTCAGCGGCCAGGGGTCGCAGCGGCGGAAATACTCGGCCTCCGGGATGCCCCAGACCGGCGCCGCGCTGCGCTCCGACCCCCGCCCGCGCGTCCCCGTCCCGAGCATCCCCGGCGCCGGCGGCCCCGCGACCGCGCCCCGCATCCGCGCGACGGGCGAGGGCAGGGAAGGGTCGACGCCGTGCCCCTGGTGCGGGTAGCGGCAGGCGGCGACGAAGGCCCGCACCGCCTCCGGATCCTCGGCCTGGCAGAGCAGGATGCCGTGGACGCCGCGGCCGAGGATCTGGCGGAACTGCCAGGCATTGTGCCGGACATTCGCCGCATCCGTGCCGTTCACCGGCGCCTCGACGATCACCGCGGGCGTCGGATGGCCCGAGCGCGTGGGGCCCGCGGCGGCGAGGCCGCGCATGAAGGCCTCGAGCCCCGCCATGTCGAAGGCGCCATGCTCCATGCCGACATCGATGTAGTCCGCCCAGGTGCCGGCCGCCTCGCGCCCGGCCTCCTCGGTCAGCACCGCGCCGCTGTGGTGGCCGGCGTAGTAGATCGCCTGGTCCTGCGCCAGCAGCGCGATGGCGCGGTTGATCCGGTCCGGCATCGGCGGGTCCTCCTTCGTGGTCAGGGCGGCTCCAGCCCGGCCTCGCGCAGCGCGGCGGGGGTCATCGCGGCGGCGAGCCAGTCGAGGCAGGCCGAGGCGCGCGGCGGGGCGCCGGCGAAGAGCGCGGCCGAGAACAGGGCGGCGGTGTTCATCGAAGGCGGCAGCTTGCCGGCCACCTCGATGCCGGGCACCGCCTTCAGCTCGCTCACCTGCTGGATCGCCAGCGCCGCCTCGCCGCGCGCGACGAGCTCGGCCGTGAAGCCCTGGGGGATGATGCGCGCGCGGGCGTTCACCGCCTCGGCGATGCCGAGCCGCTCGATCAGCGCGGCGAAGAACAGGCCGCTCGCCCCGCTGCGCGAATAGGCGATGGAGGGCGCGGCGAGCAGCGCCGCCCGCGCCGCCGCCTCGGTCGACAGATCCGGGTGCGGCGTGCCCGCGCGCACGGCGACGCCGACGAAGGACAGCGCCAGGTCGCGCCGCGTCCCCGGCGCCAGCACGCCCCCCGCCATCTGCCCCGCGATCCCCTCGGCGGTCAGGATGGCGATGTCGCCCCGTGCCCCGTCCGCGATCGCGGCCAGCAGCCGCGCGGTGGGGTCGAAGCGGATCTCGGCCGCGAAGCCCGCCGCCTCCGCCCGCGGCATCAGGTCGCGCAGCAGGACATGGACGGCAAGGGTCGAGAGGATGCGGATCGGCGCCGGATCGGCCATGGCGTGGTTCCCTCCCGGCGGCGAATCCCGCCGCGCCGGGGAAGATTGGCAATCCGCCCGGCCGCTGGCTACCGTCCCGGGACGGGACAGGGGAGGGCACGGCCATGGCTGCGGCCGGTTTCAAGGAAGCGCGTGATTTCCTGATGGCGCATCGGGGCGATTACGCCGCCGCGGTCCAGGGCTTCCGCTGGCCGCGGCCGGAGACCTTCAACTACGCGCTCGACTGGTTCGATGCCGAGCTGGCGCGCGGCCCCTTGGGCAATTCCGAGGCGCTGCGCATCGTCGGCGACGGCGCGGCGGTGCGCAGCTTCGCCCAGCTCTCGGCCGATTCCAGCCGGCTGGCGAACGGGCTGCGGGCGATGGGGGTGAAGCGGGGCGACCGGATCCTGCTGATGCTCGGCAACACCGTGCCGCTGTGGGAGACGATGCTGGCGGCGATGAAGCTCGGCGCCGTCGTGATCCCGGCGACGACCCTGCTGAACCAGTCCGACCTCAAGGACCGGTTCGAGCGGGGGCGGGTGCGCCACGTTGTCGCGAACGGGTCGGATGCGGCGAAGTTCGAGGGGCTGGATCCGGGCGTGACGCGCATCGCGGTCGGCACCGGCGCGGCGGGCTGGACCGATTACGAGGCGCTCCTCCAGGGCCCGGCGCAGTTCGCGGCGGAGGGGCCGACGCCGGCCCGCGACCCGATGCTGCTCTACTTCACCTCCGGCACCACGGCGAAGCCGAAGCTGGTGCTGCACGACCAGGTATCCTACCCGATCGGGCACCTGACGACGATGTACTGGCTGGGGCTGCGGCCGGGGGATGTGCATCTGAACATCTCCTCGCCGGGCTGGGCGAAGCACGCCTATTCCTGCCTGTTCGCGCCGTGGAACGCGGGGGCGACCGTCTTCATCAACAACCAGCCGCGCTTCGATGCGAAGGGGACGCTGGAGGCGATCGCGGCGCATGGCGTGCAGACCTTCTGCGCGCCCCCCACGGTCTGGCGCATGCTGGTGCAGCAGGACATGGCGCCGCATCGCGGCCAGCTGCGGGAGCTGTGCTCGGCCGGCGAGCCGCTGAACCCGGAGGTGATCGAGCATGTGCAGCGCGTCTGGGGCATGACCGTGCGCGAGGGCTATGGCCAGACCGAGACCTCGCTGCAGATCGGCTATTTCCCGGGCCAGAAGGTGAATCCCGGCAGCATGGGCTACCCCGCCCCCGGCTTCCGCATCCGCCTGCTCGACCCTGACGATCGCGAGGTCGAGGAGGGCGAGGTCTCCATCCTGCTCGACGCCCCGCCGGTCGGGCTGATGCGGGGCTACCAGCAGGATGACGGCGCCTACGCCCCGCTCGGGACGCTCGCCTACCGCACCGGCGACGTGGCCACGAAGGATGCGGACGGCGCCTATGTCTACGTCGGCCGCGCGGATGACGTGTTCAAGGCGTCGGACTACCGGATCTCGCCCTTCGAGCTGGAGAGCGTGCTGGTCGAGCACGAGGCGGTGGTCGAGGCGGCGGTCGTCCCCGCCCCGGATGCGCTGCGGCTGGCCCTGCCCAAGGCCTACCTGGTGCTGGCCGAGGGGGTGGAGGGGGATCGGGCGACGATGCTCTCCCTCTTCCGTCATCTGCGCGAGCGCCTGGCCCCCTTCAAGCGGGTGCGGCGGCTGGAGGTCTATGATTTGCCGAAGACCATCTCCGGCAAGATCCGCCGGGTCGAGCTGCGCCAGGAGGAGCGGCGCCGCTTCGCGGCCGGCGAGCGTGGCCCCGCGGAGTTCCGCGAGGAGGATTTCCCCGAGTTGCGGTGAGGTCGCCCGGCGCACGCACCCGCACCACGAAGGACCGGTGCCAGAAAGCGATGATGGGGGGCCTGCGGGGGGAAGAAGTGTCTTCCTCCCCCCGCCCCGCCGCCGAAAACCTTCCAGGATTTCCTTGTCGTTCCCTACCATGACCTGACGCACCGGCGGGGACACGCCGGCCGAGGAGACGGAGCCCATGCCCGACACCCGCTTGCCGCCCTCCCCGGGCATGGACCGCCCCTGGCCGGAGGGCGTCAGCCAGGTGCCCTACTGGGTCTACCAGGACCGCGAGGTGCTGCGCGCCGAGCAGAAGGCGATCTTCGAGGGGCCGACCTGGAACTTCCTCGCCCTCGAGGCCGAGATCCCGGAGCCGGGCGACTACCGCACCACCTTCGTCGGCGAGAAGCCGGTGATCGTCGTGCGCGGCGCGGACGGGGCGGTGCATGCCTTCGAGAACCGCTGCATCCACCGCGGCGCGCTGATCGCGCTCGACGATGGCGGCAACGCGAAGGACTTCACCTGCGTCTACCATTCCTGGCGCTACGACCTGATGGGCAATCTCTGCTCGGTCGCGTTCCAGCGCGGGGTGAACGGCAAGGGGGGCATGCCGGCCGATTTCCGGACGGAGGGGAAGGCGGCGCGCCCGCTGCGCACGGCCCGCATCGGCGGCCTGGTCTTCGGGACGCTGTCGGCGGAGACGCCGCCGATCGAGGCGTATCTCGGCCCGGCCATCGCCGCGAAGCTGACGCGGGTGCTGAACCGCGGGGTCACCGTGCTCGGCCGCTTCCAGCAGCCCATGCCGAACAATTGGAAGCTCTACGCCGAGAACGTGCGCGACACCTACCACGCCTCGCTGCTGCACAGCTTCTTCACGACCTTCCGCATCACCCGCTTCAGCCAGGCGGGCGGCATCACGCTGTCCGATTGCGGCGGGCACCATGCCTCGGCCACCATCGCCAGGGTCGAGGGCGGCGACGATGCCTACAAGGCGCAGGGGCTGCGCTCCGACAATGACGGGCTGCGGCTGCAGGACATGTCCTTCCTCGATTCGGTCGACGAGTTCGGGGACGGCATCCAGCTGCAGATCCTGACGGTCTTCCCCTCGCTGGTGCTGCAGCAGACCCACAACAGCCTGGCGATCCGGCACTTCACCCCGAACGGGGCGGGGGCGATGACGCTCCGCTGGACCTATCTCGGCTTCGCCGACGACACGGAGGACATGCGGCGGCGGCGGCTGAAGCAGGCGAACCTGGTGGGGCCGGCGGGCTTCATCTCGCTCGAGGACGGGTGCATCGGCGGCTTCGTCCAGCGCGCCTCCGGCACGACGGAGGAGGCGACGGCGCTGGTCGAGATGGGCGGCCGCGGCGTCGAGACCCAGGCGACGCGCGCGACGGAGGTGGCGGTGCGCGGCTTCTGGAAGCGCTATCGCGGGATGATGGGGCTGTGACCCCGGCGATGGAGGTGCTGCTGCGCGTGGCGATGCTGAACGCCGCCTACGCCGCCGCGATCGACGCCGACCGGCTGGAGGACTGGCCCGCCCTGTTCACCGCGGACGGCTTCTACCGCGTGACGACCGCGGACAACCACCGCCAGGGCCTGCCCGCCGGCGCGATCTATGCGGAGGGCCGGGCGATGCTGGAGGACCGGGTCTTCGCGCTGCGCCGGGCCAACATCTACGAGCGGCAGAGCTACCGGCATGTCATCGGCCTGCCGGTGATCCTGGAGCAGGGGCCGCCGGTCCGGGCCGAGACCCCCTTCGTCGTGATCCGCACCATGCGCGGCGGCGCGATGGAGGTCTTCGCCGCCGGGCGTTACCTGGACGTGATCGAACCCGCCGGGCCGGACGGGGCTCTCCGCCTGCGGGAGCGCCAGGTGGTCTGCGACGGCACCGGGTTCGATACGCTGCTCGCGATCCCGCTGTAGCGGGCGGGATGGCGCGGAGCGTCGGCAGCGATCGAAGCCGCGAACGGACGCCCGTTCGAGGTCCCGGGGAATTTTTCCCCCGGATCGCGGCGGACAGGCCTTCTCCCGCGTCCTCTCAGGGTGTGTGGATCGATCGAACCTGCGAAAGAATGCCCCCTGAGATCGGGGCTGGCGGGGATTGTTTTCGAAACCCTCAGGCAGCGACCGCGGCGGCGAGGCCGGCATCCTTCTGCGGCATGGCCGGCAGCTTGGGGCGCATGTCGCGCATGATGTAGCCGCGGCCCCAGACCGTGCCGATGATGTTGTCGGCGCCCGCCTGGGCCAGCTTCTTGCGCAGCTTGCAGATGAAGACGTCGATGATCTTCACCTCCGGCTCGTCCATGCCGCCATAGAGGTGGTTCAGGAAGGCCTCCTTCCCGAGGACGGTGCCGCGGCGCAGCGCCAGCAGCTCGAGCACCGCGTATTCCTTGCCCGTCAGATGGACCACCTCGCCGGCGACGGTGACCTCGCGGGAGGAGAGGTTGAGGGTCACGTTGCCGACGGTCAGCGTCGATTGGGCGAAGCCGCGGGTGCGGCGGACCACGGCGTGGATGCGCGCGATGAGCTCCTGCGGGTCGAAGGGCTTGGCGACGAAATCATCCGCGCCCAGGCCGAGGCCCTTGATCTTGGCGTTCGGGGCGTTGTGGCCGGACAGGATCAGCACCGGCATCTCGACCCGGCTGCCGCGCAGCTTCCGGACCACGTCGAAGCCCTCCATGTCCGGCAGGCCGACGTCCAGAATCATGAGATCGTAATCGTAAATGCGAGCCAGCTCGAGCGCCTCCTCGCCATTGTCGACGACGTCGACGACCATCGACACGCCCCTCAGGATGGCGGCGAGGCTCTTGGACGTGGTGAGATCGTCCTCTACAACCATGACACGCATCGCGGCTCTCCGAATTGCGATCTTTCAGAAAAATACAACCATAGCGAGCATTGTAAAGGCCTATCTAGCGTCTCGGCCGTATCAAGGTTGTATAAAATGTCGAAAAAATGGTTATCAGCGTGAGAAACGACACATCCGTGCCCCTGGCCGCCTGGCTGGACCATGCCGGCCGCGCCACCAGCCGCCTGGCCACGCTGCCCCCCTTCGGCATCGGCGGCAGCATCACCGCCGCCGGCCAGGGCACCTTCGAACTGGCCGGCTTCGCGCCCTGGTACCGCATCGGCCAGCGGGTCCGCGTCGGCGACCCGACGCAGTCCGAGGACATGGCCGAGATCGTCCGCTTCCGCGATGACGGCCTCGCCCAGGCCATCGCCCTCGGCCTGGGGGAGGGCATCGGGCCCGGCACGCCATGCCAACTGGCCGAGCCACCCGCCCTGGCGGTCAGCCCGGGCTGGCTCGGGCGGGTGATCGACCCGCTCGGCCGGCCGATCGACGGGAAGGGACCCCTGCCGCCCGGCTGGCGCCTCGGCCGCCTGCGCGCCGCCGCGCCGAACGCCGCCGCCCGCGCGCGGCTCGGGGAGCGGATCGATCTCGGCGTCCGCGTGCTCGACGCCTTCGCCACCTGCCGTCGCGGCCAGCGCCTCGGCCTCTTCGCCGCGTCCGGGGTCGGCAAGTCCAGCCTGCTCGCCATGATCGCCCGGCGTGCCGCCTGCGACGTCGTCGTCCTCGGCCTGGTGGGCGAGCGCGGGCGCGAATTGCGCGAATTCGTCGAGGACGTGCTGGGGCCGGAGGGGCTCGCCCGCTCCCTCGTGGTCTGCGCCACCTCGGACGCCTCGGCCCCGCTCCGGCGCGACGCGGCGCTGGCCGCCATGGCGGTCGCCGAGCAATTCGCCGAGGCCGGGCTCGAGGTGCTGCTGCTGCTCGACAGCGTCACCCGCTACGCGCTGGCGCTGCGCGAGATCGGGCTCGCCGCCGGCGAGCCGCCCGTCGCCCGCGGCTACACCCCTTCGGTCTTCGCCGAGCTGCCGCGGCTGATGGAGCGCTGCGGCCCGCGCGCCGAGGGCGCCGGCATGGTCACCGGCATCTTCACCGTCCTCGTCGATGGCGACGACCATGACGAGCCGGTGGCCGATGCCGTGCGCGGCATCCTCGATGGGCATGTCGTGCTCGACCGGCGCATCGCCGAGGGCGGGCGCTACCCCGCCGTCGACATCCTGCGCAGCCTGTCCCGCACCGTGCCGGGCTGCCTCGCGGAGCATGAATGGGCGATGGTGCGCCGCGCCCGGCGGATCCTGGCGGTCGCGGCGGAGATGGCGGAGATGGTGCGCCTCGGCGCCTATCGCCCGGGCCTCGATCCGGTGGTGGACGAGGCGCTGCGGCTCGCCCCGCGGATCGAGGAGGCGATGACGCAGGACAGCCGCGCCGCCTCCGACATCGCCGACGCCTTCGCCGCGCTGGAGGCCGCGCTGGGAGAGGGCGAGGAGGCCGGCTGACCGCGCGCCCGCGGGCGTGCCGCCCAGGTGACGACCGGCCTCGGGCTGGTAGTCTGCCCGGCACGCATTGTCAGGATGGCGTCCGGATGACCTGGTCCCTCGTCGCGCACGACCCCGCCTCCGGCGCCTTCGCGGTCGCCGTCGCCACCTGCGCCTTCGCGGTCGGCGCGAGCTGCCCCTTCCTCCGCGCCGGGGTCGGCGCCGTCTCCACCCAATCCTTCACCAACCGCTATCTCGGCCCCGCCATCCTGGACGCGATGGCGCGCGGCCTCGCGCCCGCGGCGGCGATCGAATCCGCCCTGGCTGGCGATGCCGGGCGCGACATCCGCCAGGTCCATGCCGTGGACGCCAAGGGCCGCAGCGCGGCCATGACCGGCCGGCACTGCGTCGAATGGTGCGGCAGCCTGGCCGGGCCGCTGGTCTCGGTGGCGGGGAACATGCTGGCGGGACCGGCGGTGGTGGCCGACACCCTGGCGGCCTATCAGGCGGGCGCGGACCTGCCGCTGCCGGAGCGGCTGATGGCCGCGCTCGATGCCGGCGAGGCCGCCGGCGGCGACCGGCGGGGCCGGCAGAGCGCGGCGATGGTCCTGACCACCACCGAGGATTTTCCCGACCTCAACCTCCGGGTGGACGACCACGGGGAGCCGCTGGTCGAGCTGCGCCGGCTGCTCGGCCTGTGGCGGCGCGACCGTGCGCCCTTCCTCGAGGAACAGCCGCGCAAGGCCGACCCGTCCGGCTTCTGCGACATCGACGCGATCGAGGCGCGCTGGCGGGCGCGCGGCGTGACGCTCCGCTTCGGCGGGCGCTGACCGGCGGCGTTCAGGGCTTGGGGCGGGTCTGGGTCACGGCGCCGCTCCGCGCATCGATCGTGACCTCGATGTCGGAGCCGGCGCGGCGGGCGCGCGCGACCAGCACGGCGCCGTCGCGGCGCACCTCCGGCACCTCCTCGAACCCGCGCTCGCGGAGCATGCGGCGGGCCTGGCTCTCGCTCAGCCATTCGTCGCGCACCTCGCCGGTCACGGCGTCCGCCACCAGGTCGCCCACCGCCTCGCCATAGCGGGAGGCGCCGCGGATGAGGAAGACGTCGCCGTCGCGCTGGATCGAATCGATCGCGCCATAGCCGCGGGCGCGCAGCACGATCCCGATCTGCGCCTCGGTCATCGGGGCGGCCTTGGCGGGGTCGGGTTCGGCGCGGGCGCGGAACGGCGCGAGGCCGGCGAGGAGGACCGCCGAGGCGAAGGCGGCCGAGGCACTGCGCCGGGATCGCCGCGAGGGCCGCAGAGATGCTCCTGCCATCCACCATTCCCCGTCCGCGCCCGGGCCTGGGAAGGCCGGGCCGCGTTGCAGGACCTGGAGGTGCCGGCGGTGGTGCGCGGATTCCAGTCACGGCTGGGCGAGCGCGGGCAGCATGCGGGCGGCGCTCCGGGGACAGGGCAGATCGGGGAAGGGAGGGAACTCCCTTCCCCGAGACCCCAACCCACCTTTTTCTGCTCCCCTTCCGCTTTCCCGCGCGCCGAGGCTGAAGCGCCGAGGCACGGACCCGACCGCCGCACGACAGGGAGCAGAAGGAGAGGAGGGGTCGCCGTATGCGGCGACGGGAGAAGACCTTCTCCCCGGCCCTGCCTTCCCTGCCGCGATGTCATCCCCCCGATGGCCCTGGCCTCTCCCGGGCGTGGCTTGCGTGCGGATCGCGCGGGGACGGAAGATGCCGCCATGACCGACCAGCCCCGTCGCGACCCAGGCCCCGAGGCCGTGCCACCCCTCGCGGGGGTGCTGGAGACCTGCCTCTATGTCGACGACCTGGATCGCGCGCGGGCCTTCTATGAGGGCGTCCTCGGCCTGGCGCCGATGTTCCGCGACGATCGGCTCTGCGCCTACCCGGTCGGCGGGCGCAGCGCCCTGCTGCTGTTCCACCGCGGCTCGACCACCGGGACCGTGCACCTGCCGGGCGGGGAGATCCCACCGCATGACGGGGCCGGCCCGGTCCATTGCGCGCTGGCCATCGCCGCCTCCGACCTGCCGGCCTGGGAGGCGCGGCTGGCCGCGCGGGCGGTGCCCGTGGAGGGCCGGACCCGTTGGCAGCGGGGCAGCGTGAGCGTCTACTTCCGCGACCCGGACGGGCACCTGCTCGAGCTGGCGACGCCGGGCCTCTGGCCGGTCTGGTAGCGCCCGGTCCACCGTCGCGGCGGCGCCGACCGGGGGGGGAGACGAAGCAATGAACGCATTGTTTACGGGGATGCGCCCGCGGCAGGCGGATGCCGCCGACCCGCGGGGCGGGGCGGCGGCGCCTCCGCGACCGCGGCGGGCGATCCTGGCCGCGGCGGCCGCCGGCGCCCTGGCGATGCCGCGCCCCGGGGCGGCGCAGGGCGCCGCCGGGGGCTTCCCGTCGCGCCCGCTCACCTGGGTCGTCCCCTTCGCGCCGGGCGGCATCACCGATGCCGCGGCCCGGATCATCGCCATCCCGCTCGGCCGCAACCTCGGCCAGGCGGTCGTGGTGGAGAACCGCCCGGGCGCGGGCGGCACGATCGGGGCGGAATCCATCCTGCGGGCGGCGGCCGACGGCCATACCCTGCTCTACGGAAGCCAGGGCCCGATGGCCGCGGCGCCCGCCCTCTACCGGACCCTGCGCTACGACCCGCTGCGCGACTTCCTGCCGGTGCACGGCCTCGGCGCGGCGCCGAACCTGATCGTCTCGCCGCCGGCGCGGCCCTGGCGCACCCTCGGCGAGCTTGTCGCGGCGGCGCGGCGCACGCCGGATGCGCTGACCTTCGGCTCCACCGGCGTCGGCACGGCGCCGCATCTCGGCGGGGAGCTGCTGCAGAAGATCACCGGCATCCGCATGACCCATGTGCCCTACGCCAACGGGTCGCAGGCGCTGAACGACCTGATCGGCGGCCGGCTCGACGTGATCTGGGACTATCCGGTCAGCAGCCTGGCGCATGTGCGGGAGGGGCGGCTGCGCGCCCTGGCGGTGACGGATGAGCGGCGCGTGCCCCTGGCCCCCGAGGTGCCGACCATCCTCGAAGCCGGCCTGCCGGAGGCGGTGATGCTGGCCTGGGCCGGCCTGTTCGTCGCCCGCGGCACCCCGCCGGAGGCGGTCGCCCGCCTCGCCGCGGCGACCCGCGCGGCGCTCGACGACCCGAAGGTGGTCGAGTTCTTCGACGGCACCGCGACCGTCCTCTGGCCGGAGATGGGGACGGCGCGCTTCCGCGACTTCCTCGGCAGCGAATTGCCGCGCATCGCGGCGCTGATCGAGCGATCCGGCGCCCGGCCCGGCTGAGAGTTCGTGAAGGGAGGCCCGGGCGCCCCGGTCCCGGGGCGAATTCCCCAAGGCTTCCAGGGAGCATCCCCGCGCATGGTCGATGCGCACGCGAAGGCCGGGCGGCGCGGCGCCGGGCACCCCACCCCGGGCCGCGCCCCTCCGCGCTTGCCCCCCGGCGCTTGCCCCTCGGCGCTTGCCCCCCGGCGCCGCGGCCGGTATCGCCAAGCCCGTCCCAAGCCCCCCCGGAGCCCCGCCATGGCCGCCATCGCCGACATCCTTGCGCGCGAGATCCTCGATTCCCGCGGCAACCCGACCGTCGAGGCCGAAGTGGTGCTCGACAGCGGCGTGGTCGGCCGCGCCGCCGTCCCCTCGGGCGCCTCGACCGGCGCGCATGAGGCCGTCGAGCTGCGCGACGGCGACAAGTCCCGCTACGGCGGCAAGGGCGTGACGAAGGCGGTCGCGCATGTCGAGGGCGAGATCTTCGACGCGCTCTCCGGCATGGACCCGACCCAGCAGGTCGTGATCGACGAGACCATGATCGAGCTCGACGGCACGCCGAACAAGGCGCGCCTCGGGGCGAACGCCATCCTCGCGGTCAGCCTCGCGGTCGCCAAGGCGGGCGCCGAGGCGGTCGGGCTGCCGCTCTACCGCTATGTCGGCGGCGTCTTCGCCCGCACCCTGCCGGTGCCGATGATGAACATCATCAATGGCGGCAAGCATGCGGACAACCCGATCGACATCCAGGAATTCATGATCATGCCGGTCGCCGCCGGCACCGGCGCGGATGCCGCGCGGATCGGCGCGGAATGCTTCGCCGCGCTGAAGAAGGCGCTGCACGATGCCGGGCACAACACCAATGTCGGCGACGAGGGCGGCTTCGCGCCGAACATCGGCTCGGCCGACGAGGCGCTGTCCTTCATCGCCCGCGCCTGCGAGGCGGCCGGCCACCGGGTGGGGGAGGATGTGATGTTCGCCCTCGACTGCGCTGCGACCGAGTTCTTCGAGGACGGGCTCTACAAGCTGGCGGGGGAGGGGCGGACGCTCGACCAGGCGGGGATGGTCGACTACCTGGCCGGGCTGTGCGGGAAGTGGCCGATCGTCTCGATCGAGGACGGCATGGCGGAGGATGACTGGGCCGGCTGGAGCCTGCTGACGGAGCGGCTCGGCGCCAAGGTCCAGCTGGTCGGCGACGATCTCTTCGTCACCAACCCCGAGCGGCTGCGCCGTGGTATCGCCGAGCGCGTCGGCAATTCGATCCTGGTGAAGGTCAACCAGATCGGCACCCTGACCGAGACCCTGGAGGCGGTCGAGACGGCGCATCGGAACGGCTACACGGCGGTGATGAGCCACCGTTCGGGCGAGACCGAGGATTCGACCATCGCCGACCTCGCGGTGGCCACCAATTGCGGGCAGATCAAGACCGGCTCGCTGTCGCGTTCCGACCGCCTGGCCAAGTACAACCAGCTGATCCGGATCGAGCAGGATCTCGGCCCGGCGGCGCGCTATGCGGGGCGGACCGTGCTGAAGCGCTGAGGCAGGCCGGGACGGGGAGGGCCGGTCGCCACCCTCCCGTGCCGTGGCGGCCCCGGTCGGCAAAATCCTGCCGATCACATACGATCCCGCTTGCCAAAGCGGAGCGTCGCTGATTCACTCGGGCACGTGACCGCCGGGGGCGCCATCGCCCGCGGCGCGCGTCACGCGACGAAGCACCGGCCTGGAATGCGCCGCCCGGCGCATCGGGGATCACTGATCGATGTCGTTTGCCCGCGCCGTGAAGACCCGCCTCAAGGACGCGCTGCCGCCGGTCGCCTTCCTCGCCCTGTCGGGCTACTTCGTCTGGCACTCCATGCATGGCGATTTCGGCCTGATGGCGCGCGAGCGGCGCCTCGCCGATATCGAGGAGGCGAAGCTGGTGCTGGCCCGCGCCGAGGCGGAGCGCGACGCGATGGAGCGCCGGGTCGCCGGGATGCGCGGCGGGGAGCTGGACCGTGACCAGCTCGACGAGCGGGCGCGGGCGCTGCTGAACATGGTCGGCAAGGACGAGATCGTCGTCCCCTACGCCCCGGCGCAGCGGCTGCGCTAGGGACGGGGCACGATCCGGCGGCTTCACCGGATCGTGCTCGCGTTTCCGGGTTCTCCACGGCAGGGCATGCGCCCGGATGGGGCCATCCGGACGCGGCTCGCCCTAGGCCGCCCGCATCTGCTGCAGGAAGCCGTCGATCTCGACCTTCAGGTCGCCCATCTCGGCGGCGACCTGGTGGATGCCGCTGGCCATCGCGGCGGCGCTGTCGTTCATCTCATCGGCCACATCCGTCACCGCGGTGATCTCCGCCGAGACGTTGCGCGTGCCGTTCGCCGCGCGCTGGACGCTCTCGGCGATCTCGCGCGTGGCCCCGCCCTGCTGCTCGACCGCCGCGGCGATGGAGGCGGAGACGGTGCTCATGTCGTCGATCCGCGCCGCGACGCTCTGGATCACCGCGGCCGCGCTGGTGGTGGCCGTCTGGATCTCGCCGATCTGCTTCGAGATCTCCTCGGTCGCCTTGGTGGTCTGCGCCGCGAGGTTCTTCACCTCGGAGGCGACGACGGCGAAGCCCTTGCCGGCATCGCCCGCCCGCGCCGCCTCGATCGTGGCGTTCAGCGCCAGCAGGTTGGTCTGGGCCGCGATGTCGCTGATCAGCTTCACCACGTCGCCGATGTTCTGCGCCGCCGCCACCAGCCCCTTCACGCTGTTGTCGACGCCGGCCGATTCCTGCACCGCCTCCGAGGCCAGGGTGCTGGCGTGGCGCACCTGGCGGGAGATCTCGACCACCGACGCCGAGAGCTCCTCGGTCGCCGCGGCCACGGTCTGCACCTCGGCCGAGGTCTCCTGCGCCGACCGGGCGCCGCTCGCCGCGCGCTCGCGCGTGGCTTCGCTCGACCCCCTCACCCGCGCCGCCGAATCGCCGACCGCGCCGGTGGACTGCGTGACGCGCCGCATCGCGGCGTTGACCGTGGTCGCGAAGGACTGGATCTGCGCCTCGATCTGCGCCACGCGGCGCAGCTTGGCCGCCTCGGCGATCTCCTTCTCCCGCTGCAGCTCGCGGGCGGCGATGCCGTTCTGCTTGAACGCCTCGAGCGCCTGGGCCAGCTCGCCCACCTCGTCCTTGCGCGCGCGGTGCGGCACGTCGATCTCGAAATTGCCCTGGGCCACTTCCCCCATGGCGGCCGTGATGCTCTCGAGCGCGCCCAGCACGTGGCGACGGAACGCCCAGGCGCCGGCGCCGAGCGCGAGCAGCGCAACCGCCAGCGCGGAGAGCAGCATCACCAGCCGCGACCAGGCCTCGCCGCGCATCGTGGCGGCGAGCGCGTGCATCTCGTCGAGCACCGCGTCCCGCAGGCGGAAGACTTGGCGGAACTCGTTCACCTGGCGGGTCCAGGTCGCCGGATCCACCGTGTAGTTCCCCGCCCGCCCCTCGCTGATGCCGAGGTTGATGATCCGCATCGGCTCCGCCAGGCCCCGGTTGAGGACCTGCTCGCCGGTCTGGCGGAGGGCGGCGGGGGCCGTCGGGCTGGCGACGCGCCCGAGCAGGCGGTCGCGCACGCTCTCGTACTGGCCGCGCGCCCGCTCGATGCGCAGCATCTCCTCCACCGTCATGGCGCGCCGCTCGCGGATGCCGGCCCCGGCCGGAATGAGGATCCCCGAGATGGCCTCGCGCAGGTTCTGCACGTTGCGCGCCGTGGACCCCAGGTCGCCGAGCGCGGGCACGGCGGCGGTGACGTTGCGCTCGACGGCGCCGAGCACCGGGTTGAAGGCGGCCTGCATCTCCAGGCTGCGGGCCGACAGGCGGGGCGAGACCGGCATGCGCTCGGCATGCGGGCGGCCCGCGGCGGCATCGCCCTCGGCGCGCAGGGCGCGGACCGATTCGTCGAGGCGCGACAGGCCCGTGGCGACGTCGCCGGGCAGCAGCGGCCCGGCCGCCGCGACGGCGCGCATGGCGGCGGCGAAGCGCTCGTCGAAGGTGCGGCGCGTGGTCGTCAGGGCCTCCCGCTCGGCGGCGCTGGGCTGCGCGGCGGTGAGGACGCCGGTGAGCGCGGCCCGCTCGTCGGTCAGCGCCTCGGGCAGGCGCAGCACGCCCGTGAACGCGTCCGCCAGCAGCTCCGCCCTGGCGCTGTCCTGCAGGTCGCGCCAGGCGCCATGCACGACCAGGCCGCCGCAGATGACGGCGACGACCCCGATCGCACCAAGGGCGAACGCAACGATTTGTCGAACGCGCATTGTACCGCCTCCTGACCTCCAGAGCGCCCGGCCCGGCTGTCGAGCCCCACCACCCGCGGGGCGTGCGGCGCCTCGGCGCGGGGTCTAGCGCAGGTGCGGTGAATCCTTCGAGAAAGCGCGCGCGCGCGCGCGGCGGATCGCGGCGTCGTGCCGGCCAGCCCGGGGGCTTGCCGCGATGGCCGGCGGGCGGGCAGGGTCCGATGCGGTCCGTCGGGGCGCGCCGCGGCCCCGGGGCGGGGACCGCGCCGCCCCTCACGGGGCGGGATCGGGGGGCGGGGCCACCAGGTGCTCGGCGAAGCGCCGGCGCAGCGCCAGCTTGTTCACCTTGCCGGTCGCGGTGTGCGGCAGCTCCTCCAGCGCGAGCACCGCGTCCGGCAGCCACCACCGGGCGACCTTGCCGTCGAGGAAATCCAGCATCGCCGCGCGCGACGGCGCCGCCGCCCCGGGCTTCGGCACGACCAGCAGGATCGGCCGCTCATCCCATTTCGGATGGCGCGCGGCGACGACGGCCGCCTCCGCCACGTCCGGATGGGCCATCGCCAGGTTCTCGAGCGCGATCGAGGAGATCCACTCGCCGCCGGACTTGATCACGTCCTTCGAGCGGTCGGTGATCTCGACCACCCCCTCCGCGTCGATGGTCGCGACGTCGCCGGTGTCGAAGAAGCCGTCGGCGTCGAGGAAGCCGTCCTCGTTCCCCAGATAGCCGCGCGCGATGGCGGGGCCGCGCACCTTCAGCCGCCCCACGGTCACCCCGTCCCAGGGCAGCGCCCGCCCCGCATCGTCGGTGATCCGGGTCTCCACCGTGAAGGGCGGGCAGCCCTGCCGGGCCGAGAGGTCGAGCCAGCCCTCCTCGTCGAGGTCGCCATGTTCCGGCTTGACCAGGGTCATGGTGCCGAGCGGCGAGAGCTCGGTCATGCCCCAGCCATGCTTCAGCTCGACGCCGTGGCGCTTGCGGTAGGCCTCGATCATGGCGCGCGGCGTCGCCGAGCCGCCGATCATGACCCGCTTCAGGGTGGACAGCCGCCCGCCCGTCTCCTCCAGGTGCTGCAGCAGCATGCCGAAGATGGTGGGCACCGCGGCGGCGAAGGTGACGCGCTCGGCCTCCATCAGCGCGTGGATTGAGGCGCCGTCGAGCTTCGCGCCTGGCAGCACCAGCGCCGCGCCCACCATCGGGCAGACGAAGGGCAGCCCCCAGGCGCTGGCATGGAACATCGGCGCCACCGGCATCACCCGCTCCTGCAGCCCCAGCCCGAAGACGTTGGGCTGCGCCACCGCCATCGCCTGCAGCACGGTCGAGCGGTGCGAGTAGAGCACGCCCTTCGGGTCGCCCGTGGTGCCGGAGGTGTAGCAGAGCCCGCTCGCCGCCCGCTCATCCACCTCCGTCCAGGCGATGTCGCCGTCGCAATCGGCGATCCACTCCTCATAGGCGATGGCGCCGCGCAGGCTCGTCTCCGGCATGTGCGCCGAATCGGTCAGGATGACGAAGCGCTCGATCCGCCCGAGCTTCGGCGCCAGGCTCTCCAGCAGCGGCACGAAGGTCAGGTCGGCCAGCAGCAGCCGGTCCCCGGCGTGGTTGGCGATCCAGGCCACCTGCTCGGGGAAGAGGCGCGGGTTGATCGTGTGGTAGACCGCGCCGGCCCCCGTGATGCCGAACCAGGCCTCGAGGTGCCGCCAGGTGCTCCAGGCCAGCGTCCCGATGCGCTCGCCCTCGCGGATGCCGTCGCGGCGGAGGCGCTGGGCGACGCGCCGGGCGCGGGCATGCACCTCGGCGTAGCAGGTGCGGTGGATCGGCCCCTCGACCGAGCGCGTCACCACCTCCCGCCGCGGATGGTGGATCGCGGCATGGTCGAGCAGGCGGTGCAGGCGCAGCGGCCAGTCCTGCATCACGCCCTGCATCCTCGGCTCTCCCTCCCGCGCGGCGCTCAGCCCGCCGTCGCCGGCTCGACCGGCTCGCCCTCCGGCGTCTCCGCCAGGTCGGCGACGACCCGCCAGACGCCGCCCGAGAGGATCTCGGAGGGGCGGAAGCGGCTCTTGTAGGCCATCTTCCGGCTCTCGGGGACCCAGTAGCCGAGGTAGACATAGGGCAGGCGCAGCGCCCGGGCGCGGGCCACGAGCCAGAGGATCGCCCAGGTGCCGAGCGACCGCCGCGCCTCCTCCGGCTCGAAGAAGGAGTAGACGGCGGAGAGCCCGTCGGAGAGCCAGTCGGTCAGGCAGGCGCCGATCAGCCGGTCGCGCTTGTCGCGGAACTCCACCATGCCGGTGGTGATCGGCGTGTCCTCGACCATGGCGCGGTAGTCGTAGAAGCCCATGGCCGCCATGTCGCCATCGCCGTGCCGCGCCTGCTGGTAGCGCTGGAACAGGGCGAATTGCTCGGCGGTGGCGCGGGCCGGTGCCTCGAAGCCGGAGATGTCGGCGTTGATCTTCTGCAGCTTGCGCTGCGCCCGGTTGGCCTCGAAGGCGCCGGCGACGATGCGGATGGGGATGCAGGCGTTGCAGCCCGGGCAGACCGGCGAATAGGCGATGTTGTGGCTGCGGCGGAAGCCGGCGCGGGACAGGCGGTCATGCAAAGCCTCCGCCTCCGGCCCCGTCAGTTCGGTCACAATCTTCCGCTCCGTCCTCCCGGCCAGGTAGGGACAGGGGAGGGGGGCGGTCGTGTAGAAGAATTGGGGGCGGCGGTTCGGGCGGTGCAGCATCGGCTTGGCGGGATGATCGGGCGCGGCGGGTGGAGAATCAACCACCCGGAGGCGCAGCGGTTCGCCGGGTGCCGGGAATCCGGTGGCTCGCGCCGCGGCGGGTGGCGGCTGCACTCAGGGGGAGGAAGGGAACTTCCTCCCCCCGGTCGAACGCCAAGGGCGTTCGACCCCCGCCATCCTTATTCTGCGCCCTGGAGTCCGTGCCCGCCGCCTGCCTCCCGCCAACCCTGTTTTCCGGTTCGGTCGAGAAGGGCCGTTTTCCCGTCCCGGCCAGGATCCGAAGCGGGTCGCGCGCAGCCGCGGTCAAGGGCGGCCGCAGGCCGCAGGCCACAGCCGGCATGCCCTTGACGGCGGCGAGCACGGCCCGAGGCTCCGCCTGGCGCGGCGCGGCGCGGCCGGGGAAGGGTGCTGCCCTTCCCCAGACCCCATCCCGCCAAAGGCCGAAAGGCCTCTGGACACCAACCCCTGCCTGCGGGCGGTCAGGGCGGGGGAGGGGCGGCGAAGCCGTACCGGATGAAATCCTCGAAGCTCCTCGGCTGCACCGTGTCGCCGAGCGTCGCCAGCATGTCGCCGATATGGCGGTAGAACTCGCCCATCTTCTTGAAGGCCTGGAAGTCCCTCTCGCCGAGAAGCGTCGGGCCTCCGTTGTCGCGCACGAACGCCTCCATCTCGTCATGCTGCTTCCGCCAATGCGCGGCATGGCGCGCGCGGGCGAGCGGTGACCAGATGTCCGCGTCATCCAGCGTGTAGAGGCGCACGCGGTCGCGGAACGCATGCTCGTCCTGGCGGGAGTGCCGCCAGACCTCGCTCAGCTCGAACAGGCAGAAGGGCGAGCGCAGGTACTTCTCGCTCAGGAACACGAAGACCCGGTCGCCCGCCCCGATGCGCCGCATGAAGGCCGAGATGCTGTCGCCATGGCGCAGCACCTCCCGGTCGCGGTGGATCGGCTTGCCCTCCGCCTTCGCCCGCGCGCAGAGATCGTCGACGACCCGCTCCCGCTCCATCCCGGCGGGTGTCCGATCATCGCCCCAGGCATAGGACACGTACCATTCGGGCATCGCGGGCTTCTCCTGCGTGAACCGAAGGCTCTGCGGCGCATCGGCGCGCGGGGGCGGCGGCGCGGCACGGCGTTCCATCCGTTCCGGCGCAAGGCCGATCCCGGACTGCACGCCCTCGACGAGCCGCACCACCTCCTCCAGCAGCGCGGCGGCTTGGCCCCGCTGGGTGCGGAGGGTCAGGGTTCCACCCCAGCCCTCACCCGCCTGCTGCTCGATCAGCAGGCGGCTGCCGGTCGCCGCCTCGAAGCCGCACAGCCCATCCTTCCAGTAGAGCGCATCGGCGCCCGCCCTTTCGCCGATCTCCGCCATGATCCCGCGGATCAGGCCGGCATGCAGCAGCGGATAGCGGAATTCGGCCAGCTCCGCGGGCGCGTCCTCGTCCCAGCGCCCGGGCAGCGTGGCCGCCACATCCTCCCGCGCCGGCAGCAAATCCGGCGCGATGTATTCGTGATGCGGGTCGTCCTCCCCGCTTCGGCCGGCGGCGCGATGCCGGAAGCACATGCCGCAGGGCCGCATCATGCCGAGCAGCAGCCTCTGCTCGCCCTCCCCATGCGCGCGCCAGGTGGTCTGCGCCAGCATCCAGCGGGAGAAGCGGCCGCGATTGGCGACGATCTGCCGGTAGCAGCCGTCGCGGTCGAAGACCGCGTAGATCGCGCCCAGCGCCCAATCCAGGTCGAGGATCACGCGATCGCCGAACAGGCCCGGCCGGTGGAACACCACCCCCGTCGCATCCAGCCAGGCCAGGCAGTGGTCGGTGGAGGTGATGCCGCCTTCCTCCGCGCAGATCGCCTCGAACGCATCCCGCTCGATCCAGCGGTGCCGGCGCTCCTCGGGCGGCAGCCCGGCCTCCGCGTCGCGCAGCGCTTCCAGCCGCCGCTGCACGCGCAGCCGGCCGGCACCGACCAGCGGCACGCCCATCCGGTCCGGCGCGCGCATCCAGGCGATGGCGGCCCGGATCGCCACGCGCAGCTCCTCGCCGCCCCGGTCCTGCTTCGCGCTGACATGGATCTGCCGCTTGTAGGGCAGGGCGTCGAGCGTCCCGGGCGGGATGGGGAAGGGATGCGCCTCCGCCTCCGGCGTGTCGCACTGCGCCTGCAGGAACAGCACGGGGCTGGCGGGGTGGCGCTGGTGGCGCACCAGATGCGCCCAGTAGGGCAGCGGGTGGTTGCGGAAGGCGAGACCGTCCAGCGCATAGGTCGCGACCGCATCGGGCTCCCGCCCCCGGGCCCAGGCGGGCGCGATCACCGCGGGGTTGCGCAGGAACAGCGCATGCGTGCCGTGATAGATGTCCTGGCCACCGAAATCCCAGATCTGCACGCGGCCCGCCCCCGGCAGCGCCATCGCGCGGAGCTGGATGCCATGGGTGCTGGGGACGCGCGGATCGTAGCCTTTGCCGCGCAGCCACCGCGCGATCTGCGTCTTTCCCACCAGCCCGTTGCCGAGCAGCAGCAGCCTTGCGTCGCCTGGCACCGCGCCACCCGCGGCAAGATCAGCGAAATGGGCGCGAAGCGCGGCAAGGCAGGACGCCCCCGAGGCTGGGGAAAGCAACTCGGTGGGCACGCCCGGGATCACGGCCTCATGCAGCACGAGCCTGGCCAGGCCGGGAAGGTCCAGCAGCGCTGCGGGAATTCCGGCGAGGTGGCAGAACGACGCATTGAGGCTCTTGAGGGCGGTGAGACCGACGATCGGGGCGAGGTCGGCGACCTTGGTGCCCGTGAGGTCGAGATTCTGGGCAGCGGTGAGGCCGGCGATCGGGGCGAGGTCGGCGACCTCGGTGCCCCAGAGGTTGAGGCTTCGGAGGGCGGTGAGGCCGGCGATCGGGGCGAGGTCGGCGACCTGGGTGCGTGTGAGGTCGAGGGTCTGGAGGGCGGTCAGGCCGGCGATCGGGATGAGGTCGGCGACCCTGGTGCCCCAGAGGTTGAGGCTCTGGAGGGCGGTGAGGCCGGCGATCGGGCCGAGGTCGGCGACCTTGGTGAAACCGAGGTCGAGGATCTGGAGAGCGGCGAGGCCGGCGATCGGGCCGAGGTCGGCGACTTTGGTACCCCGGAGGTGGAGGCTCTGGAGGGCGGCGAGGCCGGCGATCGGGGTGAGGTCGGCGACCTGGGTGCCCAAGAGGTCGAGCCTCTGGAGGGCGGCGAGGCCGGCGATCGGGGCGAGGTCGGCGACCGGGGTGCGCGAGAGG
>CAZMCV010000009.1:0-45485 GCA_964564645.1 uncultured Acetobacteraceae bacterium
CAGCAGCATCGCCTTCGTGCTGGACTGCCATGTGTGGTCGAACAACAGCGTGCGCGTCACGGCGCGCAACGTCAGCGCCTCGACGGTGGACCTCGCTGCAGCACCGCCGGCGGTGCAGGTGATAAAGCGGCGGCTGCCGTAGCCAATTCAGAATACGCGATCGGTCATCAGCAACGGCGTATCCGAGGGCACCAAGCCCTGATCGCGCGCGAGCGTCCGCGCGAAGAACAGCATGAGCTTTCGACCGTCGTCGTCGACATGCCCCCAAATCCGAAGCAGCTCGTCGCGCTGTGCTGGCCCTGGCTTACGGCCAGGAACGCGCTTGGACTTCAGCGCGGTCGCACCGTCGGTCATGGCGCCGCCTCCATCCAGATCTGGCCAAGAGATGATGCCAGCGGACCGAGGCCGCAGCCAGGACAGATCGAGCTCGAGGTGTTGCGGCCCTGTGACCTCCCGCGCGCGTCAGTGGTCGTCGGTGCCAAAGCGATAGCCGACGCCGGGCTCGGTGCGGATCAAGCGCGATGCACTGCCGAGCTTCTGCCGGAGGTGGCCGACATAGACGCGAAGGTACTGGGTCTCCTCCGCATGGGCCGGCCCCCATACGGATGTCAGGAGCTGGCGGTGGGTGATCACCCTTCCCTCGCCACCGCGCACCAAGGCCGCCAGCAGATCCCACTCTCTCGGCGTGAGCTTCAGCGGTTCGCCATCTTCGACACGAGCCGTGCGCCGGGCAAAATCCACTTCCAGGCCGCCCACGCGGACGACCGTCGCTTGCACCTCGGGCAGGTGCCGCCCCACTCGGCGAAGTGCGGCACGGATGCGGGCGAGCAGTTCGCCCAGTGCGAAGGGCTTCTCGACATAGTCGTCGCCCCCAGCGTCTAGCGCGGCAACCTTCTCGGCCTCCTGGTCACGCGCCGACAGGATCACGATCGGCGCCTCCGTGAACCCGCGCAGCTTCGGGATCGCCGTCTTGCCGTCGCCGTCCGGCAGACCGAGGTCGAGCAGCACCAATGCCGGCGACCGCTCGGCGGCGACCCGAAGCCCCTCGGCCACCGTCTCGGCCCGCAACGGCTCGTAGCCCGCGGCCTCGAGCGCTGGGGCCAGGAAGCGGTGGATTTGCGGCTCGTCGTCCACAACGAGAATGCGAGGCCGCGTCGCGTCGGAGACGCGCGGAGACGTCTTCTCACTCATCCGCCGGGGAACCTCACCACCATCCGCGTCCCGCTTCCGTCCGGCTTCACCGGGCTCTCGGCCACGATCCGCCCGCCCATGGCCTGCACGAGCCCGCGGCAGATAGCGAGCCCCAGCCCGCTGCCCGCCGCGACGCGGTCCGTGCGGGTCGCGCGGAAGAACGGGTCGAAGACCCGGTGCAGATCCTCGTGCGGGATGCCGGGACCGTCGTCTTCCACCGTGATCGCCACCTCCGGCCCCTCCCGGCTCAGGCGAAGCACCACCTGGCCCGTGGGTCCGGAGAACTTCAGCGCGTTGTCGAGCAGATTGGCCAGCACCTGGTCGAGTAGCGCAGGATCGAGGCGCGGCGCCGTGGCCCGCGATGCAACGTCGAGGATCACCTCGCGGCCATGCGCCCGGCCCGCCCGGACGGCCGCCGTCTCCAGCGCGTCGGCGAGGTCAACCGTCTCGCGTCGCGGCTCGATCTGGCGGTTCTCGATGCGCACCATGTCGAGGATGTTCGAGATCCAGCGCGACAGCCGTTCGGTTTCCTCCTCGGCGGTTGCGAGGAGATCGGCACGCGTCTCTTCCGAAAGCGCAGGGCCTGCCGTTCGCAGTGTCCCGATCGCCCCGCGGATCGAGGTGAGCGGCGTCTTCAGGTCGTGGCCGAGCGAGGTGAGAAGGGCGGTGCGCAGCGCCTCGGTCTCGGCGCGGGCCTCGCCGCGGGCCCGCTCCTCCATGAGCTCCGCCCGTTCCAGCGCGACGGCGGCCTGGTCGAGCAGCGCGTCGAGCGCCCGGTCGGCCTCGCCCTCCAGCGGGCCGCCCTCCTCCGGCAAACGCAGCCCGACCAACCCCGCCAGCCCGCGCGCCGTGCGCATGGGGCGGAACTGCCAGGCGGCCGAAGGCAGGGTGTCGGTGCCGCGTCCGGCCGGGCGTCGGTTGGCGGCCGCCCAGCGCGCCGCGGCCATGCTCGCGTCGTCGGGCTCGACCTCAATCGGCACACTGGCCCGCAGGACCGGCTCCGGGGCGTTCTCGCCCGGCAGCGGAGGCAAGAGCAGCAGGACGCATGCGGGCCCGCCGGCGATGCGCGACGCCTCCTCGGCAATCGCGAGCACGAGGTCGCCCTTGTCGCCCGGCGCGCCGAGCCGGCGGCTGAACTCGACGAGCCGGCGCAGGCCGAGCATGCGGGCCCGCGCCGCGCGGACGGAGCGGCCAAGCCCTCCGGTCGTGCCTGCCAGCAGCAGCGCGACGAGCGCGAAGACGATGACACCCACCACATCCTGCGGCCCGGCGATCGCCAGGGTGTAGCGTGGCGGCAGGAACAGGAAGTTCCAGGCCAGGAAGGAGAGCGCGGCGGCCAGGCCGCCCTGGACCGGCCCGAACCCCACCGCCGCCGCGACGATCGGCACGAGATAGATCATGCCGAGTGCGCCCTCGGGCACCACGCCATCGACCGCGAGGCCGGCCGCTGTCGCCAGCGCCACGAGGATGGGGGTGGCGACCCAACCGGCCCAGGCCGGCAGGTCGCGGCGCTCGGGCCGCAGACGGCGGGGCGCGCCCGCGGGCTCGGGCACCAGGTGCAGCGTGAAGTCCGTCGCCTGCCGCAGCAGCGTGGCCGAGAGCGTCCGCCCGGCGATCCGCCGCCACCATCCCGGCCGCCCGCGGCCGATGACGATGTGGGTCACGTTGCGTGCCCGCGCCTCGCGCAGGATCGCGGTCGGCAGGTCTGCGCCTGCAACCGTCTCGACCTCCGCCCCTAGCCGCTCCGCCAGCCGCTGGGCCGGGCCCGGATCGGCGGCAGGGTCGGCGGTCGGCTGCTCGACATGCAGCGCGACAAGCGGTGCCTTCAGCGCATCCGCCACCCGGCGTGCCTCGCGCACCACCGTCTCGGCGGAGGGATCGGCGCCGATCAGGGCCATGACGCGGTCGCCGGCGGGCCAGGGGCCGGTGATGGCATTGGCGCGCATGTAGCCGGTGACGTCGGCGTCCACGCGCTCAGCCGTCCGGCGCAGCGCCATCTCGCGCAGCGCGGCCAGATTGCCTTCGCGGAAGAAGCCCTTCAGCGCCCGGCTCGCCTGGTCGGGTCGGTAGATGCGGCCCTGGCGCATGCGCTCGATCAGCTCGGCCGGCGGGATGTCGATCAGCTCGACGGCATCCGCCTCGGCCAGCACGCGGTCCGGCACGGTCTCCGCCACGCGCACGCCGGTGATCCGCGCAACCGCCTCCGACAGGCTCTCGAGGTGCTGGACGTTCATCGTCGTCCAGACCTCGATGCCGGCCTCGCGCAGTTCCTCGACGTCCTGCCAGCGCTTGGCGTGCCGGCTGCCGGTGGCGTTGGTGTGCGCCAGCTCGTCGAGCAGCAGGATCTGCGGCCGGCGCGCCAGCGCGCCATCGAGATCGAACTCCTCGATCTCCTGGCCGCGATAGGGGATGCGCGTGCGGGGCAGGATCGGCAGGTCGCCGATGGCCGCCTGCGTCTCCGCCCGCCCATGGGTCTCGACGATGCCGATCAGCACGTCGGTGCCGCCGGCATGGCGGCGGCGGGCCTCGGCCAGCATCTCCATCGTCTTGCCCACGCCCGGGGCGGCGCCGAGGAAGACCTTCAGTCGCCCGCGCCCCTCCCGCCGCGCGAGCGCGAGCAGGGCGTCGGGATCGGGGCGGTTCGGCTCACCGGTCATCGGGGCCAGCATAGCAGGGGGCCGGTCCGGTTGACGTCGGTTGATCCGGGTCCGGCGCGTCGTCTAGGGGTGGGCGCGAGATGGAACGGACGGCGTCATGATCTGCTTCTACGCGGTGCGCGACGGGGCCCTGCTCCGCCTGGCGGACGGCTCCGACGCGCTGCCCGCAGGCACCGCCTGGATCGACCTGCACGACCCGACCGCCGCGGAGGAGGCGCGGGTCGAGCGCGCGCTCGGCCTCGACATCCCGACCCGCGCCGAGATGGCGGAGATCGCCGACAGCGCCCGCCTGTACGACGAGGGCGAGGCATTGTTCATGACGGCGACGGTCGTCGCCGGCGCCGGCGAGGGCCGCCCCGTCTCGGCCAGCGTCACCTTCGTGCTCACGCGTCAGGTTCTCGTCACCATCCGCTACGCCGACCCGCTGCCCTTCCGTGCCTTCGAGGCGCAATGTGCCCGCCATCCGGAGCTCGGCGACGGGTCCGGGCGCCTGTTCCTGGCGCTGGTGGGAAGCGTCGCGGATCGCGTGGCCCGCCTGCTGGAGGCGAGCGAGGAAGATCTCGACCGCCTGTCGGATGTGATCTTCTCCGACGATCCCGGGGCCGGCGGCACGGGAAAGGGGCGCCGCGTGAAGCGCACCGACCTGCACGCCGTGGTCCGGCAGCTCGGGCGCGCCAACATGCTCGCGGCCCGGCTGCGCGACAGCCTGCAGAGTGTCAGCCGGATGCTGACCTTCTACCGCACCGCCGCCGGGGAGCGCCTCGATGACGCGCAGCGGACGATGCTGAAGGCGCTCGACCGCGACATCCGGTCGCTGGCGGAGCACGAATCCAAGCTGGCGCACGAGGTCGGTTTCCTGCTCGAGGCGACGCTCGGCCTGATCGACATCGAGCAGAACCGGATCATCCGCGTGTTCACGATCGCCGCCGTGATCGCGCTGCCGCCGACGCTCATCGGCACGATCTACGGCATGAACTTCGAGCACATGCCGGAGCTCCGCTGGCGCTTCGGCTACCCGCTCGCCCTGCTGGTCATGGCGGCCTCGGCGGTGCTGCCCTATCTCTGGTTCCGTCGGCGCGGCTGGCTGTAGCGCCGTGCGGGCGCCAGCTTCGCGGCTCACCGCAGGGCGTCGAGCGCGAGGTTGAGACGCAACACGTTGACGCGCGGCTCCCCGAGCAGGCCGAATTGCCGGCCTTCGGTGTGCTGCGCGACGAGCTCCGCCAGGCGCCCCTCTGGCAGACCTCGGGCCTGCGCCACGCGGCGGATCTGCCGCGCCGCGTTCTCCGGGCTGATGTGCGGGTCGAGGCCGGAGCCGGAGGCGGTGACGGCATCGGCTGGCACCGGGCCGCCGCCGAGCGCCGCGATGCGCCCCCTCACCGCGTCGAGCAGCGCAGCGGAGGTCGGGCCGAGCTGCGAGGCGGCCGAGGCGGCGGCGTTGTAGGGCGCCGCGCGCGTGCTTCCCTCCTTCTCCGGATCGGGCTCCGTCGTCGCCGAGGGGCGCGGATGGAAATAGCGCGGGTCGGCGAAGGTCTGGCCGATCAGGGCGGAGCCGATCACGCGGCCGTCGCGCTCGACCAGGCTGCCGCCGGCCTGGGTCGGGAAGACCACGCCGGCGATCCCGGTGAAGGCCAGCGGCACGGCGAGGCCGAGGAGCAGGGTGAAGAGCCCGACCACGGCAAGGGCGGGGCGGAGGAGAGCGCTCATGGTCAGGCGAGCCCAAGGAGGACGAGGAGGACGTCGATGATCTTGATCCCGACGAAGGGCGCCGCGATGCCGCCCAGGCCGTAGATCAGGAGGTTGCGCCGCAGCAGCGCGGCCGCGCCGACCGGCACGTAGCGCACGCCGCGCAGCGCCAGCGGCACCAGCGCCACGATGATAAGCGCGTTGAAGATGACGGCCGAGAGGATGGCGCTCTCGGGCGAGGCAAGGCCCATCACGTTCAGCGCGCCGAGCTCGGGGTAGGACGCGACGAAGATCGCCGGCAGGATGGCGAAGTACTTCGCGACATCGTTGGCGATGGAGAAGGTGGTCAGCGCGCCGCGGGTGATCAGCAGCTGCTTGCCGATCTCCACCACCTCGATGAGCTTCGTGGGGTCGCTGTCGAGGTCCACCATGTTGCCGGCCTCGCGCGCGGCCTGGGTGCCAGTCTGCATGGCGAGCCCGACATCGGCCTGCGCCAGCGCCGGCGCGTCGTTGGTGCCGTCGCCGGCCATGGCGACCAGGCGACCCTCAGCCTGCGCGCGGCGGATATAGGCGAGCTTGTCCTCGGGCGTCGCCTCCGCGATGAAGTCGTCCACGCCGGCCTCGGCGGCGATCGCAGCGGCGGTCAGGCGATTGTCGCCGGTCACCATCACCGTGCGGATGCCCATCTTCCGCAGCGCGTCGAAGCGGGCGCGCATGCCGGTCTTGACGATGTCCTTCAGCTCGATCGCGCCGAGCAGGCGGCCGTCCTTCGCGACCGCCAGCGGCGTGCCGCCGGCGCGCGCGATCCGGTCCACGGCGGCCCGCAGTTCGGCCGGCGTCTCCCCGCCCAGGCTCCGCACCAGCGCGTCGACCGCGCCCTTGCGATACGCACCCTGCGGAAGGTCGAGGCCGGAGATGCGGGTCTGTGCGGTGAAGGGGATCACGCGCACGCCCTCGGCCAGCGCCGGTGCCTCGATCCCGTATCGTTCGCGCGCGAAGGCGAGGATGGACCGACCCTCGGGTGTCTCGTCGGCCAGGCTGGAGAGGACGGCGGCCTCCGCCACCTCGCGCTCGGCCACGCCGGGGACGGGGATGAAGCCCGCGGCCTGGCGGTTGCCGAGCGTGATCGTCCCGGTCTTGTCGAGCAGCAGCACGTCGACGTCGCCCGCGGCCTCGACGGCGCGGCCGGAGGTCGCCAGCACGTTGAAGCGGACAAGCCGGTCCATGCCTGCGATGCCGATCGCTGAGAGCAGGCCGCCGATCGTCGTCGGGATCAGCGTCACCAGCAGCGCCGCTAGCACCGCGACGGAGGGCGGCTGGCCGTTCCAGCTCGCGAGCCCGACCAGCGTCGCGACCGCGATCAGGAAGATGATCGTCATGCCGGCGAGCAGGATGTCGAGCGCGATCTCGTTCGGCGTCTTCTGGCGCGACGCGCCCTCCACCAGGGAGATCATACGGTCGAGGAAGGTGGCGCCGGGGGCAGCCGTGATGCGCACCACGATCCAGTCGGAGACGACGAGCGTGCCGCCGGTGACCGCGCTGCGATCGCCGCCGGACTCGCGGATCACCGGCGCGCTCTCGCCGGTGACGGCGGCCTCGTTCACGCTGGCGATCCCCTCCACCACCTCGCCGTCGGAGGGGATGAGGTCGCCGGCCTCGACCAGCACCAGGTCGCCGACGCGCAGCTCCGTGGCGGCGCGCGGCTGCCACAGCGTGCGGTCGTCGGCGCGCAGCAGCAGCTTCGCCTGCGTCTCGCTGCGCGCGCGGCGCAGGCTTTCGGCCTGGGCGCGGCCGCGGCCCTCCGCCACCGCTTCGGCGAAGGTTGCGAACAGCACGGTCAGCCAGAGCCAGAGCGCAATACCTGCCTGGAAGGCCCACGTCTCGCCCAGAACGGCGGCGCGGACCGCCAGGATCGTCACCAGGATGGAGACGACCTCGGTGACAAAGATCACGGGGTTCCGCACGAGGCGGCGCGGATCGAGCTTCACGATCGCATCCAGCATCGCGCGCCGGACGATCGGGCCCGACAGGAGGGCGCCGCCGCGCGTCGCGCGGCGGGCCTCGCCCGGGTGGAAGGCGGGGGTGGCGTCCATCGTGGATGGCCTCAGAAGGTCTTGCCGGCGGCGAGCAAGAGGTGCTCGGCGACCGGGCCGAGGGCGAGGGCGGGCATGAATTGCAGCCCGCCGAGGATCAGGATCACGCCGGCCAGCAGGCCGATGAAGAGCGGCGTGTGGGTGGGGAAGGTGCCGGTGGATGCGGCAAGCTTCGGCTTCGCCGCGATCGCCCCCGCGATCGCCATGACCGGCACGATCACGCCGTAGCGGCCGAACAGCATCGCCAGGCCCATCGTGGTGTTGAACCAGGGCGTGTCTGCGGTCAGCCCGCCGAAGGCTGAGCCGTTGTTCCCGGCGCCGGAGGTATAGGCGTAGAGGAGCTCCGACAGCCCGTGCGGTCCCGCATCCTGCACCGACGCGGTCGCCACGGGCAGCACCGCGGCCACCGCCGAGAAGCCGAGGATGAAGGCGGGCAGGATCAGCACCGCGAGCATCGCGAGCTTCACCTCCTTCGCCCCCACCTTCTTGCCGAGGTATTCGGGCGTGCGCCCCACCATCAGCCCGGCCACGAACACCGCCAGCAGCACGAAGACGAGCATGCCGTAGAGACCGGAGCCGACGCCGCCCGGTAGCACTTCGCCCAGCTGGATCATCAGCATCGGCACCATGCCGCCGAGCGGCGTGAAGCTGTCGAGCATCGCGTTCACGCTGCCGTTCGATGCGCCGGTGGTTGCCACCGCCCAGAGCGCGGAGAGGGCGATGCCGAAGCGCACCTCCTTGCCCTCCATGTTGCCCATCGCCGGGTCCAGGCCGGCGGCGATGTGCAGCGGATTGCCGCCGGCCTCGGCGGCGTAGACCGCCAGCGTGCCGGCGACGACGAAGCCCATCATCACCGCGAACAGGGCCCAGCCCTGGCGGATGTCGCCCACGATGCGGCCGAAGGTCAGCGCGAGCGCGCAGGGGATCGCCAGGATCGCCCAGCTCTGCAGCAGGTTCGTCCAGGGTGTCGGGTTCTCGAACGGGTGCGCGGAGTTCACGCCGAAGAAGCCGCCGCCATTGGTGCCGAGCTGCTTGATCGCGACCTGGAAGGCCGCGGGGCCGAGCGGGATGGTCTGCGTCCCACCCTCGAGCGTGACCGCCTGGACGTAGGGCGAGAGGTTCTGCGGCACGCCGCCGGCGACGAGCAGAAGCCCGAGCAGCAGAGCCAGCGGCAGCAGCAGGTAGAGCGTGATGCGGACGAGATCAGCCCAGTAGTTGCCAAGGTCCTTCACCGCGCCGGCCGCGAACGCGCGTGAGAGCGCGAGCGCCAACGCAATGCCGGTCGAGGCGGAGAGAAAGTTCTGCACCGTCAGCCCCGCCATCTGGCTGAGGTAGGAAAGCCCGCTCTCGCCGCTGTAGGCCTGCCAGTTCGTGTTGGTGACGAAGCTCACCGCCGTGTTGAAGGCGAGCCAGGCAGACTGGCCAGCCACGCCTTCGGGGTTCAGCGGCAGCACGCCTTGCAGTCGGAGTATAGCGTAGAGCAGCAGGAAGCCGACCGCGTTGGAGGCGAGCATCGCCAGCGTGTAGGCCTTCCACCCCATGCCGCGCGCCGGATCCACGCCGCCCGCGGCGTAGAACATTCGCTCGACCGGCGCGAGGAAGGCGACGCGGCCCGCCGCGACGGCCGCGGTGTAGCGCCCGAGCGGCGCGGCCGTCGCGACGACGAGCGCGAGGATCAGGGCGATCTGTGCCCAGCCGATCGCAGTCATGGCGTCACAGATCCTCGGGGCGCAGGAGCGTCCACAGCAGGTAGAGGAGGAGGCCGGCGGCCACGGCGCCGCCGAGGATCAACTCGGTCATGGCGGTCAGACCCGCTCGCAGCCGGCCACATAGGCGGCCATCAGGCCGAAGACACCGACGCCGAGCGCCAGCAGGAGAAGGTCGATCATGGTGCGCCCCAATGCCGAAGGACGGGTGCGGACATCACGTGTCCGGCCCGCGGGCGTAGCGGGGTGGCGCGCAAAGGATCGATGTGAGATCCGCGGGCGAGGCGTAAAAATCGCATAAAGACGCCGCTGCTTGTCGGTGCCGTCGATACCGCCTCTACGCTCGCGCCTCGTCGAACGGGTTCAACGTCCGCGCACCAAGCCCGATGACGTCGGCCGTGTTGCGTGTGACAGGAACGAGATCATGGACCGCCACGAAGCGGCAGTTTGCGTCCCACGGCCTTGCAGCGCCGAGCTACCTCTCCTCCGGCGGGCGAATGTGACGGAAGGCCCAGAGCAGGGCGATGTCATAGGCGATCTTGAGCACGCCGCAGACGATGAACGGGACCGTCTGCCATCCTGCGGCGAAGATCGCGCCCGCGATCGCCGGCCCGGCCGCGGCCGCGAGGCTGCGCGGCACGGCGGTGAAGCTCGCCGCCGCGGTGCGTTCGGGCGGCGTCACGACCGCCATGACATAGGAGGTGCGCGTCGGCACATCCATTTGCGACAGCGCCGCCCGCAGCAGCAGCAGCCCGAGCGCCCACTCCACGCCGGGTGCCCACATCGCCGCGATCAGGCACAGGCTCGACGGGATGTGCGTGAAGACCATGGTGTTGATCAGCCCGATCCGCCCCGCGAGCCAGGCCGCAACCGGGAAGGAGAAGGCGGAAAGCACCCCCGACCAGAAGAAGAACAGACCGGCCTGGGCGAGCGAGAGGTCGAACCGCTCGAACAGCCAGAGCGCCAGCAGCGCCTGCACCGCAAGGCCGCCCGCGAAGCTGTCCACACTGAACAGCGCGGCGAGATTTAGGACGATGCCCCGCGAGGGGCCAAGCGGCGCATGGTTCGCACGGCGGGCCTCGGCGGGGTTCGGTTCGAGCGCGCGATAGGCGAGCAGGCAGGCCAGCCCGATCGCGGCGTAGAGCAGGAAGACCGCGCGCATGGCGTCGATCTCGCCGAGGCCGAGGCGGACCAACGCATCCGGCCCCGCCGCCGCCAGCGCGCCGGTGGCGGCTGCCAGTGAGCCGACCAGGCTGTACTGCGCGAAGACCGCCGTGCGCCGCGCATCGGGCGCGGCCGAGGTTAGCATGGCCTGTTCGAGCGGCGCAAAGACGCTGACGCTGCCGGCGGACGGGTTGATAGTGCCGACCAGCGCGATGGCGGCGAGCAGCGCGAAGCCCGTAGCCGCCGCGAAACCGAGGCCGGTTCCGACCATCAGCGCCGCTGCAGCCAGCAGAAGCGCGCGCGGGTCCACCCGCGTGCCGAGGACGCCTACGCCCAGCGTCATGAGCGCCGAGCCGAGCAGGGCGATGGTCGCGACCGCCCCGACCTCGCCCGCGCCGTAGCCGAGGGCGACGAGATAGGCCGGCAGCACCACGGCGACGAGGCCGTCGCCAAAGTCGCGCAGGCCGCGCGCCCAGAGCACGGGGCGGATCGCGTGCCGCCACGCCGGGGTGTGGCGCGGTGCTGCGCCCGCCTCCGTCACAGGCCAACCGCGAAGCGCAGCAGCAGCCCCGCCGCGGCGGTCACGGCGAGCGTCTTCAGCACACCGAGCCGTAGGCGGAAGACCGCAACGGCGGCGAGGATCGCAAGCGCGACAGCTGCCAAGTCCACGCTTGTCGGCAGGGGCAGGTCGAGCGAAATCGGCCCGGCGGTGACCCGCTGGTGCTCTCGGAACAGCACTTGGAGTGAGAACCAGACGGCGAGGTTCGCCACCACACCCACCACCGCCGCCGTGATCGCCGCCAAAGCTCCTGCAAGGGACTTGTTCTCCTGCAGCCGCTCGATCAGCGGCGCGCCGAGGAAGACGAAGAAGAAGCACGGCGCGAAGGTGACCCAGAGCGTCAGCACTGAGGCGAGGATGCCGCCGGGGATGCCGCTCACCGCGCCGGGCGCGCGGAAGCCGGCGAGGAAGCCCACGAATTGCAGCACCAGGATGAGCGGTCCCGGCGTCGTCTCCGCCAGGCCGAGTCCGGCCAGCATCTCCTCCGCCGACAGCCAGCCATAGGCCTGTACCGCGTCCTGCGCGACATAGGCGAGCACCGCATAGGCGCCGCCCACCGTCACCACCGCCATCTTCGAGAAGAACAACGCGACATCGGCATAGGTGCCGCCGACGAAGAGCCACAGCGCCGCGACGGGCGCGAGCCAGAGGGCGAGAGCGACGAGCCCCGCCCGACGCGCGCCCGCCGCGAGCCGCGCCGGCCGGCCGGGATCGGCGGCGAGCACCGCGTCGATCAGCGCCGGGCCGTCATGCTTCGCCGACCCGTGCCCCGCCACGGCGAAGGCGCCCGGCGCGAGATAGCCGACCACGCCGGCGGCGATGACCACCAGTGGGAAGGGCAGGTTCAGGAAGAACAGGGCGACGAAGGCAAGCCCCGCAAGCGCCCAGGCGGGCCGGCCCTTCAGCGCCCGACGGCCGATGCGCAGCAGTGCTTCGACCACCAGCACGAGCACCGCGCATTTCAGGCCGAAGAACAGCGCCGCGACGAACGGCACCTCCCCGAGCAGCGCGTAGACGAGCGACAGCCCCAGCATCACCAGCGCGCCGGGCAGCACGAACAACAGCCCGGCGGCGAGCCCGCCCCGCACGCCATGCATGATCCAGCCCAGATAGGTGGCGAGCTGCTGTGCCTCGGGCCCGGGCAGCAGGGTGCAGAAGTTTAGCGCCTGCAGGAACCGCCGCTCGCCGATCCAGTGGCGCTCGTCCACCACCTCCCGGTGCAGCAGCGCGATCTGCCCGGCAGGTCCGCCGAAGGAGAGCAGGCCGACCCGCAGCCAGACGCGCAGCGCCTCAGCGAAGGATGGCAGGCGCGGCGTGGGGGTGGCGTCGTTCATGCGCGGGCTCCCGGCGCGGGCCAGTTGTGCGTCTCCCCGGTCGCGTCGCGCGCCCAGCGGTAGAAGGCGTCGTAGAGGCCCATCGCCGCGTCGAGTTGGACAAGGTCGTCGCGATGCATCCGCGACAGGCCGAGCGAGGCGGCGAGCAGCCCCGCCGCCTCCGGCGCTAGGTCGAGCCGCGCCGTGTCCGCGCCGCGGACGATCGCGGCGAGGCGCAACAGCGGGTCGGAGCGGAGGCCGAATTCCTCGATCATGACGTCGAAGGTGCACAGATCGCCGCGATGGCTCCAGAACACCGCCTCCACGTCGAAGGGCACGGCGCCGAAGCGGTCGGCCACAGCCCGCACCTCGGACGGTGCGACGAAGAGGAAGACGGCGGCAGGGTCGACGAAGCGGCGGATCAGCCAGGGGCAGGCGATGCGGTCGATCTTGGGCCGCGCGCGGGTGACCCAGATGGTCCGACCCCGCTCGTCGCGCGGTGGCACATGGTCCGGCCGCACCAGGACCCCGCCGGACGCGGCCCAGCCCTCGAAGCCACCCTCCAGCGATTCGGCCGGCGTGCCAGCGTGGCGGAGCCAGGCTGCGACCCCCTGGCTGAGCTTGAGGCCGCGCTGGCAAACGACGGCGACGTTACGGCCGGCGAAATCGCCTACCCAGGACGCGACGGTGCGGAAGTCACGACGGACCGCGCCGGGCAGGCTGCGCGGATCCTTGGCGAAATCCTCCTCGGTCCGTACGTCCACGATGATGGGCGCCTCGGCGGTGCCCGCCAGGCGCATGAGTTGGGTGATAGTGATGATATCGGGACTCGGCATGACACGCCCTCACTATCCGTGCAGGTCACGGAAGCCTGGACGCGATACTTGAGCCGAAGCCTCACGGGGCGACCGCGGAAGGCCCCTTGAGATATACGATGGCAGGACACCGGGCCCGCATCAAGGGACGCGCTTTCTCGCACCGCCTGAGGAGGCTACCGCCCAGAGAATTTCCGTCCCCGGTTCCCACCGCTGCGGCGGCGGGAACTGGTGGCACAACCTTCTCTCGTTGTGCGCGATGGCGCGTTCCGCCCCATGCTACGATGCTGCCATCAGGGATCTGGCGAACCTGGCCGTGTAAACCCTTGATCACGACAATGTTTGGCGGGATGTTCATTGCCGCGGCCAGCATTCATCACGGCGAAGTGATGTATTTCGTGGCCGCGGAGCGTGAACTTCGCGCTTGGCTCGAAGACTCGAGAGCCAAGAGCCGGTATCGCTTGCCAATGCAATGATTGATGCGGCGCGACGGCTGACCGGTGGAAGGTGACGCATATGGCTCTGGTGAAGCGATCCGCCGTGAATGAGCGGTTCAACGGCAATGGACCGCCGCAGCCCACCGCCTCGCCGCTGCCGGACGCCGAAATCAAGAGCGAGGCCGGTCAGCAGGGCCGCCGTTCCCGCGCGGCCGCTCGGCGACAGCAGATCGCCGAGCGCCTTGTCGCCGCTTCCGAGGAACTTTCCGGCGGGGTCTCCTCGGCCGCCGCGGCCGCCGAGCAGCTGCGCCGCTCCATGGAACAGATCGCGGCCGGGGCCGAGGAGGCCGGCGGCGCCACACAGCAGTCGCTCGCCGCTCTCACCGCCTCGGCCGCTGCCTTCGCGGCGGCACGCGAGCGCTCGCAAACCGCGCTGCATCGGGCCGAGGTGCTACGCACATCTGTCGGCGAACTCGCCACGCGGCTCGAGGACATGATCGCCGGCGTCGTTGCTAATACCGAACGACAGGCGGAGACCGCGAAGGCCGCCGCCGAATTGGAGCGCCATGCTGGCGCCATCGGCGAGATCATCGGCCTGGTGGCCGGCATCGCCGACCAGACCAGCCTGCTGGCGCTCAACGCCGCGATCGAAGCGGCGCGCGCCGGCGAGAAGGGGCGCGGCTTTGCCGTGGTCGCGGACGAGATCCGCGCATTGGCCGAGCGCGCGGAGGCCGGTGCCCGCGGCGTGCAGGAACTCGTTGCCGGCACGCTGCACGAGGTCGCGCTGGTGACCGCGGTGATCAACGAGGCGGCGGAGGTCGCGCGGCGGCAGGCCGAGGGCGGTCGTCGTGCGGCGGGCCTGCTCGCCAGGCTGCAGGACGACATGCCCTCCCTCGCCGAGGCGTCGCGGACCATCCTTGCCGCGGCCGCCGCCGCCGAGCGCGGCGCGGCGGAGGCACAGCGCGTCGGAGAGCAGGTCGCGGCCGCAGCCGAGGAACAGGCGGCGGCGGCGGCGGAGGGGCTGCGCGGGATCGAGCAGCAGGTCACGGCGCTCGAGCAGAGCAGCTCGGCCGCGCGCTCGCTGGCCGCGCTCGCCGACACGCTGCAGGATGGCGGGACCGAGGGCATTGCGGAGCGTGTCGCCGCGGCCGCGGACGAGCTCTCCGCCACCCTGCAGGAGATATCCGGCTCGGCGGCCGAGATCATGACGGCGCTGCAGCAGATCGAGCGCGGCACGGCCGCCCAATCCGCGGCGACCCGCGAGGCAAGCGTGGCGGCGGCCAGCATGGACGCAGGTGCCGACACGATGCGTGATGCCGCCGCCGGCGCGCTTCAGCGCGCCACATCCGTCTCGGCGCTGCTCGCCGAGAGCCTTGACGCGATGCACAGCCTCGCCGACGGGCTGCGGCAATCCATCGACGGAACCCGACGCGCGCTGGACAGCGTCGCCGCACTGGAGCGGCTCGGCCGGCGCACGGAGCGGTCCATCGCGGCCATCGAATTGGTGGCTGTGCAGACATCGATGCTCGCGGTCAGCGGCGCCGTGGAGGCGACGCGTGCCGGAGAGGCAGGCCGCGGATTCGCCATCGTCTCGGGCAACATCCGAGACCTGGCGCGCGATGCCGCCGACAACACGGGCGGCATCGCCGAGACGCTACGCGACGTCGCCGACCGGATCGCCGTCATGCGCCGCGCGCTCGAAGCCGGCATCGCCGCGGGCGAGGCCGATGCCCGACTCGCGGCCACCCTGCCATCGGCCCTGCAGCGCGCGGGCGAGCAGATCGAGGCGGTGCGCGCCGGCAGCGCGACCGACCTTACCGAGGTGGAGCGCATCACGGCGGCGCAGCGCGAGGTGCTGCTTGGCGCGCAGCAGATCGCCGTGGCGGCGGCGCAGGGCGGCCGGGCCGCGGCGGAGGCGGCGACGGCGGCGCGCCAGCAGGCGCGCGGCTCCGAGGATCTGGCCGCCGCGATCGAGGAGATCGCCGCGCTTGCCGAAGCCTTGCAGCGCGCCGATGGCTGACCCCGCCGCGCCGACATCGAGGCCCGCCGGACCGGCGGAGGCAGAGGGGACGGGCTACCTGGCCCTTGGGCTCGGCGACGAGGTATTCGCGCTTCCCGTGGCAGGGCTGCGCGAGGTGATCCGCCGCCCGGACCTCACGCCGGTACCGCGCGCCCCGGGGAGCCTCGCCGGCCTGGCGAGCCTGCGCGGCGAGGTAATCCCCGTGCTCGACCTGCGCCGGCTGCTCCGCCGCCCGTGCCGGCAGACGAGCGAGGCTGCGAGGGTCGTGGTCTGCGCCGGCGAGCCCGCCTTCGGTCTGCTGGTCGACGCGGTCGGGCAGTTGTTCGGCGACCGCAGCGCCCTCCATCGGCTCGAGGGCGAGGAAATCGACGAGGCCGGGTTCCTCGAGGGCATGTTGCCCGGCGAGGCCGCCGACCGGACGCAGGCGATCCCGGTGCTGGATGCGTCGCGGCTGCTGCGCGGCGGCGCCCCGGCGGCCACGCGGCCGCCCCGCCAGGCGATCGCCGGCCCGGCCGTACCGGCATCGGGCACCGGGGACGCGGCACCGCGCATCACCTTCGTCACCCTGTTCGTCGAGGAGCGGGAATTCGCGCTGCCACTCCATGCCATCGACGAGATTGCCCCTGCCCCCCCGCGGATCGCCGCGATGGATACGCGGGAAGGCGAGCTGCTCGGCGTGGTCGTGCGGCACGGCCGGCTTTTGCCCATCGTGTCGCTGCGCGCGCTGCTCGGGCTGCCGCCCGCCGCGAACGGCGTGCCGGGGCGCCTGGTCGTCGTGCGCCTGGACGACGCGCCGGCCTTCGGCCTGGTCGCTGACCGCCAGGGCGAGGTCCTGAGCCTCCCGGCGGACGACGTCGATGCCGTGCCCGCGCTGCTCGCGCGACGCGCGCGGCTGAACCTTGCCGGCATATGCCGTCTGGACGGGGGCACCCGGCTTGTCGGCGTGCTCGCACCGGAGCGGCTCGCCGGGCTCGAGGGTGTCAGGCGTGCCGCGGCGCTGCCGGAGGCGGGTGGGGAGACCGAGCCGATGGAGAGCGGTACGGGCCTGGCGGCCGCGGAGCATGCGACTCTCGTCGTGTTCCAGCTGGGCGGTCAGGACTTCGCCCTGCCGGTGACGGTGGTGGAGGAGGTGTTGCGGCTCCCGGAGACGCTGACCCCGGTCCCGCGCGCGCCGAGCTTCGTCGAAGGCGTGCTCGGCCTGCGCGGGGAGGTGCTGCCCGTCATGGACCTGCGCCGCCGCCTTGGCCTCGATCCTCCGCCACGCTCGGGCCGCGAGCGCATCCTCGTGCCGCGGCTCGGCGGCGTGCGCGCCGGCTATCTGGTGGATGCGGTCACCGGCGTGCAACGGGTCCCCGAGGCATGTCTCTCGCCGGCCCCCGACCTTGCCTGCGAGCGGGCGGAGATCGTGGGGCGGGTCGCGCATCTCGGGAGCCGGCTCGTGCTCGTGCTCGCCGCGGACCGCCTGCTTGACCGGGACGAGGCGGGCGCGCTGCTCAGCAGCCTGGCAGGGACGGGATGAGAGCGAGTGAAAGCATGCCCGCCAGCCCCGATTCCGGAAGGAATTCCCCGATGATCTCAAAAGGGATTGTTACGCAATTTCGATTCGCTCACGAACTCTGAGGCGAACCGTGGCAGCGCCGATCCGCCTTCTTGCCGTCGATGATTCGGCGCTGATGCGCCGCCTGCTGCGCGACATCCTGACAGTCGAGGACGGGTTCGAGCTATGCACCGCGGCAAGCGGCGCGGAGGCGCTCCGGGTGCTCCCCGAGATACGGCCGGACGTGGTGACGCTCGACGTCACCATGCCCGGGATGGACGGGCTGGCCTGCCTCGAGGCCATCATGCTCGACGCGCCGCGCCCGGTGGTGATGCTCTCGGCCCTGACGCAGGAAGGCGCCGAGATCACGCTGGAGGCGTTGCGTCTCGGCGCGGTGGATTTCGTCGCCAAGCCCGAGGGAGCGGTCTCGCTCGGCCTGGACCGGCTGCGCTGCGAGCTTCCGGTGGCAGTCCGCAACGCGGCCACGGCGCGGATCCCGCGCAGCTTCCGCCTGGCGGAGCGGGTTCGCAGCCGTCTGCGGACCGGCCTCGCCGGAGGTGTGGAGCCGGCAGCACGGCACGTGCCCGTCATCCCGGCGCGCGCGATCGCGACCGGAGGGCCGGATGCGCAGGCCGGGGGGCTGGTGGTGATGGGTGCCTCCACCGGCGGCCCGGCGGCGATCGAGGCGATCCTCTGCGCCCTGCCGGCCGGCTTTCCCTGGCCGGTCGTCGTGGCCCAGCACATGCCCGCGCCCTTCACGGGCGCCTTCGCCCGGCGCCTCGACGGCCGTTGCTCGGTGCGGGTCGAGGAGGTCGCCGGCGGTCCGGTTCGGCCTCGCCCCGGCACCGTCCATATCGCGCGTGGCGGGGCGGATCTGGTGGTCGCGCGGCGGCCCGGCGGCCTGGTGCTGCTGACCGCGCCGCCCGATGCGCGCGCCTGGCACCCGAGCGTGGACCGCCTCGTCTTCAGCGCGCTGGACGCGCTGCCCGCCGGCCAGCTTCTCGGCGTGCTGCTAACGGGCATGGGCAGCGACGGCGCCGAGGCGATGGCCACGCTCTCCGCGGCCGGCGGGCGCACCATTGCTCAGGACGAGGCGAGCGCGGTGGTCTGGGGCATGCCTGGCGAGCTGGTGCGGCGGGGCGGCGCCGACCGTGTCCTGCCGGCCGAGGATATCGCGGCGGCGATGCTCGCGTGGTTGCCTTGCCCCGCGCCCGAGGCGTCAGCCCTGCCATGCCGCTGATCCGCCGCGCACCGCCGCCGGTTCCGCCGCAGGACGAGGCCAGGGCGGCCGCGCTCGACAGCCCCGATCCGGCCCTGCGTCGCGCCGCCGCCCATGCCCTGGCGGAAGCCGGCACCGGCGCCGCGCAGCTCGCCGCCGCGCTCGCCGTCGAGGCCGAGTCGCTGGTGCGGGAAGCGATGTTCACCGCGCTCATCCGCCTCGGCGATGCGCGGGCGCTGCTGCCGCTGCTCGGGGCCGCCGATGCAGGCCTGCGCGGTGGCGCCGTCGTTGCGCTGCAATCCCTGCCGGCGGCGGTGGAGCCCCTGCTGCCGGCGCTGCTCGCGGAACCCGACACGCGGCTGCGCATCCACGCCGCGGAGATCGCGCGCGGCCTGCCCGGGGAGGTGGCCACCGCGCTGCTGGCGCACCGCCTCGCTGTCGAGACGGATGCGAACGCCGCCGCGGCCGCGGTTGACGTCCTGGCTGAGATCGGGACAGCGGCGGCCGTGCCGGCATTGCGCACGCTCGGTGCCCGCTGCACGGAGGAGCCCTTCCTGTCCTTTGCCGTGCGGGAGGCGCTGGCGCGGCTCGGCGAGGCGGCACCTTGATGGCGGCCGCCGCAGGGGCGTCACGGCGCGGGTCGTCACGGTGTGGGGCGGGACGAGCGGCGGGCGCCGTCCCGATCGCCGAGGAGCAGCTCCGCCGCTTCCGCGACTATCTCTACCGCGAGACCGGGCTGCACTATCCCGATGCCAGGCTCGACTATGTCGAGCGCCGCCTCGCCGAGCGCATCGCCGCGACCGGCGCGACCGACTTCCAGGCCTATTTCGCGCTGCTGCGGTCCGGCGTGCAGGGTGAGCTGGAGCGGGTGATCAACCGTTTCACCGTCAACGAGACCTACTTCCTGCGCGAGGACCATCAGCTCCGCTGCCTCGTTGCCGATCTCCTGCCCGCCATCGTCGCGCGCAAGCGGCCCGGCGAGCCGATCCGCCTGTGGTCCTTGCCCTGCGCGACCGGCGAGGAACCCTATTCCATCGCGATCTGGCTGCTCGAGAACTGGGCGGAGGTGGACCGCTACGACGTCGAGATCACCGGCTCCGACATCGACACCGCCGCGTTGAAGGCGGCCGAGGCCGGCTGCTACGGCACGCGCTCCGTCATGCGGCTGCCGCCCGCGCTGCTGCGGCGCTACTTCGCGCCGGCGCCACGGGAGGGGGAGTGGTGCATCGGCGCGCCGCTGCGGTCCTCCGTCAGCTTCGCCCGCGTCAACCTGGTGGACTGCGCCGAGACCGCCGCGTGGCGCGGTTTCGACGTGGTGTTCTGCCGCAACCTGCTGATCTATTTCGACGACACCTCGCGCCGGATCGCCGCGGAGAACCTGCATGACTGCCTCGCCCCGGGTGGCTTCCTCTGCCTCGGACACAGCGAATCCATGAGCCGGATCTCGCCGATCTTCGCCGTGCGGCGCTTCGAGGAGGCGGTGGTCTACCAGAAGCCCGGCGGCGGCGCCCCGTGACCACGCCGCAGATGCAGGCGACCGGGCCGCGGGTGCTGGTGGTGGATGACGCCTCGCTCGTCCGGCTCTACTGCCGCCAGACGCTGGGCGCGGCGGGCTTCCATGTCGAGGAGGCGCTGAACGGCATCGAGGCGATGGAGAAGGTGTTGGCGGCGCGCTGGGACCTGCTGGTGCTGGACCTGAACATGCCGCGGCTGGATGGGCTCGCCTTGCTGCACGCGCTGCGGCGCGAGGCGGCACCGGCCGGCACGACGCCGGTGCTGATGATGAGCACGGAGCCAGCCTCCTCCGCCGCCGCCGCCGCCCGCGCCGCGGGGGCGAACCTCTACCTGGAGAAGCCGGTCCCGCCGGAGCGACTGCGTGCCGCCGCTGCCGTCCTCACCGGCTGGCACCGGCCGTGACGGGGCTGTTCGACCTCTTCGTCGCCGAGGCGCATGAGCTGGTCGAGCAGGCCGGCGACGCGCTGCTCGGGCTCGGCCGCATGCCGCCCGGAAGCCCCGCCGCGCGCGAGGCGCTCGACACCGCCTTCCGAGCCTTCCACACGCTGAAGGGCTCGGCCGCGATGTTCGAGTTGCGGGCGATGGCCTCGGCCCTGCACGCCGCCGAGGACCTGCTCGCCGCGGCGCGCCGGCAGTCCGAGGAGGACGGCACGTCACCGGCGCTCGACCTTGCCCTCGACGCGCTCGATGCGGTGGCGCGGTGGCTGCTCGCGATCGAGGCCGGCGGCGGGGCGATGCCAGCGGCGGCGGAGGCGGAGGCGAAGGAGCTGGCCGCGGCGCTGCGTGCGGCGATGCCGGGCGCGGCGCAGCAACGGCGCGCGGCTGCGCCGCACGAGGCGGCGGAGGCGCCGCCGGACTGGCTTCGGCAGCTCGACGCGGCGGAGCGGGAGGCCGTGCTGGCCGAGGCAGGCAAAGCGCCGGCGGCGGTGATCGTGGCGATCACCTATGATCCCGATCCCGACTGCTTCCTGCGTGGCGAGGACCCGCTCGCCCTGCTGCGTCGCGTGCCCGGCCTGGCCGTGCTTCGGCTGCTGCCGCGCACGCCATGGCCGGCGCCGGAAGCGATGGACCCGTTCGGCTGCAACCTCCTGATCCGTGCGGTGGCGGTCGCGCCGCTTGCCGAGGTCGTGGCGGCCCTGCGCCCCGCCGCGGGCCAGGTGCAGCTCGCTCCGGTGCCGCCGGACGGATTCCAACACGCCGCCGGCGCCGACGCGCGCGCCATGGCCGCCGAGATGCTGCGGGAGCAACTCGCTCTCCTCGGCACCGCTGCGCCAGAGGCGGAGCGCGCCGGCCGCGGCGGCGCGGCGCTGCGTGCGGCCGCGGCGGCGTTGCGTGCCGCCGGCGCCGAGGAAGCAGCGACGGGGCTGGAGGCGCATCTCGACCGACCGGCCGCGGAGCAGTCGGCGGCCATCGCGGCCGCGCTGGCGGGGTTGGAGCGCGCGGCGCCGGCGCCACGGCCCGGAATGGCCGGGCCAGACGAGGTGGCCGACGCGCGGGCACAAGCGACCGCGCCGCGGGCCATGCGGGTGGACCCGTCGCGGGTGGATCGGCTGATCGGGCTGGCGGAGGAGGCGGTGCTCGCACAGGCCCGCCTGCAGGAGGTCGCGCGGCAAGCCGAGGCGCTGCTGCGCGACAGCCACCCCGCCCTCGCGCGCGCCCTGCTCCGCGAGGCAGGACAGACGCGGCGACTGGCCCGCGACTGGCACGACGCGGCGGCACGGCTTCGGCTGCAGCCGCTGGACACGCTGTTCCGCCGATTTCCGCGCCAGCTTCGCCAGATGGCGCGGGAGATGGGCAAGCCGGCCGAGCTGCATATCTTCGGCGGCGTGACGGAGGCAGACCGCGATGTGCTCGAGCGGCTCTCCGAGCCACTGATCCACCTGCTGCGCAACGCGCTCGACCACGGGGTGGAGCCGCCGGAGGAGCGCCGCCGGCGCGGCAAGCCCGCGGAGGCCGCGCTATGTCTCCGCGGCGGTACCGAGGGCGGGATGCTGGTGATCGAACTCGAGGATGACGGGCGCGGCATCGACACCGTCGCGCTTCGCCGTCGCGCCGTGGCACGCGGGCTGCTGGACGAGGCGGCGGCCGCCGCCCTGTCGGAGGATGCCGCGGCCGAGCTCGTCTTCACCGCCGGCCTCTCCACCGCCGCGACCCTGTCGGAGGTTTCGGGGCGCGGCATCGGGATGGACATCGTGCGGCGTACGGTCGAGGCGCTCGGCGGCAGCGTCGGCCTGTCCACGCGGCCGGGCCAGGGCACCGTGATGCGGCTTCGGCTGCCGCTCAGCCTCTCGCTGACGGGCATTCTGACCGTGCGGGCCGGAGGGCAGGTGCTGGGCCTGCCGCTGGACGCCGTCGACGGAACGCTTCGCCTGCCGCGGGCGTGCATCGGGACACCGGACGGCGGCGGGTCAGCCTTCGCGTATTCCGGCGCCGTCGTGCCGCTGCTGCGCCTTGACGAGATCCTGGACCTGCCGGCGGCGGATGACGCCGCCCGGGACTTCGCCTGCGTCGTGCTGGCCGGTGCGGCGAATGGCGCGCCGGTTGGCCTCGAGGTGGATGCCTTCGGGGAACGGCTGGACACCGTGCTGCGTCCGGCCGGCGAGCTGCTCGCGGGGATCGGCGGCTATGCGGGAACGACGCTGCTCGGCGACGGGCGCGTGCTGCTGGTGCTCGACCCCGCGTCCCTGCTGCGTTGAGGAGGCCGGAGCGATGCCCGTCGAGTGGGACGAACGCAACGTCATCCGGCTGCACGGCGATTGCGGCGTGGAGGATGCGGAAGCCCTGCTGTCGCTGCTGCTGGGCCATCCAGGCGCGCCGGTCGCGTGGGCGACATGTGGCAGGGCCCACGCCGCCGTTGCGCAGGTGCTGCTGGCGCTTGCGCCACCCCTGGCCGAGGGCGGGCCATGCGGCGACCCCCTCCTGGAACGCTGGATCGCGCCGATGCTGCGGCGCCCGCGCACGTCCGCATGAGACATTGCGCGTCAGGCTTGCCCGTTGCCCGGCCATCGCGTAACTGTTTGTGCATTCACGACCTTGATCAAAGAGAAGCACGATGAGGGTCGATCCATGACAGGGGATGCAAGCGTGCGGGACGGAGCCGCGGCGGCAACCGTTTTGATCGTGGATGACAGCCGGCTGGCGCGCATGGCGGCCCGCCGAGTGGTCGGACGGCTGCGTCCGGACTGGCGGCTGCTTGAGGCCGCGAGCGTTGCGGAGGCGTCCGTAACGATGCGCGACGAGATGGTGGACATTCTGCTGCTCGACCTCAACATGCCTGGCGTGAGTGGCATGGAACTCGCGCGGGAAATGCGCGGCATGCACCCCGAGATGCCGATCGCGCTCGTGTCCGCGAATGTACAGGACGACGTCACCGCTGCCGCGCGTTCGCTCGGCCTCGCCTTCGTGGCCAAGCCGGTAACGGAGGAGGCGATGTCGCCCTTCCTCGGCGCCGCGACGATCCGGCTGCGGCGGGCCGCGGCGTCGTGAGGTTGCGACGATCTCGGGGCACTGCGACGCAATCCTTGGCATCGCCCATCGCGCCGTCATGTTGACCGAGCTCGAGCGCGACGCGCTGACGGAACTCGCTAATATCGGCGTGGGCAAGGCGGCCGCCGGGTTGAGCCGCATGGTGGCGGAGCCGGTCCATCTCTCCGTGCCGCGCGCCGAACTCCTCGACGCGTCCGAAGCCGCCCGCCTCTTCGTCGCCGGCGACCACGCCGCCTTCGTCGCGGTGCGCCAGGATTTCGCCGGCCCCTTCAACGGCCGCGCTCTGCTGCTGTTCCCGGAGACGAACAGCCTGGAACTGGTGCGCGCCGTGGTCGGGCCCGAGGTAGGGCTCGAGGAGATTGCCGAGCTCGAGCAGGAAGCCCTGGCCGAGATCGGCAACGTCATCCTCAACGCCTTCATCGGCACCATCGCCAACCTCCTGCGGCACCGCCTGGCCGTAGAACTGCCCGACGTGCTGCGCGGCGATGCCGAAGCACTGTTCTCGCTGCCCGACGAGACCGGGTCGGGCGGACTCGCCGCACTGGTCCTCAGCGTGGATTTCCAGGTCCGCAGCCGCGACGTGCGCGGCTATATCGCCGTCGTCATGCATTTCTCCTCAATGGCCGTGCTGCAGGCGCTGCTGCATGAGTTCGTGAACCGGGTCGCCGGGGAAGAGTGAGGTGGGCGCGCGCGCCGACCAGGCCTTGGATGCCGGCCTGGACATCGAGCGCTCCGTGCTCGAAGGACTGGATGTCGGTGTCGTCGTCCTCGACGGCGAAGGATGTGTGGTCCTGTGGCAAGGCTGGATGGCACGCGCCGCACGGATTCCGGTAAAGGCGGCCATCGGCCGTGCCTTCCTCGAGATTTTCCCGGCCCTTCGCGGAACGCGGCTCGAAGCCGCGATCGAGGACGCCCGAAGGCTCGGCGCAGCCTCGTTGCTGACGCATGCGCTCAACCCGAAGCTGCTGCCGTTGTTGCGCAGCGACAGTCGCCCGATGCTGCACAGCGTGACGGTCCGGCCGCTGCCCGGCCGTGAGGCTCACACGCTGCTGCAGGTCACCGACGTCACCGCGGCCGCGGATCGCGAGCGCGCACTGCGCCAGCGCCAGCAGGCGATGTTCCAGGCGGTCGTGGACACCGCCGCGGATCCGATTGTCACCACTGGCCCGGACGGACGCATCGCCTGGGCGAACCGGGCGGCGGCGCGGCATTTTGGCGCGCAGGGCGGCAGTCTCGTGGAACGGCCGCTCGCCTCGCTGCTCGGCGAAGCCGCCGCCGAGCGGTGGATCCGGCCAGCGGGCCGCGCGCACGAGCCGCAGCGTTTCGAGGTCGAGGCGAGCCTGCCGGACGGCAGCGAGGCCTGCTTCGACATCGCGGTCGCGCACTGGACCAGCGGCGAGCGCAGCTTCGCCACCGGCGTGCTGCGCGACGTCACCGCGCATCGCGCCGCGGAACGCATGGTGCGTGACAACGAGGAGAGGCTTCGCCTGGCCCTGTCGGCAGCGCGCATGTTCTTCTGGGACTGGAACCTGCGCACTGGCGAGGTCACCTGGTCGGAGGGGCTCGAGCAGGCCTGCCGGTTGCCCCCGGGCGGCTTCGAGGGATCCGTGCTGGCCTTCCTCGGCCTGGTCCATGCCGACGATCGGCCAAGGGTCGAAGCCGCCCTGGCCGCGGCGCTTTCGGGGGAGGCGAACTACGACATCGAGTTCCGCATGGTGCGCGGCGACGGTGCCCCGCGCTGGGTGGTCGCCCGCGCCACCGTGCTGCGCGACAGCGCCGGGCAGCCGCTGCGCATGGTCGGCATCGACCTGGACGTGACCGAGCGCAAGGAGCTTGAGCGGGCCCTTGCTCTGGCCAACACGGATCTCGAGACACGAGTAGCGGAGCGGACACGCCAATTGCTGGAGACGGCGCAGAACCTTGCAGTCGAGATGCGCCGGCGGGAGGCGGCGCAGGCCGCCCTGGTCCAGGCGCAGAAGCTGGAGGCGCTGGGCCAGCTCACCGGCGGTGTCGCGCACGACTTCAACAACGTGCTTGCCGCAGTTCTCGGCAGCTACCGCCTCATCCGACGCCTCGACCCGCGACCTCCGGTTCTCGAATTGCTCCGCCATGGCGAGATGGCGGCGGAGCGGGCAGCAACCCTGGTCCGGCGGCTGCTTGCCTTTGCCCGCCGCGAAGAGGTTCGCCCACAGCAGGTGAATGCGGCAGACGTGCTCGCCCAGGTGGCCCTGCTCGCGCAGCACACCCTCGGTGGCCGCTGGCAGTGCCGGGTCGAGCCAGCGGATGACATCTGGCCCGTGCTGGTCGACCCGCATCTGCTTGAGGTCGCGCTCCTGAACCTGCTGGTGAACGCGCGCGACGCCATGCCGACGGGCGGGGTGGTGACGATTGCCGCCAGCAACCTACCCGAAGGGGAGGGAGACATCTTCGGTTGGCTTGGCGGTGAAGCCGTCGTGTTCAGGGTGCAGGACGCCGGCGAGGGCATGAGCCCGGAGGTGCTGGTCCGGATCGGCGAACCCTTCTTCACCACGAAGGCCGTGGGACAGGGCACGGGTCTCGGGCTCGCCATGGTGCGCAGCTTCGTCGAGCAGTCCTCAGGCAGGTTGCACTTTACCAGCAGCCTCGGCGAAGGGACCACGGTCAGTATCGTGCTGCCCAAGGTGCCGGCGGCTGTCGCGAATGCGGACGGCGCACCACCGGAGCGGCAGTCGGCAGTGCACCGTGGCAATGGCGAAGCCATCCTGCTGGTGGACGACGACAGCCAGGTGCGTGCAATCGCAGCCGCGCAGCTTCGCGACCTTGGCTATACCGTGCTCGAAGCCGGTGATGCGGAGAGCGCGTTTTCTCTCTCGAAGGCCGCATCCGTGTTGGATCTGCTCATCTGCGATGTGGTGATGCCGGGTGTGAACGGCCCGGCACTCGCCATGCAGATGGGGCGCGAGCGCCCGCGCCTGCCGGTGCTTTTCATCTCCGGCTTCGCCGACGCGGTGGAGCTGCCGGAAGGAGCCGATCTGCTGCGCAAGCCTTTCCGCATGGAGGAGATGGCTGAGAAGATCGGCAACCTGTTGCGTAGCCGAGCAGCCCGCCGATAGTGCCAGAGACGGTAATGGGCGAACTGCCTGGGACGCCGACCGCAGGGGAGAGGAACCCAGCCGCTGGCGCTCGGCCGATCCTGTTCGCCCGGTTGCTGACGGCGCCGCAGGGGCGAGCCGCTCGACACGCGCGGGCTTCGTCCGGATGAGGTCTCGGCCCTGAAACGCGGGCAAGCGTCTGCCCTGTGCATGCAGCAGGCGGAGGTCGGAGAAGCACCCATCTCGAACAACGGCGAGCGGCTCATGGCTCGCGTCCCGGGTGGTGGTTTAGGAGATCCAGAGCCCGGGGCGCGTAGCGAAGCCCTTGGCTGAGCGAAGCGGAGCGCCCCGGGCGGCCACCGCGGTGATGCTCGGTAGGGTTGGATTGCTGAGACCAGCAACCCTTGACCTTGGACCGACCAGGACGACCGACGAAACGATGACCCTTCGGCAGATGCTAGAGAGGGCTCCGACGCGACCTTCCTGCGCGAGATGATCGCCACGCTGATGGACAGCGCCGAGGAGGACGTCCTTGCCTGCATGCACTTCCCCGCCGCGCATCGAACGAAGCTGCATGCGGCCAACCCGATCGACCGCCTCAGCGGCGAGATCGAACGCAGGACCGATGTCATCGGCATCTTTCCCAACGAGGCCGCCGTCGTCCGTCTCGTCGGCGCGATTCTCCTCGAGCAGTCCGATGACTGGGCCCCCCAGCGATCCCGCTACATGACCCTGGAAGCCATCGGCACCGTCAGCGATACTGCCACCGTCAGGCTCTCGGCCGGGCTAGCCTGACCCGGCGGCCCAACCCGCGTAGAATCATCGCGCTCCTACACCACGCGATCGGACACGACCCAGGTCATGCCGGCGATCCAGGAGCGGCTGATGCCGCTGACGCTCAAGCAGTCCGGCTTCCGTCGACTCCGCACCTCCCGAGACACGGTGCGCCCGGATCGGGCGGTCGCCGTCTCCGTGTTCACGAACCGCGACACCGCGCCGGCTTCGCACGCGCAGGTGGCCGCGATGATGGTGCGGCACCGCGACGTCTTGCCCGAGCCATCACCCAGGCGGAAGGGCAGACAGGTGCTGGCGGGCGCAGTTGACGCGGGGATGCCCCGCGTCCTGCTTCACTGACCTTCTGGATACGGTGATCAGGCGGCAATGAGGCGGTGCATGATGCGCGACTCCGCAGCATAGATCATGGCTTCGCGGGTCTCCGGCAACCGGCCCGCCTGGATCGGCCACGATCCGCCTGCAGTCTGGCGTCTCCTGGGCCGGAAGCCTGGGCAAGCGTCCGTTGGCTCAGACCGAGGATGACGTCACGCTCGGAGCGCCGGTCATCCGGTGCAGGCGCGAGACCACCTCAGCGTCGAGGCGCAACGCCGTCGCAAGGCGCTGGAGATAATGACGCTCCGCTTCCGTGTCGATGTCCACAGCCATGAGCGCCGCGAGATACACCTCCGTCGCGACTTCCGGCCGCGAGACCCGTGCCCCCAGTTCCTCCACGTCGACGGGCCGCTGCACGTCCTCGCGCGCCGCCCGGCGCTCGTCTGCGGTGACCTCGTCCTCGCTCATGCGGCCGAGGATTTTGTCCATCTCATCCTCGCTGATGCGGCCGTCGGCCTGCGCCGCGCCGATCATCGCGCGCAGCACCAGCCGCTCGGTTTCAGCACCTGTCAGCGCCTGCACCTCGTCCTGGCTCGGCTCCGTATCCGGCGCGGCGGTGCCCTGCTGCGCCTGATGATCGCGCCAGGCCTTGAGCGCGAGCGTGCCAAGCACGGCCATCACCCCGCCCTTGGCCGCGCCTCCGATGCCGCCACCGAACAGCGCCCCGGCGGCAGCGCCGAGACCGCCGATCTTCGCACCGCTCATGCCGCCGGCCTGCTCCTTGCCAAGGAAGTCCCGGGCCCTGCCCGCAAGACCGCCTCCGGCTTCCGATGCGCCTGACCCTCGCATCAGCGAGCCAAGTACCTTCTCTATCCCGCCGCTACGATCAGCATTCTCCGCCCCCGTGCGCAGCCGGCTCTGCGACGGGCCGGACGTGCGTTGGCCGAGCATATTCCCGATGATGTTTGCCAAGCTCATGATCGCCTCCCTTGGATGCGTGCGTGCCGTGCATCCCTGCAGGACAATGGCCGCGGCCGGGCAGGGTTCCGGTCGCCTCGACGTCATCGCTACGCGTGGTTGGGCATCGCTGGCTCTCGTTGGACGGCAGGAGACGTTGTCCTGTCGGGGGCCAGGCCTGATCCGAACGGCGCTCGTCGCAGTTGCCCTGGCGCCAGACAGCAGGGCCACAACATGGCGCCGCGGTCTGACAGCCCGTGCGCCCGCGGCTGGCCATGTGCGGCGGCGGCGCATCGGCTGCACCGCCCCGGGCGGCGCAGGCGCTATCGATCTCGCAGGCCGGTGGTCGAGCCGGTGTTCGGCCAGATCGAGCAGACCAGAGGCTTCCGGCAGTTCCTGATCCGCCGTCTCACGAAGGTCCGGGCCGAATCGGCGATGATCTGACCCGCCCACAGCATGCCCACGCCGTCGCCTGGCAGCCACCTTCGACCGCGCCAGCCAAGTCTATTGACGCGCCGGCAAAGCCGTTACTCTGACGAGTTCCTGGCTCTCGCCAAGCATTTCGGCGGCACGAGAGTTGATGAAGACGGCGCTGGGCGCGCCCATGGTGAAGCTGCCGCGGCGGCAGGTGCGGCCTGAGCCGCCGTCCATTGCCAGGGCGTTCGATCATATACGGTCCGCGTCCTGTCGCCTCGCCGGCGAATGCGCGAAGCCGTTCGCCCGACGAAAATCAGGGCGGAACGGTCACCACTAACATTTGTGAGTGCAACAGGATCGGGTGACACTACGCTCCCTTGTCGCTCGCGGCCCTGAGGACCGCCTCTTCATCGTGCAGGAAGGTCCATGCCCACTGCCTCCAAGAAGGGCCGCGTTTCCCGCTGCCTGAGCGTCCGCCAGCCAGCACGACCAGCCCGGTCCTCTCGTTCCGGTTTCCGCCTTTCCCTTCACATCGCGGGGAGGCGCGCGATACCCATTCGACCGAGCGGGACGAATGCGCCGGCAGGGGCAGCATGCCGCGAGAATTCGAGCCCGTCCGGGACCCATGGTGCAAGGCCTGCCCGATGAGGCGGTCGCCCGGGTTCCAGGATTTCAGCGATGCGGAACTTGGCTTCATGTCCGGCCTGAAGGCTGAGCACCGCCGGTTGCCGGTTGGAACAGATCTCTTTCGGCAGGGCGATGCGCCCACCCACCTCTTCACGGCTTACAGCGGCTGGGCTTACCGCTATCGGCTGTTCGGCGACGGGCGTCGGCAGCTTTTGGGTGTCATTCTCCCGGGCGACCTGATCGGTGTGCCGGGTGCGGCCTTCGGGCGGCATGCCTATGCCGTGCGCGCCGCGACCGAAGCCGAGTTTTGCGCCCTGCCGGTCGCGCGCCTGCCCGAGTTGCTGCGTGAGCAGGAAGGCCTCTCCGTGCGCCTCCTCTGGCTGACCAGCCATGAAATGCGCATGGTGGATCGCTTGGCCATCTCGCTCGGCCGTTGCACGGCGGACGAGACGCTGGCAGCCTTCGCGGTGGACCTGCGTGAACGGCTGGAGCGCCGCGGCATGCTGGAGGATGGCGGGGCATCCTTCTTCTTCCCGCTCAGCCAAGCGGAACTCTCAGACCATCTCGGCATGACGATCGTCCATCTGAACCGTGTGCTTCGGAAGCTAGAGGATCAGAAATTGCTCATCGTGCGTCGTGGCCGGATGGAGATCCTCGACGAGGACCGCCTGCGCGCGTTGAGTTGCTTACATGAGACTGCTGATTCCGAGCCACAACCTCTGTTGTAGCTCTACCGCAGTATTTGTTTCTGATGCGGAAAGGTCGGATTTCACTAACATTTGTGAGCGAAAGATTGTGAGGTGCCGATAAGGTATGTGAGGTTCTCTCCTTCCGCCCTTCCGGGCCGCGGGAAACCATCCTGCGATTCCCCGGGAACCTAGCGTCTTGTCCCCTCGATCCGCCGCATGCGGTCGAGTGCATGGCCCTCGCGCCGATCGCCCCTGCCTGAGGAGTCTCGCGCGTGCCGGCACGATGTCCGCATGCAGGGATTGGGGCGCATCACGCCTCCCGCTGGCCTTCGCAGCGGTGCAGGCTGCGATTGCCCGACGGTGCGGGGGCAGGACAGACTGACCAGCCAACATGATCGACCTGCTACCGACCCGCCCGACGCGCGAGGGGGGCGGCCCGGCCCGGTGGGACATCGTCGGGCTGGCGCCGTGGCGCCCGCGCCTGGCCGTCGTGTTGCTCGGCCTCGCCCTCGCCATCCTGCTCCCGGCACTCGGCCTCGGCGTTGCGGCGTACTGGCAGGCAGCGGCCGGCCACCGGGAGGCGGCCGAGGGACGGCTGCGCGACACAGCACGCGCCCTCGGCCTCGTCGTGGACCGCGAATTCGCCACGGTGGCCGCCACGCTGAAGGCCTTTGCGACCTCGCCGGCCGTCGGGCCAGAGCCGCCCGGGACGCTTGACCTTGCTGCGCTGCAGGCCCAGGCGCGGCGCCTCGCGGAGGGGTTCGGCGCGCCGGTGCAGGTGGTGTGGCCCGACGGCGCGCAGGTCCTGGACACGCTCCGCCCGCCGGGCGAGGCCCTGCCGCAAGCCGCCTCGATGGACGCCTTCGCCCGTGCCATCGAGACCAACGACACCGTCGTCGGCGATCTCGTCATCGATCCCGTCTCCGGCCTCCGGGTCTTCGCGGTGGTCACGCCCATCCGCGACGCCGCCGGTCGTCCCATGCTGCTCGCCGCCGGCCTGATACTTGCCGAGCGGTTGCACCGGCTGCTCGCCGCGCAGGGCCTGCCAGAGGACAGCTTCGCGGCGGTCACCGATGCGCGGGCCGTCCTGGTCGCCCGATCCGATGCGTCGCATGAGACGCTCGCCGGCCAGCCGGTCCCGCCCGCGGACGCCGACCACTTCATGGGCCGCACCGAGGGCCTCTACCGCGGCGTCGCACGGGACGGGTCGCAGCGCATCTTTGCCTTCCACGCCGCGGCCTCGGCGCCGGGCTGGACCGTCTTCGTCGCCCGCGGCGCGGCCGACTTCGACACCGAGTGGCGCGCGCCGCTCCGCGCCCTGGGCTGGGGCGGCGCGCTGGCGATCGGCCTCGGGACGATCCTCGCCCTGCTCGGTGCGCGCGCGATCCTGCGTCCGGTGGAGCAGTTGCGCGAAGTCGCGGCGGCGCTGGGTGCGGGACATCCCGGTCTCAGCGCCGCCGCCCTCTTGCCTGCCCCCGTCGCCGAGCTGGAGGCGCTGCGCCGCGGCTTCGCCGAGGCGGAGGCCGCGCTCGCGCGGCGCGTGGGCGACCTCGCTGCATTGGCCGCGGCGAGCCCTGCCGGCCTCTTGCGCTCGGATGCCGGCGGAAGGGTGCAGGAGGCGAACGATGCCGCCCTGCGCATCCTCGGCGTCGGCCGTGACGCGCTGACGGCGCGCCGCCTGCGCTGGGACGAGCTGACGCCGCCCGAATGGCTTGCCGCCGACAATCGGGCCATCGCCGAGGCCGTCGCCGCCCCCGAAGGCCGTTGTCGGCCTTACGAGAAGGAGTTCCTTCGCCCGGACGGCACGCGCGTGCCGGTGCTGGTGAGCTTCGCCTTCCTCGATCGCACCCGCGGCGAGGCCGCCGCCTTCGTGCTGGACCTGACGGAGCTGCGGCAGCGCGAGGCGACACTGCGGGAGCGGGAGGCGGTGCTGCGCCTCTTCGTCGAGCAGGCGCCGGCAGCCATTGCGATGTTCGATGCCGGGATGCGCTACCTCGCCGCCAGCCGGCGCTACGTGCAGGACTATGCGCTCCCGGTCGAAGGGCCGGAGGCGCTGGTCGGCCGCAGCCATGACGACCTGTTTCCCGCGACGCCCAGGCGCTGGCGGGAGGCGCATCGGCGCGTGCTGGCGGGGGAGACCCTCTCGGCCGAGGACGACCTCGTCCCGCGCGCCGATGGGCGGACCGACCGGGTGCGCTGGCAGATGGCGCCGTGGTTCCGCGCCGATGGCGGCATCGGCGGGGCGCTGCTCTCGACCGAGGTGGTGACGGAGCGGGTGGAGGCGGAGCGGCGGCTGGCCGCGAGCGAGGCGCGCTGGCGTGCCCTCTTCGCCAGCATGCGGGAGGGCTTTCTGCTCTGCGAGCTGCTGCGCGACGCGACGGGGCGGCCGCGCGACTTCCGCTTCCTCGAGGTGAACGACGCCTGGGAGCGCGAGACCGGCCTGCCGCGTGACGTCGTGCTGGGCCGGCCCGCCCAAGAGTCGATCCCGGGCCTCGAACCCGTCTGGCTCGCTACCTACGCAGGCGTTGTGGACACCGGCGAACCGGCACATGTCGAGCACTACGCCGCGCCGCTCGGCCGCTGGTTCGAGGCACACGCCTACCGGACCGAAGGCGATCAGTTCGCCGTGCTGCTGTTCGACGTCACAGCCCGCAAGCGGGCCGAAGAGGAGCACGCGGCGGCCGAGGCGCGGCAGGCGTATCGGCTGCGGCTTGCGGAGCTGCTGCGCGACGCCGCCGATCCCGAAGCCGCGATGGGCGGAGCTGCCGCGCTGCTCGGGGCCAAGCTCGGCGTGGCGCAGCTCGGCTTCGGCGAGGTGGACACCGCAGAGCGGGTCGTCACGGTGCGCCGCGACTGGAACGACGGGCGGAGCCCCTCGGTCACCGGACGCTGGCGCATGGACGATTTCGGTCCGGCCTTGATCCGGGAATTGATGACGGGTGCCACGGTCGCCATTCCCGACATAAGGCAGGACCCGAGGACGGCGCTGCCCGCCGTGGTCGCCGCCTATGAGGGCATTGGCACGCGCGCCATCCTCGATGTGCCGCTCATGCGCGACGGGCGGCTGGTGGCGATGCTGTTCACGCATCACCCCGAGCCGCGCGCCTGGACCGGCGCGGAGATCGCGCTGGCCGAGGAGACCTGCGCGCGCGTGTGGGCCGCCGTCGAGCGCATCCGCGCCGAGCATGCGCTGCGCGACAGCGAGGCGACGCTCTCTGCGGTGCTGGATGCGCTGCCCGTGGGATTGCTGATCGTGGACGCCGCGGGTGGGCTGGTGCGCGACAACGCCGTGCACCGCACGCTCTGGGGCGGATCGTGGGAAACGCGCTGGGGGGGCGACGACGCGCAGTGGATCGGCACCTGGCCGAAGACCGGCCAGCGCCTGGCGAGAACGGAATGGCCGCTGGAGCGCGCGGTGCTTCACGGCGAGACGGTCCAGGGCGTGGAGATCGAATGCCAACGCCTCGGCTCGGACGAACGGCGCATGATCATGGTCAACGCCGCCCCGCTGCGTGACGCGAAGGGACGCATCACAGGGGCCGTCGCCGCCCAGCTCGACGTCACCGCGCGCGCGGCGGCGGAGCGTGCCCTGGCCGAGAGCGAGGCGCGGCTGCGCGTGGCGCTGGATGGCGCCGGCCTCGGCGCATGGTCCTTCGATGTCCGGACCGGCACAGTTCACTGGGATGCGCGCACCCGCGCGATCTTCGGCGTGGGACCGGAGGAGGGGCTCAGCTACGACCGCGTGGTCTGGGACATCGTGCACATCGACGACCGCGCCCGCGTGCACGCTGCCGCCAATGCCGCGTTCGATCCGGCGGGCGGCGGCAGCTACGTCATCGAGCACCGGATCGTCCGGCCCGACGGGACCATCCGCTGGGTCAGCGTGAACGGCCGTACCAGCTTCGCCGGCGCCGAGGCTGTGATGATGTCCGGCACCGTCGCCGACGTCACGGAGCGCGTCGCCGCGGCGGCGGAGCTGGCGGCGACCGCGGAGCGGCTGCGGCTCGCCATCGAAGCGGCGGAACTCGGCGTGCTCGCCTGGGACCTGCGTGGCGGCAGCCTGCTCCTCTCCGATCGCTGCCGCGCCCTCTACGGCCTGGCCGACGTGGCGGAGCCGGATTTCGACGTCTTGCTCGGGGCCATCCACCCGGACGACCGCGGCGCCGTCGAGGAAGCGATCGCGCAGGCCTTGCGCGACCGCCGTGACTTCGACCTGGAACACCGCCTGGCGGACGAGGCCGGCGCGCCGCGGTGGCTGCGCCTGCGCGTTCGCGCCGAGGCCGGCGCGGACGGCGCCGTCGTCGGGCTGCGCGGCGTAGTGATGGATGTCAGCGCGCAGAAGCGCGCGGAGCTGGTGCTAAAGGATGACAAGGACCGGCTGGAGGCCGCCGTCGCCGAGCGGACCAGCGCCCTCAGCCTGGCCGCGGCCGAGCTGCGAGCGGAGATGCAGCGGCGCGAAAAGGCGCAGGCAGCCTTGGGGGAGGCGCAGAAGCTGGAAGCCCTCGGCCAGCTCACCGGCGGCATCGCGCATGACTTCAACAACGTGCTGGCCGCCGTCATGGGCAGCCTGCGCCTGATCGCCAAGCGGGCCGGGGGCGACGCGCGGATCCTCGACCTGGCCCGCAGCGGTGAAGGGGCGGCGGAGCGTGCCGCGGCGCTGGTGCGTCAGCTGCTGGCCTTCGCGCGGCGCGAGGACGTCGCCCCCGCCGCGCTCGACCCGGAAGAACTGCTGGCCGGTGCGCAGGAGCTCGTCCGCCGCGGCGTCGGAGCCGGCATCGACGTTGCCGTAGAGGCCGCCTCCGGCGCCTGGCCGGTCATGGCCGACCGCCACCGGCTCGAAGTCGCACTGCTCAACCTGGCGATCAACTCGCGCGATGCGATGGATGGGGCCGGCAGCATCACCATCGCGGCGCGCAACGTCCCCGCCACGGCGGCCGACCGCCCGCCGGGGCTGCGCGACGGGCTGGATTGCGTCGTCCTCTCCGTCCGCGACACCGGCCCCGGCATGCCGCCGGAGGTGCTGGCGCGCGCGACGGAGCCCTTCTTCACCACCAAGCCGCGCGGCAAGGGCACCGGCCTTGGCCTGGCCATGGTGCAAGGCTTCGCGCAGCAATCCGGCGGCGCGATGCGCATCATGAGCACGCCCGGCGCGGGCACCACGGTCGAGATCTGGCTTCTCCGCGCGGCCAAGGCACCGGACGCCGAGGCCGCGCCCGACGAGGCGCTCGACGCCGCGCTGCACGGCCGCGCGACCGTGCTGGTGGTGGACGACGACGACGCCGTGCGCCTGGTGACGGCGAGCGAGCTGCGCGATCTCGGCTATGACGTCATCGAGGCGAACAGCGCCGAGGCCGGCCTGGTGCAGGCGCTGGCGGCGGAGCGGCTCGACCTCGTCGTGACAGACCTTGTGATGCCGGGCGCGGGCGGCCGCGACCTGGCGGAGCGGCTGCGGGCCGGGCGCCCCGGCGTGCCGGTCCTCTTCGTCACCGGCTTCGCCGAGGACCGGGCGGCGCTCGGCGGCGAGGTGGTGCTGGCCAAACCCTTCGCGCCCGCCGCGCTCGGCGGGGAGGTGCTGCGCGCGCTCGGCCGCCTGCCCCCGCAGGACGGCCTGTTCCGCCTGATCCGCAGCCCCGCGCTGCGAGAGTCCTACCTGGCCTGGCGCCGCCTGCGTCAGGCCGGCGGCGAGGGCCTGCCGGCGCCGGATGCGCTGCCGCCCGGGATGCCATGGGAGGATGATGGCTTTCTTGTCGCGCTCGAGGAGCGGCCGGGCGGACCGGCCTTCCGATTCGTCCGGCTCGGCGCGGCGCTCGCCGCGCGGCTGGGCCGGGACATGGCGGGCGAGGTGTTCGAGGCGGCAGGGGGCGGCGGGCACGAGGCGCTGGCCGGCCTCGCCGAGATCTTCGAACGCTGCGCCCGTTCCGGCGTGCCCTGCCATGACTATGCGCGATTCCGCCTCGGCGACGATGGCGGCACGGAGTTCCTTGAACGCCTGCTTCTGCCGCTCTCCCGGCACGGAGGCCTGGCACCGACGCACCTGCTCGGTGTTGCTGTCTTCCAGGCGCTGACCGAATGAGCACGACGGTCGACACTGCTTCCCCCGAATTCGATCATCCGGATCTCGCGCGGGCCGTCGAGGCGCTGCCGGCCGAGGCGCTGGACCGCCTGCCCTTCGCCGCGATCCGCCTCGACGAGGCGGGCATGGTGCGCGTCTATAACGAGACGGAGCGCCTTCTCTCCGGCTCCGGCAGGCGGCCGCGGCTCGGGCTGACCTTCTTCAGCGAGGTGGCGCCCTGCATGAACAATCCCAGCTTCCGCGGACGCATTGAGCGGGCGCTGGCGGCGGGCCGGCTCGACGTGGAGTTCGGATGGACCGGAGACTTCCGCAACGCCACCCGCAGCCTGCTCGTGCGCGCGCAATCCGCCGCGGGCGGCGGCCTCTGGATCTTCGTGCGGCGGGAGACATGATCCCCGCCCCGCGGCAGGTCACCGCGGCGGCGGCAGCCGGACGCCCTTCAGCCAATAGCCGCCGAACAATTGCATCAGCTCGACGAAGTCGGCGAAGCGCGCGGGCTTGGTCAGGAAGGAGTTCACGCCGACCGCATAGGCCTGGGCGATCTGCTTCGGGCTGTCGGAGGTGGACAGCGCCACCACGGGCAGATGCTTCAGCCGCGGGTCGTCGCGGATCGCCCGCATCGCCTCGTGGCCGTTCACCTTCGGCATGTTGATGTCGAGCAGCACGACCGACGGCCAGGGCGCCTCCTGCCCGGTCCCCTCGGCCCAGGTGCCCCGGCGGCGAAGGTAGTCGAGCAGCTCCTCCCCATCCTCCACGAAGACCAGCCTGGCGGAGAGCCCGGCCTCCCTGAAGGCTTCCTGGATGATGAGCCGGTCGTGCTTGCTGTCCTCGGCGCAGAGCACGACCGGCTGCTGCGCGGAGCCGGGCGGCATCATGGCGCGCCCGGAGCGGGAAGGGGCAGCGTGAAGGCGATGGTGGTCCCCTCCCCAGGCCGCCCCTCCGCCTCGATGATGCCGCCGTGCCGATCCACGATCTTGCGGCAGATCGCCAGGCCGATTCCGCTGCCGGGGTACCGGTCCACACCGTGCAGGCGTTGGAAGGGCTCGAAGATGCGCGCGGCGTGGCGTGGTTCGAAGCCGATGCCGTTATCCGCCACGGCGATGCGAAACATGTCACGCCCGCGCGCCCTGCCGGCGGAGGCGGGGTCGCCCGCGTCGGACGGCTCCAGAACAACCGAGACGGCGATCCGCGGCCGACGCTCCGGGTGACGGTACTTGATGGCGTTGGAGAGGAGATTCTGCAGGACTTGGCGGATCTGGCCGCGATCGCAAAGCACCTCCGGCAGCGGCCCCTCCGTCACGACCTCCGCTCCTGATTCGGCAAGTGCCTGGGCAAGGTCGCTTTCGGCTTCCTCCAAAATCTCGCGGAGCGGCGTCGGCGCCAGGGGCTGGGCGTGGCGGCCGAGGCGCGAGAACTCCGTCAGGTCGTCGATAAGGGTCCGCAGCCGGCGCGACGAGGCCTCGATGCCTTCCACCCAGCGGCCGATCCGCGCCTCCGGCGACGCCTCCAGTCGGCCCACGGCGCGCTCGAGCAGACTGGCAAAGGTCTCGATCTGCCGCAGCGGCTCGCGGATGTCGTGCGAGGCCATGTACGCGAAGGCTTCCAGCTCCTCGTTGCTGCGGGCGAGCTGGGCGTTGATCCGCTCCAGCTCCTCGGTACGGCGCACCAGCACGTCCAGCACGAGGTCGCGCAGTTCAGCCGCCGCGGTCACCTCATGCGTCTGCCAGGGCCGGGCGCGACCGCGCAGCTCCTCCTGCCACGCGGCGAAGGACCGGCGTGGGGTCAGGCGCTCTCCGTCAGGCGTGGCCTCCACCGGCTTGTTCGGGTCGCCGCCCCAGGTGACGGTCCGCGCCACCTCGGGCCGGAACCAGAGCAGGAACTGCCGCGGCGGGCGGGAGAGCGGCACCGCGAGCATCCCGCTGGCAATGGCGGCATGGGCCGCGGCCGAGGGGAGTTGTGCCGAAAGATGGTCGGTCTCAAACGGCGCCGCCTCGCCGCGCCCGGCGAGCCAGGCGGCGATGTCGCGGATCTCCGCCTCGCCCGGGGTCTGGCCGACCGTGGCGACCGTTTCGGCCGTGACGAGCGCGAAGCCGCCGGACTCCATCAGCCCGAGCAGCTCGCCCGCATGGTGGAAGATGGCGTCGCGATGATCGCGGCCGCGCGCCGTCTCTTCCAGCACACGGGCCTGAAGCGCGCGCACAGCGGCGGAGTGGCGTGCGACGGCTGCCTCCTCGGCCACGGCGAGCTGCCAGGACAGCACCTGCGCGAGAAGGCGGCAGGCCTGCCGCCGTTCGGGCGCGACGCCGTGCGGGTCGCGGTGATGGCAGGCGATCAGGCCCCAGAGCTCGCCGCCGCGCAACACCGAGACAGACATGGAGGCGCCAACCCCCATGTTCCGCAGGTACTGGATATGCACCGGCGAGACGGAGCGGAGCTGCGCATGGGTGAGGTCGAGAGGCCGGCCGCCGAGGTCGTCTGCGGCGAGGATCGGGACCGGAGTGTAGCCGATGTCCGGGATGATCCGGTCCGGGTTGAGCCGGTAGAGCTCGCGCGCCTGGGCAGGGATGTCGGAGGCCGGGAAGTTGAGGCCGAGATAGCCCGGCATGTGCTCGGCCCGGTCCTCCGCCACCACTTCGCCGCTCCAATCGGGGTGGAAGCGATAGAGCTTCACCCGGTCGAAGCCCGAGATGCTCCGCACCTCGCGCACGGCCGCGGACCAGAGGGTACGTGGGTCGGGCGCGGCCTGCAGCCGCGCGATCGCCCCAGAGAGAGTGCCGAAGAGGCCCTCGGGCAGCCGATCCGGCCCGGCGGCCGGCGCCTCGGCCTCGAGGATGGCCAGGCCCCCGTAACGATGCAGCGTTGCTTGCCAGCATTGCGTCGTCGAAAGAAAGCGCAGCGGGAAGGGATTGGCGACGGCCGCCTCGGCACGGCCGAGGGCCGCGGCGACGTGCCCGATCGAATCGGGCGCCAGGATCGCCGCGAGCGGCTGGCCGAGCGCGGCGGCCGCCGGCGTGCCGCAGGCCGCGTCGAGGTTGGCGCTGGCCGCCAGGACGGCGAGATCAGGCTCCCGCAGCGCGAGCAGTACGCCGTGCGGCTGGATGGCGCCGGGTGTGCGGATCGGCTCGCGATCGCAGGCGGAGAGGTCGGGTGCAGCGTCGGCGCCAGCCTGACGGTCAGCCATCAGCGATCGCTCCCGAGCCAGGTCTCGAAGGCGGCGAAGGTGGCGCTCGCCGTGGAGGTCATGACGGCACGGCGCGCCGGGTCGGCCCCGCACGCCTCCACCGCGGCGACCAGCGCGCGCCAACGCTCCGGCCCGGCGGTGTCCTGGGCGAAGAAACGCCCGCCTGGCCCGCCGGCCAGGATGCTGTCGAGGCGGCGTGCGAGCAACCGGCCGCCGAGGGCTGAGCCTTCCACCACCCAGGCGCAACCGAGGGCGGCCGCCGGATCGGCGAGGCCTGGCAGCAGGTCATCGGCGCGCGGCAGCGCCTGGAGACCCTGCGGTGCGAGGCCGAGATCCCGCAGATCCTGTCGCAGCCGCTCGGCCCGCGGCGGCAGCGCCGCGATCCGGCGCCAAGCCATCCATGGCCCGCCATCGTGCTGCGCGAGGCGCTCCTCGACCGGATCATGGAGGCCGAGAAGCCGTTCCAGGAGCTGCAGATAAGCCAGGCGCGACAATTCGCCACGAAGGAGCGCGACGAAGCCGGGGTGCCCGTGAAGCCGGAGATGCGACGCCTCGGTGCCGGATTGCAGCGCGTCCCGGGCAGTTGCCAGGGGGGCCGATGCGGGCGGATCATCAAGCGCCAACCCACCGATCCGATCTCCGCCCGTTGGGGTCACCGGAGCTCTCCAGCTGGTATCCGGAGGCGATCGCCGTCCCCGCGATGAATATTTGGGCCCATCGGCCGCGCTTGCCCATCCGTCGCCAGAGGCCTGCCGCTCGGCGGTGACCGCCAGCACGCGTGCCTGGCCATCGCGCGCCGCGGCGGCAAAGGTGACGACGGGTGCGAGCATACCCTGGATCCGCCCGCCGTTGCGCGATTCAATCCAGCGAGAAGCCAGCACCCTGGGCGCGTGTGGCTTCAGCCCGAGGACCTTGGATCGCCATCGCCGGCCCCGCGCGGGCATTCCCTACCTCAAACGGCACGGGAAGGTCGTCTACCGGCTCGAGGACGTGCTCGCCGACGAGGCGGCCGAACTGCGGGGCGGCCGCTGATGGACGCCGCGGTTCCGCCGCCGCTCGCAGGAGAAGGCGCCCGATCGCCCGTCGGAGCCGACGGCACCAGCCGGGCCAGCGATCGCACGCCTGGAGCGCCTGGCGGGGCTGATGAGGGCAGAGTGGCGGCGGCAGCGGGCACAGGACGTCGGAGATCCGCGATGAACGCCGAGACCACGGTGACCCCGGGCCCGGTCGACGCAGACGCGGGTCGACATCAGCACGGTCATCGGCCGGATCACGCGTGGCGAGAACCATCATCAGGCCACTGTCCGGCTCGCCGGGCGCTTTGCGCGCGAGGGGGTACCGAAGAAGGCCGCGGCCGGCCTACTGCTGACCGCCATGGACGCGGTGCCGGCCGTCGAGCGCGACGAACGCTGGAAGGCCCGCCGCGCGGGCACCGGACGCCGCGTCCCGGACATCTGCCGCAAGCATGCCACCGGCGCGGAGGGGCATCATCGATGGCTGGCGCGATGCCAATGCCCAAACACAGGAGAGCCCCGCCCCAACCTCGCCAACGCCCTGCTCGCGCTGCGCGAGGCGCCGGTGCTCGACATCGACCTGCCGGAGCTGCGCGGGCGCTTCGCCGACAAGCTGGCGTGTGGTGCGGCGGAGGCGAGCCTCAAGGTCACGCAGTCGCTGTTCCGCAAGGCGACCGGCGGCGGAGACCGCGGGCCTCGGCTCGGAATGCGGCGACGACCTGGCCTGGCGGCCGGCCGAGCCGATGGATTGAGCGAGGCCACGGGTCCTTCCTGCGCTCGGGCATTGCGGCGGGCACCGGGGCGCGGGCGCTCCTCAAGCCGGCGGCGACGAGGGCTGTGCCGGTGGTGGGGGATGCGGAAGGCGTCGCGGACGCTGCTGACGGAAGCCCGGCGCGGCGTCCGGCATCCACCAACGTAAGGTGCCCGGCGGCGAACGGGGATCGTCGCCTGCTCGGCGGCCTACCGGCGCCGGGGGTCAGACTGCTTTGACCGATCTCGACCCGACATGGACCTTGGCGAAGTCGCGTTGCTCCCGACCCGGCCCGGGTTTCCTCCGCCTGGCCGCCCCAGTCGCCGCTTGCCGGCCCCGCCGCCTGTCACCGCGCCGCCGGACCAGTGCGGGCGTCGGGCCGAACCGCGCGGGACGTCGCGCCGAAGCTTGCCTGGCTGCGGTGGCCGGCGATGGCCCCCCGCCGGTCTCAACCAGGGCACCCAGCCCCCGCTCCCGACTTCGCGGCGAGGGACGCGATCGCATCCACAACCGCCTCGGCGGGCACGGGCCGGCAGAACAGGTAGCCCTGGGCCTCGGTGCACCGCGCCTCCGTCAGAAGCCGCAGCTGCCCCTCGGTCTCGATCCCCTCGGCCACGGTCTCCATCCCGAGCTCGACCGCCAGCCGCGCCACCAGCCGCGCGATGGCGAGGTCGCCCGGCCGCGTCTCGATGTCGCGGACGAAGGTGCGGTCCACCTTCACGCGGTCGAACGGGAAGGCGCGCAGGTACGCCAGCGACGAGTACCCCGTGCCGAAGTCGTCCAGCGCGAGGCCGACGCCGAGCGCGCGCAGCCGGTGTAGGGTCGCCAGCGCCTCCTCGGTGCCGCGCAGCAGCACCCACTCCGTCACCTCCAGCTCCAGGCGCCGCGGGTCGAGGCCCGTCTCGGCGAGCGCCCGCTCCACCAGCTCGACCAGCCCCCCGGCATGCACCTGCGCCGGCGAAAGGTTCACGGCCACGCGCAGCGAGCGGTCGGGCCACGCCGCCGCCGCCGCGCAGGCCCGCCGCAGGACGAGCGCGCCAAGCGGGACGATCAGGCCGGTCTCCTCGGCCAGCGGCACGAACTCCGCCGGCCCCGCGGGGCCGGCCCGCCCGGGCCGCCGCCAGCGGACCAGCGCCTCGCAGCCCCTGGGCGCGCGCGTCGCCAGGGCCACGATCGGCTGGAAGTGCACCTCGAAGCCCGCGCCGCCCTCCTCCAGCAGCGCGCGCCGGAGGTCCAGTCCCAGCGCGTGGCGCGCGCGGGCGGCCTCGTCCAGGGCGCGCTCGAAGAAGCTGTGCCCGCCGCGCCCCACCGCCTTGGCGCGGTAGAGCGCGAGGTCCGCGGCGCGCGCGAGCTCCTCCGGCGTCGCCCCGTCGTCGGGGCACAGGGCGACGCCGACGCTGACCCCGACCACGGCCTGCCGGCCGGCGACCTGGAAGGGCTCCGACAGCGCCGCCACGAGGCGCCCCGCGACGCCCGCCGCGGTCTCACGCGCGTCGTCCGCGCCGCCGTCGAGCCCGGCGAGCACGACCGCGAACTCGTCCCCGCCGACCCTCGCCACGAGGTCGCCGGGTTTTCCGGTGCACTCCCGGCCCGAGCGCACGCTCGCCAGGACGCGCTCCGCGGCGGCCCGCAGCAGGGCGTCCCCCGCCGTGTGCCCGAGCGCGTCGTTGACCTCCTTGAAGCGGTCGAGGTCGAGCGCGAGGAGCGCGGTCCGCCCGCCGCCGCCCGCAGCGAGCGCGGCTCCCAGCTGCTCCTCCAGCCGGCGCCGGTTGGCGAGGCCGGTCAGGGGGTCGTGCGTCGCAAGATGGCGGGCGTGCGCCTCGGCGGCGCGCTGCTCGCTCACGTCCTCGAAGGTCGCCAGCCAGCCGCCGTCGGGCAGCGCCGGCAGCGCGGCCGACGCGGCGCGGCCGCCGCCGAGGTCCTGCACGAAGGAGGCCGACCGCACCTCGGCGGCGAGGATTGCGAGCCGGTCGATGGCTGCCGTCGCCCCGGCCGCCCCGGCGGCGGAGGCGGCTTGGCCGATCTCTCCGATCGTCGCCCCGGCGCGCGCGGTCCCGGGCGGGATGCCGAGCACGCCCGCGCACCGGCCGTTGCCCAGGGCCAGGCGGCCATCGGAGGCGAAGCGCCAGACCGCGGGCGACATGCCCTCGACCACGACCCGGAAGTCGGCGTGCTGCTCGGCCAGCGCGCGCTGGTGGGCCAGCCGCTCCTCGGCCATCTCGCGCTCCCGCCGCAGGGCCTCGGCCGATGCCGCGGCCTCGGCGCGCGCGGCGCGGGCGGCGAGGGCGACCGCGCCGGCGACGACCGCGGCGAGCAGCAGCGCGCCGGCGGCGAGCTGGGCGATGAAGGCCCGCGCGCCGGCGAGCGCGGCGTCCACGGCGACGCCGACGTGCACCCGGAGCGGATACGTGCCGAGCGGCCGCGCGGAGATCAGCCGATCGCGGCGATCGATCAGGCTCTCGATCCGGAAGGGCGCGCCGTCACGGTTCGCCAGCGCCAGCCGGAACTGTGGCGTATCGCCCAAGGCCCGGCCGACCGCCTCGGAGGCCGCAGGGTGGCGCGCGAGCAGCAGGCCGTCCGAGCGCAAGAGGCTGACGCTGCTGCCGGCCCCGAGAGCGAGTGCGCCGTAGAGCCCGTCGAAGTAGGCCAGTTCGAGAACGGCCACGGCGACTCCGAGGAACTCTCCGCCGGCGCGGTCGACCCTCCGCGCGAGGTGGAACGCCCAGGTGCCCGTGCCCCGGTTCAGCACCGGGGGACCGACCGCAAGACCGGTGAGGCCGTCGCGCGCCTCGCGGAAGTACGCCCGGTCGGACAGGTCGCGCGGGGGCGGCGGGAAGAAGCGCGACGAGGCGAGGAGTCCGCCGCTCGCGTCGAGCAGGAGGAGCGCGTCGACCTGCGGGAGCCCGGCGGCCCGCTCGGCCAGGGCCGCGTGCACGGGTCCTGACCGGGCCCAGGCGGCGAAGGCCTCCGTTCCGGCGAGCGCGCCCTCGATGCGGGCGCGCTCGAGCGCGGAGGCAAGCGCCTGGTCGACGGCCTGCACAGCGCGGTCGGTGTGGTCGGCGAGGAGGAAGGAGAGGTTACGGATCTCCCGGCCGGCCTCGTCGAGGGCGCGGCGGCGGGCGTCCCAGGCGGCGAGACTGGCCGCCACCATGGCGGCGGCCACCATAAGGAGGCCGGCGGCGGCGAGGGCGGCCGGCGAACGGGCGCGCACGACGGGCGCACCGGGACGGCGCGCGGCGGTGCCGCGCGAGAGGGACGCGCGCGACGCGGCGGGTCCGGTGTCAGGGGCCATCGGGAGCGACGCCCTGCGCCAGGGTGTCCTCGCGCCGGTCCAGGAGACCGTAGCGGCAGTTGTGCGCAACGACGTGCCCGACCTCGTGCCCCCGTCGGACCGTGCCACGGCTTCTGCCGCGTTCCTCGGCGCGCTCCGCGGCGGTCGGGATCTCGGCGGCGCTGGCGAGGGTGCCCTGGTCGTAGGCCTGGTCGAAGGCCGGCGGCAGCTTGTCGTGGGCCCGTCGATCATGCCACGCCCACGGGCCCTCAGTTACCGTGCCCATCGCGCTCCTCCGGCGACATACTGGCGCCCATAATGACTAATGCGTGATGTATGCCTTGAGTTCCATCAATTCTTTGTGATGTCCGCGCCGCCGGCCGTCCAAATCGGGCCTTGCCCACCCCCAACTCCGGCCCGCCATGGCTCATGGCGTCCGGGGCGTGGGCCCGCAGGGGCGACAGCGCCCCGGCCAGCTCGCATGCGCGGGACCGCCGCGTGACGCCCGCTGTTTGCTACTGCGTCCGCTCTTGCGGGACAGCCTCCGCAGGGGCGACCATGGCATCGGGGCGCCCGTGCACCGCGACGTGCGCGGCAAGCGGCTGCTGGCACGCGCCCCGCCCATCGCGGATGATCACCCCGTGGCGGGACGCGACCTCAGCCCGCGACCCGCTCCAGCCCCCGCGCGACCGTCGCGTGCGCACAGTCGCCGCGTCCGGACGGTGCCGGCACGCCGCGCGGCCCGGGTGACCCGCGGCAGGACTGCCGCGCCCTCGACCTTCCAGGCGAGATCCTCGTCGCCCTCCGCGGCGGCGCCGGCGGCAGGTGCGCGGGCGGCGCGGCCAGGCCGTCGGGACGCTCGGCCGCGACCTCGAGGTTCGCGCGCTGCTTGTCGGTGATGGTGGACGTCATCGTCGGGTCTCCGTGCAGGAA
>CAZMCV010000010.1:0-45222 GCA_964564645.1 uncultured Acetobacteraceae bacterium
GGGACTGCAGGACATCCTCGGCCTGCCGCTCGCCGGCTACTACATGTTCACCGCCAAGCGGGCGGAGGTGGTGCGGCGGCGGGACGGGCTGGCCTTCGGCTGCTTCCAGGATTCCCTGTTCGGCGGCTCCATGCCCGAAGGCTTCATGCGCAAGACGGTCCTGCTCGAGGCGTTCCTGACCTCGCCGCAGGGACAGCTCTCGCATTTCCGCACCATGCCGGACGGCCGGGCGCTGCCGGTCTTCCGCGAGGGCGGCAGGTCGCAGGCGCATTTCGCCCTGCTCGAGGCGATGTACGAGGGCGCGCTGCGCTATGCGCGCGACCTGATCAAGCTTGGCGGGCGCGACGTCTTCACCGCGGTCTCGCCGGCGCGTCGCGCGGCCTTCATCGGCCTCGACGCCGTCCTCGACGGCAGGCTGCCGATCGGGAACGCCATCGCGGACGCGATGTTTCTCGAGGATGCCTTCTCGGGAAACGGCGAGATCCGCGCCCTGCCTGCAAGCGCCGATTGAGGGCTCGCCGGCCGCGCCGCGGCCAGCACGCGGGACCCGGCGGATGGCGCGACGCGCCGGTGGATCCCGCAGGCCGGCCTGGGTCCGAATCCGGCGATCGCCGCCGCGCCCCGGGCATCGCATGGCGCGGACCGGTTCCGGTTCAGCAACCTTGACCGCCCGCCAGCCATCGCCTAGCGCTCATGCAACCGGGCCAGCGCCACGCCGCGGGGTGCACCCGCTCCCGGGATCGCCGGAGCCCGGAAAGGTCGAGGCGCGTCCATGGAAGCGGTGTTGAAGCGGCTTCGCCGGCTGCGCGGCCATCGGGGCAGGGATGCGGATGTTCCCGCGGCGCCGGGCGATGCCGTGCCGGCGCCGGATCCGCCATTCCTCGTGGACCAGTCGCTGACGGCGAAGGCGGATTACGATCGGCTGCGGCTGGCCATGCCGGCGCTGTTCGATGCCGAGACGGAAGCGAAGATCGTCCGGCATGTCATGGCCCATGGCGTGCAGTCGAGGTTTCTCGGCTATGTCGGCGCCGAGCAGATCGCGATCATCGGCACCGAGTTGCGCGAACATCTCCATGCCCGCGGCCTCAACTCCCGGCAGCGCCTGATGCTGGACCTCGCGATCGAGGCCCTGCGGGAATCCTCGCTGCCGGAGCATGACGCCAGGATCTACTGCCACGAAGCGATCACCCCCTTCGCGCTGCTGATGCGTGGCCGATTTCCGAAGATGATCGGCACCGAATTCCTGAAGGATGCGGCGAGCCGGGAGGCGTTCTTTCCGATCCTCCACGGCGATGTCTGCCGGTCCGATTTTCCGTCGGACGCCTTCGACCTGATCCTGTCGAATGACGTGCTGGAGCATGTGCCCGAGCTGGACGATGCCTTGCGGGAGGCGGCGCGCATCCTCAAGCCCGGCGGGTCGATGCTCGCGACCTTTCCGTTCTTCTTCGACCGGGAAGTCGGCATCCGGTTCGCCTCGTTGCTGGACGGGCGCGTGGTCCATCACGTCGAGCCACCGGTCTACCATGGCAATCCGGTCGATCCGGAAGGCGGCTCGCTGGTGTTCCAGATCCCGGGCTGGGATGTCATCGCACGGGCGCGAAGCGCCGGCTTCTCGGATGCCCGCATGCGCCTCGTCTGCGACCAGGACCGCGGCATCTGCGCATCCTTCCGGGAGGAGGAGACCACCCCGAAGGGCGTGTTCGTCGCCTGCTTCAGGAAGTAGCGCCTGCCATGGCGGGACGGAGGCCCGGCCCGGCGGGTGGCGCCTGCGCGATCCCCGCCCATCCGGCAGGGCCGCCATCGCCGGCCCATCGGGCGCGGACGTCGCGCTGATCCCTCAAGGCACCCGCCGCAGGCGACAGATGCGCACCTCCCGCTGATCCTCGATCGAGGAATCGAGCGGCACGCAGTCCTCGGTGCGTTGCAGGCGATGATGCGCCAGCGTGGCATCCGCGGTGCCCGGGAAGGCGCGGGGGAACTCGAATCCCCAGACCGGTCCGCGGTGGTCGCGGATCGCGGCCTCGATGCGCGGCTGGAGCGTGCCGTTGCTGCCGGGGCGCACCAGGTTGGAGTTGGCGCCGATCGCGCGCACGGTCCTCGGCATCAGCGGGACCAGGTAGGAATAGGAATAGGCGTCGAGGAAGACCACCATGGCATCGGCCTCGATCGCGGGCAGGTTCACGCTCATCGCCGCCGGGCCGGGCTGTGCGCGGCCCCACCAGGGATAGGCGGTGGAGGCCATGATGGCGACGACCAGCACGACATGGGCGGCGAGCCGGCGGCCAATCCGTCGCGGCCGCGCGCCGACCGTGGTGAAGGCGATCAGCAGCAGGACGCAAGCCAGCATCTCCTGGACCGCCAGGTAGCGGTAGATCGACCAGACCTTCAGCCAGAGCAGGTAGGACAGCAGGAAGAGCACGGCGAGGCCGAGGCCGACCCGCTCCTCCGCGGAGAGTGGGCCCGAGGCGTCGCCGCGCCAGCGGCGGCGCAGATGGGCGGCGAGGATCGTGATCGCCGCGCCGCAGCCGAACAGCAGCCGCGGATCGCGCATGTTGAGCTCGATCGCGTCCTGCGAGAGGTCGAACGCCCAGAAGGCCGGGTAGATCAGGGCCATCAGGTTGGATTTCGGCATGAAGCGCAGATCGGTCCATGCGCCGGGATCGACGAGGTCCGATCGGAAGACGTGGTTCATCAGCGGGAAGATCGGGTTGCCGTACTGCGTCCAGTTGCGCCACAGCCAGGGCACGTCGAGCACGGCGAAGGCCAGCAGGCCGGCGCTGCCGAGGGCGAGCGCCTGCCATGGCCGCAGCAGCGATCGCGGGAAGCGGGCGAACAGCACCACCAGGAACAGCCCGATGAAGACCGGCGTCAGGGTCAGCTTCAGCCCGACCGAGACGCCGCCGAGCGCCCCGATCACCGCCGCCCGCCGGACCGTCATCGCGCCTTCCGCCTCGAGATGCGCCCACAGGCCGAGGGCGATCAGCAGCGGCACGGCGGGGACCACGTCGCTCATCGTGGTGGCCAGCGTCGGCAGCGCCGCCGCCCCGGTCAGCCCGGCCACCGCGGTCAGCGCCGCGATCGCGTTGCGCAGGAGCACCGGCGCCGGGATGAACGGCCGCGCCATCAGGTAGATCACCGTGGCGGCGATCCCGTAGGGCAGGGACAGCACCAGGTTGAGCAGCGTCGGCGTCCGGTTCAGCACCCGGAACAGCGCATAGTAGACCGCGTCGAGCCCGGGGAAGAACCCGGTCTGCAGCTGCGCGGCGAAGATGTCCAGCCGCGAGCGGTCGTGCAGGACCGCGAAGCCGTTGTAGAAATGGTAGATCTTGAAGTCCGGCGTGCCGTCGGTGCCGAGGCGCGCGGCGGCCCAGCCGAAGAACACGAACAGGCCGAGGATCCAGGGCAGGTCGGAAAGCGCCGGCCGGATCCCGGGGCGCATCGCGGAAGCGGCGCTCAGCATGCTCATCCTGCGTTCCGTCGATGGGGAAGGGGCGGGTCGCCGGTCAGACGAACTCCGCCGCCAGCGCCCGCACCCGCTCGCGGAAGATCGCGGCCGAGAAGTCGGAGGCGCGGCGGCGGGCGCCTGCCGAGAGGGCGGCGCGCTGCGCCGGGGTCGTCGCCGTGAACAGCCGGCGCGTGTCCTCGACCAGCCGGTCGAGCGAATCGTAGAGAAAGCCGGATTCCCCGTGCCGGATGATCTCGCGCGGCCCGCCGGCATCGAGCGCGAAGGGGATCGCGCCGCCCGACATCGCCTCCACCACGCTGATGCCGAAATGCTCCGCCTGTTCCGGGTGGCTCCGCAGATCCTGCCCCAGGCCCGTGCCGTGCCAGTAGACCGCGGCGCGGCGATAGAGATCGGTCAGCGAGGCGTCGTCCAGGTTGACGTGGAAATGCACCGGCAGCCCCGCGGCCTTGGCGCGCAGCCCGGCCAGGTAGTCCATGTGCTCGGGCTGCGGCGTGGAGGAGCCGGCCAGGTGCAGCTCGATCGGCTGGGGGCTCTGGGCGAGCAGCCGCCCGAAGGCGTCGATCAGCAGGTCCTGCCGCTTCGAATGGCCGCCGACGAAGAAGCGGCCGACCGAGAGGATGATCGGCGCCCGCTCCGCCTCCGCCGCCTCGACCACCGGCACGGGCGGGTGGATGACCCGCACATCGGTGCCGCGCAGCCCGAGCCGGGCCAGCGCGGCCAGGTAGTGGTCGTGGGTGTAGCTCGAGTTCACCACCACCGCGTCATAGCCCCGCAGATCCTGCGGCCCCCCCGCGCCGTCACGGTCCCCGAACGGGAACTGGCAGTGGAAGAAGTTGACCCGGCCGCCGGGCGCGATCGGCGGCAGGGCCTCGTTCCCCATCGCCACCATCAGGTCGGGCTGCGGCAGGCTGCGGAAAGCCGCTTCCGTCACGACCTGCACGCCGGCGAGGTCGAGCCGGAAATCCGCCGCGAGGTTGCGCAGGCGAAGCGCGCTGTAGGGTTGCCGTGTCACCAGGGTGACCTGGTGGTCCTCGGCCAGGATCTCGGCCCAGGTCAGCAGGTAGCGCTCCCCGCCGCCGGCGGTGAGCGGGTAGGGGGTGTAGAGCACGGCGACCTTGCCGGCCGGCGGCGACGCCCCTCGCATGCCCCAGCGCGCCGGGACGAAGCTCGCCCGCGCGGCGGAGAGGGAGGCGGCGTCCCGGTCGCGCAGAGTGCGACCCCAGCGCCGGACGAACTTGTCGCGGTTGAGATCGCCGAGCGCCTTGCGCCGCGCCTCCGCGACGGTGTCGCCATTGGCCGACGCGCCCTCGATATGGATCACCCGCGCGTCCGGGCAGTACAGCACCCTGCGGCCGAAGGCCTGGATCCGGAAGCACAGATCCGTGTCCTCGTAATACGCCGGCTCATAGGCGTGGTCGAAGCCGCCGACCTCGAGGAAGAGGGCGCGCGGCAGAAGCAGCGCCGCCGCCGAGATGTAGTCGGCGTATTTCTCGACCTGGATCGATGGATCGTCCTGGCTGCCGCCGCGCCCGAGGCGGATCGGAAAGCCGGCGGCGTCGACCGTCGCCCCGGCTTCCTGCACGACGCCATCCGGGTAGAGGAACAGCGGGCCGACCGCGCCCGCTTCCGGATGGCTGCGCAGCGCGCCGACCAGCGCGGTCAGCCAGCCCGGCTGGACGAAGGCGTCATTGTTCAGCAGGCACAGCAGTTGCCCGCGTGCCGCCTCCGCCGCGATGTTGTTCGCCTCGCCGAAGAAGCGATTGCAGCCGAGCGGCAGGACGCGGATGCCGGGGCCGAGCTGGCGCAGCCGGCGCAGATCCTCGGCGCCGCTGCCATTGTCCGCGATCACGATCTCGTAGGTATGCCCCTCGGTATGCGCCCAGATCTGCCGGATGCATTCCAGGGTCAGGCTGGCGGCGTTCCAGTTGATGATGAGGATCGAGACCTCCGGATCCCGATCCGTGCACCAGCGCGCCGCCTGCGCCAGTACCAGCGGGACCGGCATCCTGCGCATGCCGGGGAAGTCGGGGCGGTGTGCGCCGGGCGCGATCGGATCCGCCAGCCCCTCGGCATCCTGCCAGGCGTCCTCGACCATCCGTTCGAAGGCCTCCGCCCAGCGCGGCGGCCGGAAGCCCGCGGCGATCGCCGCCTCGGCCGCGCGGCGCGCCTCCGGCTCGGCGATCGCCCGGGCGAACAGCGCGTCGCTGGCGGCCTCGTCGGCCGGGTCGAAATACCAGGCGAGGTCGCCGGCATGCTCGCGGATCACCGGCAGGTCGGCGGCCAGGCAGAGCCGGCCATGCATCAGGCTCTCGGCGACCGGCAGGCCGTATCCCTCCCGGGTGGAGGGGAAGGCGGTGAACAGGCAGGACCTGTACAGCGCGGCCAGGTCCTGGTCCGACAGATCCTCGAGGATGAGCAGCTGCCCGGCCGCGATCATGTCGGCGAAGACCGAGCGCCGGTCGCCGAGCCCGAGATCGTCGCGCCCGGCCAGGACGAGCTGCGGCAGCGATCCGCCGGGCGTCCCCGCGGCGAGACGCTGCCAGATCCGGCACAGCGCGACCTGGTTCTTGCGCCGGTCGATGGTGCCGACGCTGAGAACGAAGGATTCCCGGCGAAGCGCGGCAAGGCGCGGATCGCTCCCGGCCAGGGTGCCGCTCCCCTCGGCCGGCACCGCGGAGGCGCCGAATGCGATGCGGCTGATCTGCGCGCCGATCTCGATGCCGTTCAGCAATGCCCAGCGCCGGACCTGGCCTTCCACGAAGGCGGTCGAGACGAAGACGTTGTCGGCATTCTGCAGGGTGCAGGCGAGCCAGGCCGCGAAGTCGCGCGCCTGGCCGGTATCGGCGGAATCGGGTGCCTCGAGCGGGATGATGTCGTGCAGCAGCACGCTGAAGCGGATTCCGGCCTGCGCCAGCCGCTCGAACAGCCCGGTGAAGGTCGGGGTCCAGACCAGGCCGGTGAAGAAGACATGGTCGCCCGGCTGCGGGCCCTCTGCCAGCGCGGCCGGCGGGCTGGCGCCGTCGCCGCGCCGCTCCTCCTCGGCCAGCCACGCCAGCACCGCCGTCCGGTCGGCCAATGCCAGTGTCCCGCCCGCTTGGTCGAGCACGCAGGGCAGGGCGGCCGGGCCCTGGGTGCGCTCCGACGCCGCCAGGAAAAGCTCGCTCGACACGCGGCCGACGCCGGTCAGGCGCTTGTGGTCGGACAGCCATTCGATGCTGTCGCCGATGTAGAACCAGAGCCGCGCCTCCGTCCCGCCCGGGGCGACGGCACGGCGGCGAAACCTGGCCCTGGCGACCGGCACGATGCCCGAAGCGGCCGGTCGCCGTGCCGTGTCAACCAGGCGACCGGCGCGGTCCGGCGGCTCGACCAGGCGCGTCTCGAACACCCCGAACCGCAGGAAATGCACCAGGGGGTTCATCCCGCTGGCGGCGATGGCCGGGTTCCGGGCGACATAGGACCGGGTGTCGAAGCGCGGACCGGGATTGCGACGCTCATCCGCGCCGAAGCGCAGGTAGTGGTAGGCCGGGTCGACGCCGGCGGCCGCGACATCCGGATAGGTCGCGTGGTACCAGCCGGCATCGAACAGCACCGAACCGGCGATGACCCGGTAATCCTCCCGCATTCGCCGCATGGCGGCGCGCCGGCCGGGGAGGAGCTGGGCCCTGAGCCACCGCAGGCCGCGGAGCGGCCTGGGCAGTTCCACCGCGCCCGGCCGTCGCGCCGAAGCCTGCGAGGTCGCGAGCGCCTGCTCGGCGACCCATGCGATCGCCTGCAGGCGTTCGGACGCCGTCGCCTCGACATGGGCGATCCGTTGCTCCAGACCCGAGAGCAGCAGCGCGATCTGCTCGAGGCGGTCGAGCCCCTGCCAGAGCTGATCGGGCACCGGGGCGCCCGCTTCCAGGCGGTCCAGCCTTTGCCGCAACTGGTCGGGCATCGGGGTGCCCGCTTCCGGGCGATCCGTCCTGCGTGGCAAGGGCTCGGGCGCCGGCGCGGGTGGAGCCGGCCGCTCCATCTCTTCCAGGTGTTCCAGCCGCTGGCGCAGCTGGTCGACCAGCTGCGCCCCTTCCTGCAGGCGGTCCGCCAGGTAGTCGCGTTCGAGTCGGAGCAGGTCCGTCAGGTGCTTGTCGGACAGCGAGGTTCCCTGGTGACGCCCTGACCCGTTGGAAGCCGCGAGCGGGGCAATCATCCCGTCTTGATCGTTCATCCAATCTGCCCGCGCTGAATGGTTCCCGAGCGACACAGCAATGGCATCGATCGCGGACCCGCTTCGGCCTGCCGAGGAAGCTTCGACCGACAACCGGATGCGCGATGCGCTGCCGAGCGCGCCCGGGCCGCCAGGTCCGTCGGATCGGAACGGCCGCGCGGGTCATACTGCGCAGGCCTTGCGAGATCAAATCGCACTGTGTCCGAACCCGGCAGGCGCGGGCCGCATCCGCTCCGCGCGGGCCGGCGCCGCGGCGGTCCGCGGCGCCGGCCCGCGCGACCCGAAGCCCGGTTTGCCAGCACGGCCACCCGCCTCCTACCCTTTCCTCCGGGGAAGAGGAGGACGTGCCATGGCCGGCCGCAAATGGCTGCGCACGACGGAATGCTTGACCTTCCAGGTGGAAGGCGCCGTCGCCACCATCACCCTGAACCGACCGGAGAAGCGCAACGCGCTGAGCCGCACCCTGCTGCGCGAGCTGCGCGAGGCGATGCTCGAGGCCGATGATCTGCGCGCCGTGCGTTGCGTGATTCTCGCCGGCGCGGGCAAGGATTTCTGCGCCGGCTACGACCTGGCGCCGCCGCCCGTCTCCGGCGCCGAGTACGACCCGGCGGATTATCGCCAGGGCGGCGCCACGGTCGACGACGACATCTGGCGTCTGGAGCGCAACCAGGCCGACATCCTGACCATCTTCGACCTGCACAAGCCCGTGATCGCGGCGGTGCAGGGCAATTGCGTCGCCGGCGGCACGGACCTGGCGCTGTCCTGCGACCTGGTGATCGCGGCGCGCGATGCGCGGATCGGCTTTCCCGCCACGCGCAGTCAGGGCACGCCGCCGATGCACATGTGGCTGCACAATGTCGGGCCGCAATGGGCGAAGCGGCTGCTGCTGACCGGGGACAGCGTGACGGGCCGCGACGCCGCGCGCATCGGCCTGGTGCTGCAATCCGTGCCGGCGGAGCGGCTGATGGCGGAGGCCCGCGCGCTGGCCGAGCGCCTCGCGCTGATCGATGCCGACGTGCTCGCCGCCAACAAGCGCATCGTCAACATGGGCCTCGAGATGATGGGGATGCGCACCCTGCAGCGCTTCGCCGCCGAGACGGATGCGCGCGGCCACCAGGCGGCGGCGGCGCGGGAGTTCAACCGCGTGGCGCGTGAGCAGGGCCTCAGCCGCGCCTTCAAGCTGCGCGATGCGCCCTTCGGGGACGGCTTCGTCCGGCCGGAGGAGGAGGCCTGAGGGGTGTTCTTGGACGGACGACCGGCCTAGTCTCCCCGCCACGTCCGAGACCACCGAAGGGGAAGCCCATGGCCGCTGCCGATGCCATCCTGGCCGGGACCGATCCCGCCGCCGCCGTGGAGACCTGGCTCGCCGCCTTCTCCGCCGCCCTCGGCCGGCGCGACGCGGAGGGCGCGGCCGCGCTGTTCCTGCCCGAGGGGCATTGGCGCGACCTGCTGGCCTTCACCTGGGACATCCAGACCGTCAGCGGCCGTCCGGCCATCGCCGCGCAATTCGCGCGCAGCCTCGCCGCCATCCGCCCGACCGGGATCCGGGTGGCGCCGGGCAGGGTCGCGCCGCGCCTGGTCACCCGCGCGGGCCAGAGGACCATCGAGGCGCTGCTGGCCTTCGAGACCAGCATCGGCACGGCCGAGGGCGTGTTGCGCCTGGTGCCGGATGCCGATGGCACGCCGCGCGCCTGGGTGCTGCTGACCGCGCTGCACGACATCAGCGACCATGAGGAGCGGATCGGGCCCCGCCGCGAGGACGGCCAGGCCTATTCGCGCGAGTTCGGCGGCCCCAACTGGGCCGATCATCGCGCGAAGGTTGCGGCCTTCGAGGACCGCGAGCCGCAGGTGCTGGTGGTGGGCGGCGGGCAATGCGGCCTCGGCATCGCCGCCGCCCTCGGCGTGCTCGGGGTGGACACGCTGGTGATCGACCGGCACGAGCGGATCGGGGATGCCTGGCGCAAGCGCTACCACTCGCTGACGCTGCACAACGAGGTGCACATCAACCACCTGCCCTACCTGCCCTTCCCGGCGAACTACCCGGTGTTCATCCCGAAGGACAAGCTGGCCAACTGGTTCGAATTCTACGCCGACACGATGGAGCTCAACGTCTGGACCGGGACGGAGATCAAGACCGGCACCTGGGATCCGGCGACGGGGCGGTGGGAGGTGGCGCTGCGCCGCGCCGACGGCTCCGAGCGCGTGGTGCGGCCGAGGCACCTGGTCTTCGCCACCGGCGTCAGCGGCATCCCGAACCGGCCCGAGGCGCCGGGCCTCGAGGCGTTCGCCGGCACCATCATGCATTCCGGCCAGTACACCATCGGCCATGCCTGGAAGGGCAAGCGCGCGCTGGTGATGGGCACCGGCAATTCCGGCCACGACGTCGCGCAGGACCTGCATGCGAGCGGCGCCGAGGTCACCATGATCCAGCGCGGCACGACGCTGGTGGTCAGCCTCCAGCAGGCGCAGCGCGTCTACGACATGTACCAGGAAGGCCCGACCCTCGAGGATTGCGACCTGCTGGCGACCGCCGTGCCCTATCCGGTGCTGGTGCAGGGCTACAAGCTGTTCGCCAAGCGCACGCAGGAGGCCGACCGTCCGCTGCTCGAGGCGCTGGCCGCGCGCGGCTTCCGGCTGGATGACGGGCCGCCCGACGGCACCGGCTTCCAGATGAAGTACCTGCGCCGCGGTGGCGGCTACTACTTCGATGTCGGCTGCTCCGGCCTGATCGCCGAGGGCAAGATCGGCCTGATCCAGTACGACGACATCGACCGCTTCGTGCCCGAGGGCGTGCGCATGAAGGACGGCACGGTGCGGCAGGCGGAGCTGCTGGTCACCGCGTCCGGCTACCGCAACCAGCAGGAGGCGGTGCGGCGCTTCCTCGGCGACGAGATCGCGGATGCGATCGGCCCGGTCTGGGGCTTCGATGCGGGGGGCGAGCTGCGCAACATGTGGCGCCGCACCGCGCAGCCGAACCTCTGGTTCACCGCGGGCGGCCTGCCGCATGTGCGCATCTACTCGCGCTTCCTGGCGATGCAGATCAAGGCGATCGAGGAGGGGCTGCTGGACCCGCGCCTGCCGGCGGGCTGGCGGGACCTCGCCTCCCAGGTGGCGCCGGCGGAGGAGCGCGCGCTGGTCCCGGCCTGACCTCTACCGTGTGCGGGCGGGTCCCGAGGATCCCCCGCCGCCGCTTCCCGGCAGCGAAGCCGCCAGCGCCGCGGCCGCGGCCAGCGGAAACAGGGCGAGCGCGGCGGCGCCGGGGGAGAGGCCGGCATCGAAGGCCTCCTCCCTCGGCTCGGGCGTGCGCTTCGCGGGTGCCGCCGGGGCGGAGCGGCGGGTTGTCGTCACCGGTGCGGGGCTAGGCAGCGGCGCCGCGCCGCGCGGCGGGATCGTGACCACGCCCGGCCCGGCCGGGACGACCACGGTCGAGAGCTGCGCCCGCGCCGGCATCGCGGCCAGCGAAAGCAGCCCGAGCAGGAGGAGCGGCAGGGGGCGAGGTTTCGGCACGGAATCGAAACTGGCGCATCGCCGGCGGAAATACAACCCCCGCGCGCATCACTCGGCGTCTGTCTGCCTTTCCGGCGAAGTCTCCGCGAAGGCGGGCAGGGCGAGGCAGGCCGCCTCGGCGGCGAGCAGCCGCGGCATTGGCGCGAGGTCCACCGCGAAGCGCCGCGCATTGTAGATCTGCGGCACCAGGCAGAGATCGGCGAGGCCCGGGGCGGCGCCGCAGCAGAAGGGGCCGGGCTGGCCGGCGACCAGCGCCTCGCAGGCGGCCAGCCCCTCGGCGATCACCTCGCGGGCCCAGCCATTCGCCTCCTCCTGGCTGTGGCCCATCGCCTTCACGCGGTTCAGCACCTTGAGGTTCTGCACGGCGTGCGTCTCGGCGGCGATCGCCAGCGCGAAGGCACGCACCCGGGCACGGCCAAGCAGGTCGCGCGGCAGCAGCGCGGGCTCGGGGTGCGTCTCGTCCAGCCATTCGATGATGGCGAGCGACTGGGTCAGCACCGTGCCGTCCGGCAGCTCCAGCGCCGGCACCAGCCCCTGCGGGTTGAGCGCGAGGAAGGAAGCGTCGCGCTGCTCGCCTTTGCGCAGGTGGCGGAAGCGGTGCTCGAGCGGCAGGCCCTTCAGCGCGAAGGCCGCGCGCACCCGCCAGGCGGCGGAGGAGCGCCAGTAGCCGTGCAGGATCATGCGCGCCGCCCCAGCATCGATCGTGCGACGATCAGCCGCATGATCTCGTTCGTGCCTTCCAGGATCCGGTGCACGCGAAGGTCGCGCACGATCTTCTCGACGCCGTACTCCGCGAGGTAGCCATAGCCGCCGAAGAGCTGCAGCGCGTCGTCGGCCACCCTATGGGCCGTGTCGGTGACGAAGCGCTTGGCCATGGCGCAGAAGGCGGTCGCGTCCGGCGCCTTGGCATCCAGCTTCGCGCAGGCGCGCCAGAGCAGCGCGCGCGACGCCTCGAGCTCCGTGCGCATGTCGGCCAGGCGGAATTGCGTGTTCTGGAAGTCGGCGACCGCCCTGCCGAAGGCCTGGCGGTCCTGGACATAGGCGAGCGCGGCATCGACCGCCGCCTGCGCCCCGCCCAGCGCGCAGGCGGCGATGTTCAGCCGCCCGCCATCGAGGCCCGCCATGGCGAAGCGGAAGCCCTCGCCTTCCTCGCCGAGCAGCGCGGAGGCGGGCACGCGCGCGCCTTCGAAGATCACCTGTCGCGTCGGCTGGGCGTTCCAGCCCATCTTCTGCTCGTTCTTGCCGAAGGAGAGGCCTTGCGTGTCCCTCCCGATCAGCAGCGCGGACACGCCGCCCGGGCCTGCATCCCCCGTGCGCACCATCGTCAGGTAGAGGTCGGAGGCGCCGGCGCCGGAGATGAACTGTTTCACGCCGTCCAGCACGTAATGGTCGCCCTCGCGCCGCGCCCGCGTGCGCAGCGCGGCGGCGTCGCTGCCGGAGCCGGGCTCGGTCAGGCAGTAGCTGGCGATCTTCGCCATCGGCACGAGTTGAGGCAGCCATTCGGCGCGCTGCGCGTCGCTGCCGAAGCGGTCGATCATCCAGGCGACCATGTTGTGGATGGAGAGGAACGCCGCGACGGTGGGGCAGCCCGTGCTCAGCGCCTCGAACACCACCGCGGCATCGAGGCGCGAGAGGCCCGCCCCGCCGCTCTCCTCCCGCACATAGAGCGCGGCCATGCCGAGGGCGGCGGCCTGGCGCATCTCCTCCACCGGAAAGTGGCGCGCCTGGTCCCACTCGACCGCCTTCGGCGCCAGCACATCGCGTGCGAAGGCGAGGGCCGTCTCCTGCAACTCCCGCGTCGCCTCCGGCAGGTCGAAGGGGTTCGCGAGCGGCGGCTGGTCGAGCGGCATGGCTGGTTCCTCCTCCGCCTTCTATCCGCCGGGCGGCCGGGCGGCGTCCAGCGCTACTCCGCCGCCAGGGCGGTGACCGGTGCCGGGGCGTCGAGCGATGCCTCGATCGCCGCCATGCGCTGCCGCGCCGCCGCCAGGTTGCGCGCCTTGACGTGGCCGAAGCCCTTGATGTCGCCGGCGGCCTCGGCCCAGTCACAGATCGCGGCGTGCGTGGCGGGCGTCAGGCGCCGCAGCAGCTCTTCGATCCCGGCGCGGTATTCGGCGGGCAGGGCGCGCTCGGTCCGCCGCTCCTCCGTCCGGCCGAAGGGGTCGAGCGCCGTGCCGCGCAGCACCTTGCCATGCCGCAGCATCCCCATGGCGGAGAGCATCCAGGGCCCGAAACGCCTCTTGCGCGGCACACCGGTCACCGGGTCGGGCTTCGACAGCAGCGGCGGCGCCAGGTGCATCTCGATCCGCTGCGTGCCCTTGAAGCGGGTGCGCAGCATCTCCTGCCACTCGGGCAGGCTGTGCAGGCGCGCGACCTCGTACTCGTCCTTGTAGGCCATCAGGCGGTAGAGCTGGACGGCCACCGCCCGCGCCAGGCGGTCGGCCCCGGGGACCGCCGCCTGCTCCGCCGCGCGGACCTTGGCGACGAAATCCGTGTAGCCGCGCGCGTAGCGGGCGGACTGGTAGGCGGTGAGGTCGGCGGTGCGGCGCGCGACCAGCGCATCCAGCGTCTCCTCCTCCTGCGTCAGGGGTGGCGGCGGCTCCAGCGCGGCGGCGCGGCCGAGGGCGAAGGCGGCCTTGTTCCGCTCCACCGCCGCGCCGTTCAGCTCGAGCGCCCGCTCGACCGCCTCGGCCGAGAGCGGCACCAGCCCGCGCTGGAACGCCAGCCCGAGCAGCCAGACATTCAGGTAGATCAAATCGCCGAACTCGGCCTCGACCATGCGCTGCGCGGGGATGGTCACGACCTCCCGGCAGGCCTTGCGGACGCTGTCCAGCATGGCCGGGCGATCGTAGCGGGTCGCGGTGTTGAGCACGAATTGCGCGGTCGGCTGCAGCTCCGTGTTCAGCACGGCGGTGGTGCGGTCGGCGCCGAGCAGCGGCCGCGCCGTGCGCCCATGCGCCACCACCATGTCGGAGGACAGCAGCAGGTCCGCCTGCCCCAGCCCGATGCGCGGCGCGTCGATCGCCTCCGCCGCGTCGCCCACGCGCCCGACGCGAAGCTGCGCGAAGACGCCACCGCCCTTCTGCGCGAGGCCGAGCATGTCGACGGTCCGCACCGGCCGCCCTTCGATATAGGCTGCCTGCGCCAGGATCGCGGCGAGCGCCGTCACGCCCTGCCCGCCCACCCCGGCGATCAGGATGTTGTAGGCGGGCTCGCCCGCCCGCACCTCCGGCAGCATCGGCGCGGGCAGGCCGGCGGCGGGGACGGAGGGCTTCGGCTTCACCGGCTCCGCACCCACCAGCGAAACGAAGGACGGGCAGAAGCCCTCGACGCAGCTCTGGTCCTGGTTGCAGGCCGTCTGGTCGATGGCGCGCTTGCGGCCCCATGCCGTCTCGATCGGCTCGACGGCAAGGCAGTTGGAGGCACGGGAGCAATCACCGCAATCCTCGCAGACCCGCGGATTGATCGCCACGCGCCGCTCCGCCTGCGCCTGCAGGCCGCGCTTGCGCTTGCGGCGGCGCTCGGTCGCGCATTGCTGGTCGTAGATCAGCACCGTGACGCCCTTGGTCTCGCGCAGCTGGCGCTGCACCAGGTCGAGGTCGCGGCGGTGGTGGTAGCCGATGCCCTTCGGCATCATCGGGTTGTCCTGGTGCCGCTCCGGATCGTCGGAGACGACGGCGATCTTCGCGACCCCCTCCGCCGCGACCTGGGCGGCGATGTGGGGGACGGTCATCTCGCCTTCGGGCGTCTGGCCGCCGGTCATGGCGACCGCGCTGTTGACCAGGATCTTGTAGGTCATGTCGGCCTTCGCGTTGACCGCGGCGCGGATCGCGAGGCTTCCCGAATGGGCGTAGGTGCCGTCGCCCATATTGGCGAAGATGTGCCCTTCCTCGACGAAGGGCTGCTGGCCGAGCCAGAGCGCGCCCTCGCCGCCCATATGCGTCGCCAGCTCGGTGTTCCGGTCCATGTAGCGGCTGAGGTAGTGGCAGCCGATGCCGGCATGGGCGATCGAGCCCTCGGGCACGCGCGTCGAGGTGCTGTGCGGGCAGCCCGGGCAGAAATAGGGCGTGCGGTCGTGCACCGGGGCGAGCTGGGCGCGGGCCAGCGCCTCCATCTCGGCGACGCGGGACTTGAGCTGGTCGGTGCGCAGCGCCTCCGGCAGCCGGGTCAGCAGCGCGCGCAGCACGGCGCCGGTCTCGAGCTCCGTCATCTCGGAGAGCAGCGGCGCGCCGGCCTCGTCGCGCTTGCCGACGATGCGCGGGCGGCTGGGCTCGTGGTAGAGCGCGTCGCGCAGCTGCGGCTCGAGGAAGGCGCGGCGGTCCTCGACCACGAGCACCTCCTCGAGCCCGCGCGCGAATTCCCGCGCCCCTTCGGCATCCAGCGGCCAGGCCATGCCGACCTTCCAGATGCGCAGGCCGCCCATCCGCGCCATCTCGTCGGTGATGCCGGCATCCAGCAGCGCCTGGCGCAAGGTGTTGTACGCCTTGCCGCGCGTGACGATGCCGAAGCGCGCGCGGGCGCCGGCATCGACCACCATCCGGTCGAAGCCGTTGACGCGGGCGAAGGCGAGCGCCGCCGGCAGCTTGAAGCGGCGTACCCGCTCCTCCTGCGCCAGCGGCGTGTCCTTCTCGCGGAAATGCAGGCCACCGGGAGGGAGGGTGACGTCGTTCGGGTTGATGGTGGCGTAGTGCGCGGGGTCGAGCAGCAGGGTGGCGCTGCCATCCATCGTCTCGGCCACGCATTTCAGCCCGACCCAGAGGCCGGAGAAGCGCGACATCGCGATCCCCTTGAGGCCGAACTCCAGCACCTCGCCCACGCCGGAGGGGTCGAGGACGGGGATCTCCACATCCATGAAGCTGACCTCGCAGCCCGAGGTCACGGTCGAGGATTTGCTCGACGGATCGTCGCCGGCCAGCGCCAGCACGCCGCCCTTGGGCGAGGTGCCGAAGCTGTTGGCATGCCGCAGCACGTCGCCGCTGCGGTCGACACCGGGGCCCTTGCCGTACCAGATGCCGAAGACGCCCTCGAATTTCGCGCCCGGATAGTAACCGACCTGCTGCGTGCCCCAGACGGCGGTCGCGGCCAGGTCCTCGTTCAGGCCGGGCTGCACGACGATGTCGGCGGCGGCCAGGCGCTTCTGCTGGCGCAGCAGCTCACGGTCATAGACCCCAAGCGGCGAGCCACGGTAGCCGCTGATGTAGCCCCCGGTCTTCCAGCCCATGGCCCGGTCCAGCTCATGCCGCAGCAGCGGCAGGCGGACCAGGGCATGGATGCCGGTCAGCAGCAGCGTGTCGCCGGCCTTCTCGAACCGGTCGTCCAGGGTGGCTTCGGGGCGTTGGATGCTGCCCATGGTTCCGTCATCTCCCGCGGCGCCTTGCAATGTCGTGCGGTCGCGGTCGGGCGGCAATGCCCCCGGGGCACGACCCGGCAGGCGGAAGGATGGACGGAAAAGTGGCGAAATTTCTTCCGAAACCGCTTGCGATCTGCCCTGGGACGGGAGAATCGACCGTTAGGCGGCAGAAGATCGGCACAATCTTCCGGAAAGCCCCGCGCGGTGCCTGACGGGCGTGGCCAGGCCCGCCCGTCAGGCCTCGGCGAGAGGCGCCTCGCAGGCATCGTATCCGAAGAACCCGTCCAGCGCCTCGGTGGGGCCGCGCATCCAGGTGTTCGCGATGGAGATCCGCTGCACCTCCGCCACGCGCGGAATGCGGGTGGCGGCGTAGCGCCGGAAGGCCGGCCCATGCGACGCCTCCTGCACCAGGCATCGCGCCAGCACCGCCGCATCCTCGATCGCCGAGGCGCCGCCCGCGGCCATGTAGGGCCGCACCGGGTGGCAGGCATCGCCCATCAGCACGGCCCGGCCGTCATGCCAGCGATCGTCGCGCGGCCGGTCGCAGATCGGCCAGACCGCGGCATCGACCGCCCCCTCGGCGATGCGGCGCAGCGCCGGCACGGCCGCGTCGAAACAGGCGACGAAGGCGTCACGCGGCAGCGGGCGCGACAGATCGTCCCCCTCCCAGTCGCCGGGCACGCTCGCCATCACATAGACCTCGTCCCGGCGCGCCGTCATGAAATAGCTGAGCGCATGCCGGTCCGGGCCCCACCATTTGGTGCAGTCCTCGATCTCGAGGCCGCCCAGCCGCGCGGCGGGGAAGATGGCGCGGATCGCCAGGCGCCCGGTGAAGCGCGGTGGCTCCGACCCGATCAGGATCGCGCGCAGCCGCGAATGGATGCCATCGGCGCCGATGACGAGCTCGGCCTCCGCCCGGCTGCCATCGGCGAAGGCCAGCCGGAGGTCCGTCGCGCGCTCCTCCATCGCCTCGAGCCCCTGGCCGAGGCGAAGCGTGCCGGGCGCGAGGGCGCCGAGCAGGATCTCCAGCAGGTCGGCGCGATGGATGTTCAGGAAGGCGCCGCCGAAGCGCGCCTCGGTCACGGCATCCATCGTGCAGCGATAGGTGGTCTCGCCGGTGATCCAGTCGCGGCTGACGAAGGCGGCGGGGCGGATCCCCCTGCCGAGCAGCGGCGGCTCCACGCCGATGCGGCGCAGCACCTTCATCGCGTTGGCGCTGAGGATGATGCCGGCGCCGATGCGCGCGAGCCGCGGCGCCTGCTCATGCACCGTGACGGCGCGGAAGCCCTGGCCCTGCAGCAGGCCGGCGATGGTCAGCCCGCCGATGCCGCCGCCGATGACGGCGATGCGCGTGTCGCGGTCCACTGCCCGGTCAGCCGCTGAAATCGCGCAGCACCTGCAGCGCGAGGCGTCGGCTGGCGGCATCGCCGATCAGCGACAGCACCGGCTCCTCCAGCCCCGCCGCGACATAGGCCTCGATGCCGCGCCGGCAATCGGCGGGCGTGCCGGCGATGGTGAAGGCCTCCACCGCCTCGTCCGGGATCAGCGCGACGGCCGCGTCGAGGTCGCGCCGTGCGACGGCGGCGATCACCGCCTCATGGTCGATCGGGATGCCGGATCGGCGGATGGTCTCGGCGAGGAAGCGGTTGCGCATGACGAAGGCCAGCTTCGGGCGCGCGGCATCCATCGCCGCCCGGCCGCTCTCCGCGACGCTGAAGAAGACGTAGCCCGCCTTGCGGAAGCCGCCGAAATCGCGCCCACCCTTCGCCGCGCCGGCGGCGCAGAGGCCGAGCGAATCCGCCACCGAGTCGCGCGACAGCCCCGCCGAAAGCACCACGCCATCGGCGATGCGGCCCGCGAGGCGCAGCATGTCCGGACCCATGGCGGCGATGTAGATCGGCGGCGGCACGGCCGGGCCGAAGGCCATGCGCGCGCCGGCGAGCGTCACGAAGCGGCCCTGCATGTGCACCGGCTCGCCCGACCAGAGGCGGCGCAGCGCCGCGACGAACTCCCGCATCGTCGGGACGGGATCGCTGAGCGCCCGGCCATTCTCCTGGAGGAAGAGCGGGTTGCCCGAGCCGAGCGCGATCGCGGCGCGGCCGGGCACGAGCTCGTCGAGCGTCGCCATCTCCATCGCCACCGGCATCGGGTGCCAGAGATAGGGGCTGATCGCGGTCGGCACGAGCATCGGGCCCGGACAGGCGAGCGCGAAGGCGATGCAGCTGCTGGCCGCGCTGCGATAGCCGAGATGCTCGGCCATCCAGAGGCTGGCGGCGCCGGCCTCGACGGCCTCCTTCGCCGTGGCGACGGCCTCCTGCGTGCTGACGAAACCATCGAAGGCGATGCCGAGCTTCGCCATGGGGGCGGGATCCTTTCAGGCGCCGGGAGGTGTGCGCCCCGGGGTGTCGAGGCCGGTTCGGCAGGCGGTCACCGCGTCCCTTCCTCGACGAAGCGGCGCAGCGCGGCGGGCGACAGGCCGGCGATGCCGAGCCGGTCGAGCGTCAGCCCCGCCTTCGCGTAGTCGATGCCGAGGGCGAGGCCGGCGAGATGCGTCAACGCGTCCATGGTCGGCGTCGCGACGCCGGCCAGCCGCCCGAGCGCCGCCATCGGCACCAGCCCCGTCCCCACATCCTCATGGATGTAGCGGTCGTCGAGCGAGCGGGGAGAGCGGATGGTCGCGTTCGGCGCGCTCTCGCGGCAGGCGCGCGCGATGTCGCCGCTTTCATAGGCGTCCCGCGTCGTCGAGCCGAACTCGAAGAAGGTCTGCAGGAACGGGATGGCCGGCACGTCGAGCGCCGCGGCGACGGCCAGCCGCTCGCGGTCCACCGCCGCCGTCACGCGGGCGACGGCCCGGGTGATGCCCTCGCGGTAGAACAGGAAATCGCCGCCCGTGGCCTCGATCCAGCCGGCATTCATGATCATGCCGGGGGGATGGAACACCGCGTTGACATTGCCGAGCGCCGATTCCAGCACGGTACTGGCCGCCACGATCCCCGGATAGAGCGGCGCGACCAGCGCGAAGAGCTCCCTGTTCCGTGTCGCGGGCAGCGCGGCGAAGCGAAGCTGCCGCGCCTCGCTGTAGATGCCGACGGCATCCGGCCCTTCCATGCGGCAGATATAGGTGAGCGAGACCGTCTCGCAGAGCGGCAGCGCCCCGCGATAGCCGGAATGCCGCAGGGCGTTCAGGAAATGCAGCCCGCCGCCGGTATGGCCCGGGTTCAGCAGCACCGGCACCCGCCCGTCGAGCAGGGGGGCGAGCGCGGCGGCGTAATCGGCATGGGCGACCGAGGGCACGACCAGCATGATCAGGTCGGCGCCGGCGATCGCCTCCGCGAGATCCGTGGTCATCAGGGCGGGCGTCGCGAGGCCCTGGCGCACGCCCCGCGCCTCGATGCCGCCGCGTGCGCGCAGCGGCGCGAGCCGCGCCTCGGCCCGCGCATGCAGGTGCACGCGGAAGCCGCGCAGCGTCAGGTCGGCGGCGGCGGCGCAGCCGCCATGCCCGGCGCCGAGCACCGCGACCTGGCGCACCGGCATCAGCACGGGCCCGGCGGGCGGGAAGCGGGGATCGCGGTCGCGGCAGGCGTCATGAGGCGTCCCCCGTGATCACAGTGCGCCGAGCTTCGACGCCGCCGCATCGGGTTGTCAACCGGCAAGGTCGTCCGGCGCGCCCTGCCTGTCCTGATGGCGCATCCTGCCCAGCGCGGCGGCAGGGACGCGACGATGACGGGCCGCCCGGCCGGCCGATGGCTTGCCGGGCCCGTGCGGCCTGTGATCACATCGCACCGCACCGGAACCCCTCCGGTCGCGCGGTAGGAGAGGGCCGGGTGGGTTCACGCGCCCGTCGCTTCGGCAGGATCGGTGCGCGCGGGCGCCGCGCCATCCCCCCCGGCATGTCTCTTGCTGCTTCCGCCGCGGATGCCGGGGACGGGCCCAATCGCCCCGGTGACCGCGCGCCGCGACGACCCCGACCGGCCGGATGCGCGGGCCGATGATGACGCCCCGCCAGCGACCAACCCCGATCCACGGAGAGCGTGACCGACGATGATGAACCGCCGCCGCCTTCTCGTCCTCGCCTCGGGCACGCTGGCCGCGCCGGCGGTGCACGCCCAGGCCTTTCCGTCCCAGCCGATCACCTTCATCGTCGCCTGGCCGCCGGGCGGCGGCAGCGACATCGCCATGCGCATGGTGGCCGAGGCCGCGTCGAAGCGCATGGGCGTGCCGGCGGTGGTCGAGAACCGCGCCGGCGCCGCGGGCGCGGTCGGCCACCGTGCCATCGTCACCGCCAGGCCGGATGGCTACACGCTCGGCATGTTCTCGACTGCCGGCATCGCCGCGCCCTATCTCAACCCGAACGCCAACACGCCCGACGAGCTGGAGCCGATCGCCTTCTTCGGCTCAGAGTTCAACGCGCTGCAGGCCAGCAGCGCGAGCGGCATCTCCACGCTTGCCGCCTATCTCGAGCGCGCCAAGGCCAATCCGGGAAAGATCAAGAACGGCAACGACCAGCCCGGCGGCGCCTCCTACCTGGCCATCGCCATCTTCGAGCGGATGATGGATTTCAAGGTGCAGAAGGTGCCCTATGCCGGCTACGCGCCCACCACGACGGCGCTGCTGGCCGGCGAGGTGGACAGCGCCTCGCTGCCGATCCCGGACACGATCGAGCATCACCGCGCCGGGCGGCTGAAGATTCTCGGCATCGCCGCGCCGGAGCGGCACTTCATGGCACCCGAGATCCCGACCTTCCGGGAGCAGGGCCAGGATGTGGTGGTGGGCAATTCACGCTCCTTCGCCGGGCCGAAGGGCATCCCGCCCGAGCGGCTGGAATGGCTGCGCAGCAACATGGTCGCGGCGATGGAGACGGAGGAGTTCAAGGCGAAGGCCCGGCAGGCGGGCTTCACCACCTACGCCGGCGACTGGCGCTACGCCGCGGCGGAGTGGCAGAAGGAGGATGCGCTGCTCTATCCGATCCTGCTCGAGGCCGGGCTGGTGCGTGCGCGCAAGCGCTGACGGGAGCGCGACCTTGGGGCGCCTGCTGTCGCGGGACTGGCTGGCGGGCCTGCTGTTCGCGGCGATCGGGATGGGCGCGCTGGCGCTCGGCGCGTCGCTGCCGATGGGCACGCCCGATGCGATGGAGGCCGGCGACTATCCGCGCCTCGTCGCGGGGCTGATCATCGCCCTCGGCGCCGTGCAGGCGGCGTTCGGGCTGTGGCGCGGCGGGGAGCGGGTCACGGGCTGGCAGTGGTGGCCGCTGCTGCTGGTGACCGCGGCGCCGCTCGCCTTCGCCGCGCTGCTGGAGCCGCTCGGCTTCGTCCTCGCCATCCTCGCGGTCGTGCTGCTCGGCTGCGCGGCGGGGCGGATGATCGGGGTGCTGCGCAGCCTGGCGCTGGCGGCGGTGCTGGTCGCGCTCAACATGGCGCTGTTTCTCTTCGCGCTCGGGTTGCCGCTGCGTCCCTGGCCGCGGCTCTGACGCGCGTGGCGGACCTGCTCGGCAATCTTGCGCTTGGCTTCGGTGTCGCGCTCGGCTGGCAGAATCTCGGCCTCTGCTTCCTCGGCTGCCTGTTGGGCACGGCGATCGGCGTGCTGCCGGGCATCGGGCCGCTGCCGACGGTCGCCCTCCTGCTGCCCTTCACCTTCTCCCTGGACCCGACCGGCGCGCTGATCATGCTGGCCGGCGTCTTCTACGGGGCGCAGTACGGCGGATCGACCACCGCCATCCTCGCGCGGCTGCCGGGCGAGACCTCCTCGGTCGTCACCTGCCTCGACGGCTACGCGATGGCGCAGCGGGGGGAGGCGGGGACGGCGCTGGCGATCGCGGCCATCGGCTCGCTCTTCGCCGGCATCCTGACGACCCTGATGATCGCGCTCGCCGGGCCGCCGCTCGCGGAGGTGGCGCTGCTGTTCCAATCGGCGGACTACGTGGCGGTGATGGTGCTCGGGCTCGTCGCCGCGGTCGTGATGGCGCATGGCTCGGTGCTGAAGGCTGTGCTGATGATCCTGCTCGGCCTGCTGCTCGGCAGCGTCGGGACGGATGTGGCGACGGGCGAGTTCCGGCTGACGCTCGGGCTCGACGCGCTCGCCGACGGGCTCGGCTTCGTGCCGGTCTCCATGGGGCTGTTCGGCCTGGCCGAGATCATGGTGAATCTCGAGAGCGCCGCGGCGCGCGCGGGCGTGCAGGAGAGGATCGGGCGGCTCTGGCCGCCGGTCTCCGTGCTGCGGCGGTCGCTGCCCGCGATGCTGCGCGGCACCGGCGTGGGCGCCATCTTCGGCATCATGCCGGGCGGCGGGCCGACCATCGCCGCCTTCTCCTCCTACAGCCTGGAGAAGAAGGTCTCCCGCACGCCGGAACGCTTCGGACGCGGCGCGGTCGAGGGCGTGGCGGGACCGGAGGCGGCGAACAACGCCGCGACGCAGACCTGCTTCATCCCGATGCTCAGCCTCGGCATCCCGCCCAACGCGCTGATGGCGATGATGATCGGCGCGATGATGGTGCACGGTATCCAGCCGGGCCCGGGGATCGTGACGAAGCAGCCGGAGCTGTTCTGGGGCATGATCGCCAGCATGGCCATCGGCAACCTGATGCTGGTGGTACTGAACTTGCCGCTGATCGGGATCTGGGTGCGGCTGCTGCGCGTGCGCTACGCCTACCTGTTCCCCGCGATCCTCGTCTTCTGCTGCGTCGGCACCTACACGGTGCAGGGCAGCACGGCGGAGGTCGTGGTCATGGCCGCCTTCGGCGTGCTGGGCTACGTCTTCCGCAAACTGGACTGCGAGCCGGCGCCGCTGATGCTCGGCCTCGTGCTCGGCCCGATGCTCGAGGAGAATTTCCGCCGCGCGATGATGCTCTCGGGCGGCGACGGCTCGGTGTTCCTGACGCGGCCGATCAGTGCGGGTCTGCTCGCGGTCGCGGCGGTGCTGCTCGTGGCCGTGCTGCTGCCCGGCATCCGGCGCGGGCGGGAGGAGGCGTTCCGCGAATAGCGCGGCGGCTCAGCCGATCACCAGCAGCCGGTCGGTGTCGGCGTAGTCCGACAGCAGCGCGGCGCCCGTCTCCGTCACCAGCAGCATGTCCTTGTTCTGCATGCCGAATCCGTAGCCGGTGCGATAGCAGAGCGGCTCGAAGCCCAGCACCATCCCGGCCTCCAGCACCGCATCCTCGCCCGGGCGGCCGAGGATCGGGGTGACGCCGAGATAGGGATCCTCGTGCAGGTGCAGACCGATGCCGTGGCCGACAAAGGAGATCGGCGGCAGGTTCATCTCGGCGAGCTTCGCGAGGAAGGCGTCGTAGACGGCGCGGCAGCTCGCGCCGGGCTTCACCATCTCCAGGATGCCGTATTTGCAGGCGACGAGATGCGCCCAGATCGCCTCCGCCATGGGCGGTGCTTCCTGCACGACGGCCGTGCGGCAGACGCCGGCTTGGTAGCCGCCGATCACCGAGAAGATCTCGACGCGGCAGACATCCCCGCGCTGCAGCCGCCGTTCGGACGGGCCGACATTGGGAAGCTGGCTGCGCTCGCCGGTCGCGACGATCATCAGCTTGAAGTGCTCGGCGCCGAGCTCGTAGAGCTTGCGCGTCATATGCGCGGCGATGTCCATCTCGGAATCGCCGGCCCTCACCGCGCCGATCGCATCCGTGATGGCCTGGTCCGCGATGCGCGACAGGCGGCGCAGCAGCGCCTGCTCCTCCGGCGTCTTGATCTGGCGGAGGCGCGCGAGGATCTGCTCGCAGCGCTCGAAGCGCGCCTCGGGCAGCGCGGCCTGCAGGCGCAGGAAGTCGCCGGCCGGCAGGTAGTCCATCTCCATCCCGATCCGCGCGCGGCCTAGGCAGAGCTCGCGGAGCTGGTCGGCGAGCACGAGCATCGCGTCGTCGGAGAACTCGGCCCAGATGCGGGTCGGCACGCCCTCCGCCCGGCGCGCGATCGTCGTCGCCTCCATGTCCACACCGAACAGCGCGACGGCGCCGGAGGCCTGCACGATCGCCATCGCGTGCCGGTGCCGGATCAGCGGCTGCGACGGCACGACGAAACCGGTCGCGTAGGCGAAGTTCTCCGGCGAGCAGGAGACCATCGCATCCAGCCCCGCCACCCGCATCGCCGCCGCCTGGCGCCGCACGACATCGTCCCGCATCGGCTGCTGTCCCTTCCTTCAATCCTCGACGCGGTAGCGCTCGATCTTCGCCGGATCGACCGGGATGCCCATGCCGGGCAAGGTCGGCACGGGAATCGCGCCGTCGACGAAGCCCATCGGCGCCATCAGCAAATCGTCCTTGTAGTAGATGCCGCCGATCCGCCCGCGCAGATGCTCGGCCGGCGTCGAGACCGGCACGACGCAGGAGAGCGTGACCGCTGGCGCCGCGGCCGCGAGGTGCAAATTGGCGAGGTTGCCGACGCCGAGCTCCACCGAGCCGTTGACGTTGCAGATGATGCCGGCGGCGCGGCAGACCGCCGCGACCTCCATCGCCTTCAGCAGGCCGCCCGGCTTGGTCGTGTAGATCGAGACGATCTGCGCCGCGCGCTTCTCGATGATCTGCACCACGTCATGCGCGTTCCAGGCGCTCTCGTCGGCCATCACCGGCGTGTCGATGGCGCGCGCGACCTCGGCCAGGCGCTCGATGCCCATCACCGGCTGCTCGGCATAGACCAGGCCGAAGGGCTCCATGGCGCGGATCGTCCGGATCGCCTCGCCGGGCGTGCGATAGCCCTCGTTCGCATCGACGCAGAGCTTCATGGCGGGGCCCGCCGCCTCGCGCACGGCACGGACGATGGCGATGTCGCGCTCGGGCTCGATGCCGACCTTGATCTTGATGGTGCGGATGCCGTCGGCAGCGACCTGCGCGGCCTCGGCGGCCGCCTGCTCGACCGGGACCAGCCCGATGGAATGCGTGACCGGCACCGCGTCGCGGCTGCGGCCGCCGAGCAGCGTGTGGACCGGCACGCCGAGCCAATGCCCGGTCGCGTCGTAGAAGGCGAACTCCATGGCGGCCTTGGCGTAGGGGTAGCCCTTGATGATCGCATCCATCCGCGCATGGAGCGTCTGCGCGTCGCCGAGTTCCACGCCGAGCACGGCGGGCGCCAGGTAGCGCTCGATCACCGTCTTCGTGATCGCCGGGGATTCGCCGAAATAGCGACCGAACTCGCCCCCCCAATCCTTCAGCGCCGGCGCCTCGCCCCAGCCGACGCGTCCCGTGTCGTCGGTCAGCTTCACCAGGATGTAGCGCCCGATCGGCTCCGTCAGCCCGGTCCAGCGATGCTCCCGCCGGGTCGGGATCTGCACGAGGAGGGTCTCGACCGAGTGGATGACCGGCACGCGGCAGCTCCCGCAGGTTCGGGGGATGAGGGTGGCCTTGCCATGCGGCGTCGCCAGGGGCCCGCGAAGGCGGCAGGTCGAGGCACGGCGAATGCTGTGATCACAGGGAGGTTTGTGTCAAGGAGGCCTGTGGCGCGAAATGCGGCACGGTCAGCAGCGCCTCCGCCGTGCGGTTGATGTCGCGCTCGATCGCCAGCCGTGCCGCGTCGGGGTCGCGCTCGCGCAGGGCCGCCAGCAGCTCCCGGTGGTGCTGGCCATCCCAGTGCGGTGCCGCGACGCTGGTCAGCGCGAGGTGCATGAAGGGGCCGGCTTGCAGCCAGAGGCCCTGGATGATGGGCATCAGGACGCTGCTGCGGGCGGCCTCGTAAAGCGCGAAGTGGAAGCGCTGGTTCATCACCAGGCTGCGGCGACGGTCGCCCGCGGCGAAGGCCTTGAGCGATTGGGCGTTGATCCGCTCGAGCGACGCGATCCCGGTCGCCGTCACCTCGCGGCAGGCTTGCTCCGTCGCCATGCCCTCGAGCGCGCGACGCACCGCCAGCAGCTCGGCCAGGCGGTCGCGGGTCATGCGCGGCACCTGCATGGTGCGGTTCGGCAGGATCTCCAGCGCGCCCTCGACGATCAGGCAGCGCACTGCCTGGCGCACGGGCATCGGGCTGGTGCCGAGCTCGGTGGCGAGGTTGCGCAAGGTCAGCACCTGGCCGGGCAGGTAGACGCCGCTCATGAACCGGTCGCGCAGCGCGCGGTAGACCTGGTCCTCGACCTTGCCGTCGGGATCGGCGCGACGGACGGGGGTGCTGGTCGAGGAATTTTCCATGGATCATCGCCCTGGTCCCGGCCGGGGATGGCCCGGAGGGCGGAGCCCTAGCGTGTGATCACATGCCTCGCCAGCTCTCCCTGTTGCGGGGCGGATGCTTCCCGCCGCGACGGGCATGCTGGCATGATACGTGCTTTCATGCGATTGTGATCGGAGCTCGACTGTGATCACAGACTGGCACCCGCGCCAACTGCAGGAGGGGGAGAGCACCATGCCCGAAGTGGAACTCGCCGGCGGCACGGAAGCCGACCGGGAGGTCGTGCTGGCACTGCAGGCGACCTACCTGGCCGCCAACGCCACCTTCGACTGGCCGACCCTCGAGGCGCGGATCTGGGGCGGCGATCCCGCCGCCATGTTCTTCAACATGAACGGCCACACCTATGTCGGCCGTGATCACTGGGTGCGCCTCTGGAAATACTACGCCACCCAGTTCCAGAGCGGCGAGTGGATCCCCTACGACCTCGGCGGGAAGATCGGCGCCGAGGTCGCGGTGCTGTGGTGCCACCGCAAGACGAAGGTGCGCTGGGTGGGCAGCGACCCGCGACCGGACGATGCGTGGCACGCCGACAAGGATTTCATCTCCCGCTCCACCATGGTCTTCGCCAAGGAAGGCGGCGAGTGGCGCGTCGCGCATGTGCATTTCTCCGAAGCCAATCCGGGCCAGCGCCCGGGCGGCATCTGATGGGGAGCCCGGTCATGACGCGATGGATTCGCAGGGCGGCGCTGGCCGCGGCCTTCGGACTGGCGGCTGCGGGCACGGCGGGCGCGCAGCAGGGGCCGCCGATCAGCCTGGGCGCGGTGCTGCCGATGACAGGCCTCGCCGCCACCTATGGCCAGCCCTACCTGGTCGGCGTGCAGCTCGCAGTCGAGGAGGTGAACGCCGCGGGCGGGGTGAACGGGCGGCCGATCGCCATCACGGTGGAGGACAGCCAGGCCTCCAACACCGTCACCATCAACGCCTTCAACCGGGTGCTGCAGGCGCGGCCGGTGGCGATCATGGGGCCGGGGCTCGGCACCCAGATCCTCGCCATGATGCCCGGCTTCGAGCGCGAGAAGGTGCCGGTCTTCGCCGGCCCCAGCACGCGGCGCGTGACGCAGCAGGGGGCGAAGTGGTTCTACCGCACCACCAGCCACGACGCGGTGGGCAAGGAGCTCTGGACCCGCTTCCTCGTCGAGGATCTGGGCAAGAAGCGTGTCGGCGTGCTGCACATCGCCAATGAATGGGGCTATTCGGGGCGCGACAACACCGCCGCCTTCCTGAAGAGCCTCTACGGGCTCGAGCCAGTGTCCATCGCCGCCTACCAGGCCGGCGACCGCGACGTGACCGCACAGCTTCTGCAGATGCAGCGCGACGGGGTGGAGGTGCTGGTCACCCAGGGCTTCCCGGTGGACGAGGCGCTGATCGTCCGCCAGATGCGCCAGCTCAACATCGACATCCCGCATATCGGCTCCGGCTCGCTCTGCGGCGCCTTCCTGCGCGGGCTGGTGACGCATGCCGAGATCGAGGGGCATTACTGCGAGGGGCCGGACATCCTGCCGACCCTGAACGAGAAGCCGGCGATGCAGGCCTTCGTCGCCGCCTACACGAAGCGCGCCGGCTTCCCGCCCGACATCTACGCCACGCAGTACTACGACGTGGTGCGCATGCTGGCCGCGGTGATGCGCGAGCATGGCGTCGACCGCGAGAAGATCCGCGACGGCTTCCGCACCGCCAGCTTCGAGGGCGTGATGGGCACCTACAAGGCGGATGCAGAGGGCAACCTCTGGACCGGCTCGGCCATCATGCGCTTCGGCGCCGGCGGGACCGCGCAGGTGGTCAAGCGGCTGCAACGCGCCGCGACCGAGGCGCCCGCCGGCCCGCCCCCGCAGTAGGATGGTGCAGGTCCTGGCATCGGGGCTGGCCATGGGCTGCGTCTACGCCCTGGTCGGCCTCAGCTTCGTGCTGATCTACAACGCGACGCACGGGCTGAACTTCGCCCATGGCGAATTCGTGATGCTGGCCGGCTTCGTCTTCTGGTCGGCCGCGCAGACCGCGGCGCCGCTCTGGGCCGCGGCGCTGCTGGCGCTGGCGGCGATGGCGGTGTTCGGCTTCGTCTTCCAACGCCTGGTCTTCTACCCGCTGCGCGACCGGCCCTTCCTCGCCTTCGTCATCGCCACCATCGGCTTCGCCATCTTCGCGCGCAACCTGGCGCTGCTGGTCTGGGGGCCGAACCCGCTGAAGGTCGAGAGCTTCTTCTCGACCCAGGCGGTGCGCATGATGGGCGCGACCCTGACGCCGGAGCACCTGTTCATCATCGCCGCGACCGCGGTGGTGCTGGTGGCGCAGTACGTGCTGTTCTACCGCACGGATCTCGGGCGGCGGCTGCGGGCCACGGCGCAGAACCCGGAAATGGCGCAGCTTCTCGGCATCCGGCAGGACCGGATGATCGCCATCACCTTCATCCTCTCGGCCGTCACAGCGGGCATCGCCGGGGTGCTGGTGGCGCCGATCTTCCTGCTCGACACCGAGCTTGGCGTGGTGGTGATCCTGAAGGCCTTCATCGGCATCGTCATCGGCGGCTTCGGCAGCATCCCGGGCGCGGTGCTGGGCGGGCTGCTGGTGGGGCTGCTGGAGATCCTGGCGGCGGTCTACGTCTCCTCGGTCTACAAGGACGCGATCGCCTTCGCGGTGTTCATCCTGTTCCTCCTCGCCTTCCCGCGCGGGCTGCTGGGCGGGCCGGTCGAGGACCGGGTCTGATGCGCGGCGCGTCCTGGCGCGGGCGCGCGGCGACCGTGCTGCTGCTGGTGCTGGCCTGCGCAGTGCCCTTCCTCGGCCTGTCCAACTACACGCAGCGCCTGCTGAACGTCGCGCTGGTCTTCTCGCTGCTGGCGATCAGTCTGAACCTGCTGCTGGGCTATGCGGGGCAGATCTCGCTGGGGCATGCCGCCTTCTTCGGCATCGGCGCCTATGCCGCGGCGCTGCTGACCGCGGGAGGGGAGGGCTGGCTGTTCTGGCCGGGTTTCCTCCTCGCCGGCCTGGCGACGGGGCTGGCGGGGCTCGCCATCGGCGTGCCCACCCTGCGCCTGCGCGGCCATTACCTGGCGCTGGCGACCTTGGGCTTCGGCGAGATCATGCGCCTGCTGTTCTTCAACTGGCGCGAGGTGACGCATGGCATGGACGGGATCGGCGGCATCCCCGCCCCGACCCTGTTCGGCTTCGCCTTCGACACCGAGACGCGGATGTTCTTCCTGGTGCTGGCGGTGCTCGCCGTCGCGCTGCTGCTGATCCGCAACCTCGACCGGTCGAAGTACGGGCGCCGCCTGGCCGCGATCCGCGACGCGGAGCTCGCCGCCGGCACCAGCGGCGTGAACGTGCCGCGGATGAAGACCGGCGTGTTCATGGCGAGCGCGATGCTCGCGGGCTTCGCCGGCTCGCTCTACGCCCACCTGATGACCTTCATCAGCCCCGACACCTTCGGCTTCGAGGTGACGGCGCAGATCCTCAGCATGGTGGTGATCGGCGGCATCGGCACGGTGGCCGGGCCGGTGCTGGGCGCCTTCGTGCTGACCTTCCTGCCGGAATACCTCCGCGTCTCCAACGCCTACTACCAGGTGATCTACGGCGCTGGCCTCGTGCTGATGATCATCCTGCTGCCGGGCGGGATCTGGGGCGCGATGCGGGCGCGGCTGCAACGCGCGGCGCCCGTGGAAGCGCCGCCGGCCGAGGCGGGCATGGCCGCGATGCCGGCGGACGCCGCGCCGGCGCAGCGGCCGCGTGGCGAGGCGATCCTGCAGACGAAGGGCCTGACGCGCCGCTTCGGCGGGCTGGTCGCGGTGGACGGCCTGGACCTCGAGGTCGAGAGCGGCACGATCCATGCGCTGATCGGCCCGAACGGCTCGGGCAAGTCCACCTTCATCAACCTGGCCAGCGGCATCTACCGGCCTTCCGAGGGCAGCATCGCCTTCGACGGGCACGACATCGGCGGCGCGCCGCCCTGGCGTATCGCCGAGGCGGGGCTGGTGCGCAGCTTCCAGAACCTGCGGCTGTTCCCCTCCCTGACCGTCGAGGAGAACGTGCTGGTGGCCTGCCGCGCAACGCGGCCGGCGGGAATCGGCGCGGTGCTGCTGGCCCTGCCGCGCGCACGGGCGGAGGAGCGTGCGCTGCGCGACCAGGCCGCCGAGGCGATGCAGGCCGCCGGCGTGCTGGCGCTGCGCGACCGCATCGCCCGCACCCTGCCGCATGAGCAGCAACGCCTGGTCGAGATCGCCCGCGCGCTCGCCGCCCGTCCGCGCCTGCTGCTGCTGGACGAGCCGGCGGCGGGGATGAATCCGAGCGAGTCGGACCGCCTGGTCGCGCGCATCGCAGCGCTGCGGGAGCGCGGGCTGACGATCCTGCTCGTCGAGCACAACATGCCGATCGTGATGCGGCTCGCCGACCGCATCACCGTGCTGAATTTCGGCCGCAAGGTCGCCGAGGGCACGCCCGAGGCGATCCGCAACGATCCCGCGGTGATCGAGGCCTATCTCGGCCGCCGCCACCTGCGCCAGCCGGGGGCGACCCATGCCGCTGCTGACGCTTGAGGGCCTGCGCGCCGGCTACGGGGCCGGCGCCGACGTGCTGCACGGCCTGTCGCTCGAGGTCGCGGAAGGGGAGCTGGTCTGCCTGATCGGCGCCAACGGCGCTGGCAAGACCACGCTGCTGCGCAGCATCATGGGCCTGCTCAGGCCGCGCGCGGGGCGCATCCTGCTCGACGGGCGCGACGTGGCGGGGCTGCCGACGCCGGCGATCGCGCGGCTCGGCGCCTCCATGGTGCCGGAGGGGCGCGGGGTCTTCCCCGGGCTCTCGGTGATGGACAACCTCCGAATCGCGGCGACACCCTGGGGCGGCGAGGCCGCGGCGCTGCAGCGGGAGATGGACCGCGTCTTCACCCTGTTCCCGATCCTGGCGGAGCGCCGCGCGCAGCTCGCCTGGTCGCTCTCCGGCGGGCAGCAGCAGATGCTGGCGATCAGCCGCGCGCTGATCGCGCGGCCGAAGCTGATGCTGCTGGACGAGCCCTCGCTCGGCCTCGCGCCGATCCTGGTCGAGCAGGTCTTCGACACGCTGGCCGAGATCAACCGCCAGGGCACGGCGATCCTGCTGGTGGAGCAGAACGCGCTGATGGCGCTCGACGTCAGCCATCGCGGCTACGTGCTGGAGCTCGGCCGCATCGTCGCATCCGACACGGCCACGGCGCTGCTCGGCGACGGGCAGGTGCAGCGCGCCTATCTGGGGGGGTGAACGCATGGCAAGGCCGATCATCGGCACCAGGCTGCATGGCGGGCTCGCGCCGCGCGCCTGCATCGAATTCGCGCAGGAAGCCGAGCGCGCCGGCATGGCCGCGCTGTGGTTCGCCGAGAACCCGTTCAACCGCGGCGTGCTGCCCGCGGTCTCCGGCTGCATCCTGGCGACCAGCCGCATCCGCGTCGGCATCGGCGTCTGGAATCCCTACAACCGCCACCCGACCCTGATCGCCATGGAATTCGGCGCGCTCGACGAGCTGGCCGAGGGCCGCGCGATGCTCGGCCTCGGCTCCGGCATCGGCTCGGCGGTGGAGCGCATGGGGCTCTCCTACGCCAAGCCGATCGCCGCGATGCGCGACGCGCTGGTCATCGTGAAGGGGCTGCTGCGCGGCGAGACGGTGACCCATGAGGGCACCGTGTTCAGCGCGCGGAACGTTACGCTGGAATACAAGGTGCCGAACCCGGGCAAGCCGGTCTACATGGCGGCGCAGGGCGACCAGGCATTGCGGCTCGCGGGGCGTCTTGCCGACGGCACCATGATCTCCAACATGTCGCCGCCCGGCTTCACCGAGCGCGGCCGGGCGCTGATCGCCGAGGGCGCGGCGCGCGACGGACGGGCGCCGCCCGTGCCCATCGTGCAGTACATGCCCTGCGTCATCGGGAAGGACCGCATCGCCGCGCGGCAGCGGGTGAAGGCGACGATCGGGCGCATGATCAACCTCTACTGGACCTTCGGCGAGACCTCGGAGACCGTGCGCGTCGCGATGTACCGGGAGAGCGGCATCCCGCGCGAGGAGTTCGAGGGCGCGATCCTCCGGCTCCGCGCCGGCGAGCCCGCCGAGCAGGTGCTGGACGACCGCTTCGTCGACAATTTCTCCCTCGCCGGCAACCTGGACGATGCCGAGGCCGGCATGGCACGCTTCGCCGCCGTCGGCGTGACGGAGATGGTCCTGACCTTCGTCGGCGAGACGCCGGTGGCGGAGATGCGGATGCTGGGCGCAATGCTGGGCGAGCAGCCATGATCGCGCTGCGCTGCACGGTGAACGGCGAGGCGGTGGCGGCCGAGGTGCCGGACCGCATGCTGCTCTCCGATTTCCTGCGCCACGAGCTGCGCCTGACGGGGACGCATGTCGGCTGCGAGATGGGCGCCTGCGGGGCCTGCACCATCCTCCTCGACGGCGATGCGGTGCGCTCCTGCCTGATGCTCGCGGGCCAGGCCGATGGCGTCACGATCCGCACGGTGGAAGGGCTGGCCGCGCCGGACGGCACGCTGAACCCGCTGCAGCAGGCCTTTCACCGGCATCACGGGCTGCAATGCGGCTTCTGCACGCCCGGCATGCTGATGACCCTGCAGGCGCTGATCGACCGCGGCGCGCTGCCGAGGGAGGAAGCCGCGATCCGCGAGGCCATCTCGGGCAATATCTGCCGCTGCACGGGCTACCAGGGCATCGTGGACGCGGTGATGTCGCTCGCGCCATGAAGCCCTCCCCGCTCCGGCTGCTACGGCCCGACACGGTCGAGGAGGCGCTGCAGCTGCTGGCCGCGCATGGCGAGGCGGCGCGGCCGATCGCCGGCGGCCAGACCCTGGTGCCGATGCTGAACCTGCGCGTCGCGGCGCCCGCCGTGCTGGTGGATCTGAACCGCGTCGCGGCGCTGGCGGGTATCCGTCGCGAGGATGGCTGGCTGCATATCGGCGCGATGACGCGGCAGAAGGCGCTGCTCGAGGATCCGCGGATCGCCGAGGCGGCGCCGCTGCTGGCGATGGCGGCGCACCACATCGGCCATGCGCAGACGCGCAACCGCGGCACCATCGGCGGCAGCCTGGCGCATGCCGATCCCGCCGCCGAGTTGCCACTGGTGATGGCCGTGCTCGACGCCGTGCTCACCCTGCGCGATGCGGGGGGCTCCCGGCAGGTGCCCGCACGCGACTTCGTGCAGGGCGCGCTGACGACGGCACTGCGGCCGGGAGAGATCCTCGCCTCCATTGCCGTGCCCGTCGCGCCGCCGGGCACGCGTGCCGCCTTCCGCGAGCTGGCGCGCCGGCATGGCGACTTCGCCGTCGTCGCCGTCGCCGCGCAGCGCATGCCGCAGGGGACCAGGATCGGCATCGGCGGCCTGGCCGACCGGCCGCTGGTCGCCGCCGCCGCCGACATCGCTGCCCGCATCGCCTCCGCCGATTCCCTGTCCGATCTGCAGGCCAGCGCCGGCTACCGCCGCCACCTCGCTTCCGTGCTGGTCGACGAATGCCTCGGGGAGCTCGCCGCATGACGCACCCTGTCGACCCCTTCCCGCTGCGGCGCGAGGATGCGCGGCTGCTCGCGGGCCGCGCGCGCTATGTGGACGACGTCCATCTCGACCGCATGGTGCATGGCGTCTTCCTGCGCAGTCCGATGGCGCATGCGGAGATCGCCGGCATCGACGCCTCCGCCGCGATCGCCGCCGGCGCGCTGCTGGTGCTGACCGCCCGCGACCTGCCCTTCCTCGGCCGCGACTGGATCGTGCGCTACTGGAACCCGGCGATCCGCGGCGGGCTGACCGGCTTCCTGGCGACGGACCGGGTGCGCTATGTCGGCGAGCCCGTCGCCTTCCTCGTGGCACTCGATCGCTACCGTGCCGAGGATCTGGCCGAGCTCGTGCAGGTGGACTACCGCCCGCTGCCCACGATCGCCACGCCGGAGGAGGCGGAGGCGCCCGGCGCCCCGCTGCTGCACGAGGGCTGGACCCGCAACGTCGCCGCCGCCTTCGCCCAGCGCCAGGGCGACGCCGCCGTGGCCCTGGCCCGCGCGCCGCGTCGCCTGGCGCGCCGATTCCGCTTCGGCCGCCAGTCGCCCCTGCCGCTCGAGACCCGTGGCGTCGTCGCCGACTACGACCCGCACACGCCCTGCCTGGACGTCGTGATGTCGACCCAGGCGCACTACAATGTCCGGCAGAACCTGGCGACCCTGCTCGATCTGCCGGAGCATGCGGTGCGCGTCGTGGCCGAGGATGTCGGCGGCGGCTTCGGCGCCAAGTCCCGCACCTACCCCGAGGAGCTGGTCGTCGCCGAGGCCAGCCGCCGCCTGCGCCGCCCGGTGAAGTGGATCGAGGACCGGCTGGAATCGCTGCAGGCGATCACCCATTCCCGCGCCGCGCAGACCGAGCTCGAGCTCGGCTATGACGAGACCGGGCGGATCCTCGCCATGCGCGCCGACATCGCGGTGGACATCGGCGCCTATGTCCACACCAGCGGCGTCATCACGGCCGAGATCGCGGGCGCCTACGCCATGGGCCCCTATGCGATTCCGGACCTCGCCGTGGAGATCCGCTGCGTCGGCACGAACAAGACGCCCGTCGCCACCTATCGCGGCGCCGGCCAGCCGGAGGCGACCTTTCCGCTCGAGGCGATGATGGACCTCGTCGCGCGCGACCTCGGGATGCCGGCGGCCGAGCTTCGCGCGCGCAACCTGGTCACGCCCGCGATGCTGCCGCACCGCACCGGCACGGCGCTCGGCGCGACGCCGATCGTCTTCGAGAGCGGCGACTTCCCCGCCATGCTGCGCCAGGCGCTGGCCGAGTCCGGCTTCGAGGAGGCTGTCGCGACCCTGCCCACCGGCGAGCGCGCCGCCTGGGGCCTGGCCTGCGGCCTCGAATCCTCGGGCTTCGTGAACCATGAATCGGCCGAGCTGCTGGTCGATCTCCAGGGCCGCATCACGCTCCGCTCCGGCATGTCCACCCAGGGCCAGGGGCAGCCCACCACCTACGCGACCGTGGCGGCCGAGACGCTCGGCGTGCGGCCCGACAGCATCACGGTGCGCATGGGCGACACCGCGCTGCTGCCCTTCGGCCGCGGCGCCTTCGCCAGCCGCGGCGCGGTGATGGGCGCGAACGCCGTCCACGGCGCGGCGGTGGCGCTGCGCAGGATCGTGCTCGACCATGCCGCGACGCTGCTGCAGGCCGATGCCGCGCGGCTCGACCTGGTCGAGGCCCGCATCACGCGCGACGGCCAGGCGACCGCGCTGACCCTCGCCGACATCGCGCGCGCCGTCGCGCCGGGCGGCGCGCTCCATGCCGGCAACCCGACCCTCTCGGCCGCCCATGTCTTCCACACGGACCAGCTGCTGACCTTCGGCATGCTGGTCCATGCCGCGCGCGTCGCGCTCGACCCGCGCACCGGCTTCTACCGCGTGCTGGACTACTGCATCGCGCATGATGCCGGGCGGGCGCTGAACCGGATGGTGGTGGACGGGCAGATCATCGGCGGCGCGGTGGACGGCATCGGCGGCGCCATGCTGTCGGAGCTGGTCCATGACGAGCGCGCGCAGCTGCTGACCGGCACGCTCGCCGACTACCTCGTCGCCACCGCGCCCGATGCGCCGCGCATCCGCCTTGGACACATGGAGACGCGGCCGGGTACCAACCCGCTCGGCGTGCGCGGCGTGGGCGAGGGAGGCACCGTGCCCGCCGGGGCCGCGCTGGCCAATGCGCTCAGCCGCGCTGTGCAGGCGACGGGGCTCGGGCATGAGGCGCCGCTGCTGCGCCTGCCGCTGGCGCCGGAGCGCGTGTTCGAATCGCTCTGCCTCGCTCAGCCCAGCAGGTTCTCGCGGAGCGTCGCGCCCTCGTAGCGCGCGCGGAAGCGGCCGCGGCGGCGCAGCTCCGGCACCAAATAGTCCACGACGTTCAGCAGGTCGCGCGGCGTCAGCTGCGGATGCGCGACCATGAAGCCGCCGCGGCCTCCCGTCGCCTCGAAGATCTCCTCGAGGCGGTCGGCGACAGTCCGGGCGGAGCCCGCGAAGGTGTCGTTGTAGCCGGTCGCCTCGCGCAGGCCGTGGCGGAAGAACTCCTCCCGCGTCACCTCCGTCCCCTCGCCCAGCTCATGCGCCAGGCGCCAGACGAAGCCGACGGGGGAGGCCTGGGTCGCGGCGATGCGCTCGTTCAGCTCGCGCAGGGTGAAGCGGGGCGGCAGCGTCGAGAAATCGTAGCCCGCGTGGTGGGAGATGAAGGCGCCGGCGGCCTCCAGCGGGATCTGCTCCAGCAGCCTTTCCTTCTGGCGGTGCGCGGCCTCGTCCGTCTCGCCGACCGTCAGCAGGATGTCCCACAGGATCCCGACGCTGCCCGGGTCTCGTCCCTCCGCCGCCAGCGCAGCGTCCAGCTCCTGCCGGTGCCGGACCTGCAGGTCCAGCGCCTTGCTCGCGCCGAACACCACATCGGCGACGCGGGCCGAGGCGGTGATGCCGCGCGGCGAGGCGCCGGCCTGCAGGATCACCGGCCGTCCCTGCGGCAGGGGCGGCGTGTTCAGCGGGCCGCGCACCTTGAAATGCGCGCCGGCGTGGTGGATCGGCCGGACCGCCTCCGGCCGTCCCACCACGCCGGTCTCGCGGTCCCAGACCATCGCGTCCGGCCCGACGCTCGCCCAGAGCGCCTTGCAGACCTCGATGAACTCCTCCAGCCGCTCGTAGCGCGCGCCGTGCTCCATCAGCTCGTCGAAGCCGTAATTCGCGGCATCGGCACGGCGGGAGGAGGTGATGACGTTGAAGGCGATGCGGCCGTTGGTGATGTGGTCCAGCGAGGCCAGCAGCCGCGCCGTGTAGAAGGGGTGCATGAAGGTGGACGCATAGGTCAGCCCGAATCCGATGTGCCGCGTCACGCGTGACAGCGCCGCGATGGTCGGGCTCATGTCGAGGCGCGGCCAGCCGATGCCCCAGCGCACCGCCTCCTCGGTCGAGCCGCGCCAGGTGGCGGGGATGCCGGTGCCGTCGCCGAAGAAGATCATGTCGATGCAGCCGCGCTCGGCGATGCGCGCCACCTCCTCGTACATGCGGATGTCGGGATAGGTCAGGCCGGTCCAGGATCCCGGCATGCGCCACCGCCCCTCCAGATGCGTCCAGGAGAGGTCGAAGGCGAGGTGCATGCGCTCGGTCATTGTGTCCGGCCCCGGGGTGGCGGGCACCACGATGGATCCGGCCCGCCGCATGTCGCGTGCGGCAATGCAAGCGCCGCGCCAGCCTATCCACGGCCTCCGGCACGGTGCGGCTGTTGCGACGCGCCGCTTCGGGTTGAACCGCGCCGCGATCGAGGCGACCCTGCCGGACATCGACCTGCGCGTGGTCTTCATCGGCGGATCCCCTTGCGGTGCGTGGTGATGGTCGTGGTCCTCGTCCCTCACGCCCTGCCCGGGATCGCGCCATGGCTGCCCGGCCTGATGATCGGCTGAAACTGGGAGGAGACGACGCATGCTGACCCGCCTGCCCGACCATGGCCGCTACGGCTACTCGCCGATCCACAGGCGCCCGGATTACGACTGGCCGGGCGGCAAGCGGCTCGCCTTCCACTTCGCCACCAACATCGAGATCTTCGCCTTCGGCACCGGCCTCGGCCACGCGCCGGCCGCGGTCACGCCGCCGCCTGACCACCGCGGCCATGCCTGGCGCGACTACGGGCTGCGCGTCGGCTCGTGGAACGTGTTCGACATGCTCGACGAGCTGGACCTGCCGGCGAACCACCTGGCCAACTCGCTGCTCTACAACTACGCGCCCGACATCATGGACCGCATCCGCGAACGCGGCGACGAGATCATCGGCCATGGCCGCACCAATGCCGAGCGCCAGGGCACCTTGTGGGAGGAGGAGGAGGCGCGGCTGATCCGGGAGGTCACCGAGACCTTCCGCCGCCACGAGGGCAAGGCGCCGCGCGCCTGGATGTCGCCCTGGATGTCGCATTCGGCGACGACGCCCGACCTGCTGCGGGAGGCCGGCTACGACATCCTCATGGACTGGCCTGCCGACGACCAGCCCTTCTGGATGGAGACGCGCGCGGGGCGGATGCTCTCCGTGCCCTACCCGATCGAGATCAACGACGTGCCGCAGATGCTGAACCGCCAGCTGACGGCCGTCGAGTTCGGGCAGATGATCCGTGACCAGTTCGACATGATGCTCGAGCTGTCGGAGAGGCGGCCGCTGGTGATGGGCGTCTCGACGCATATGATGGTGGTCGGCCAGCCCTATCGGCTCAAGCCGCTGCGCGAGGCGTTGCTCTACATCCGCAACCACCCGAAGGCGGACAAGGTCTGGTTCGCTCGGCCCTCCGACATCGCCGACCACATCCTGTCGTTGCCCGAGGGGACCGTGCCTTTCGTGCCGGCTGCGGAGGGGTGGCGCAGGCGCTGACGGAAGGCGGCCCACCGGCGAGCCGGGTGGGGCGGGACAGAGAACGTGTCGTGTAGCGAATATGCCGTGGATCTGGGCGGCGTATGGCGGATCCGATGCCTCGCCGTTAGGACGAAAGCAACCATCGCTCTGCTATCGCCCAGGTGAACCCGTGGGCCCATTCCCATGCTCGATCGCAGGCGTCTGCTCTCCCTTCTGCCGCTCACCACGGTGCCCGCCGCCCTGGGCGCCCGGGCGGGCGGCCAGCGCTTGGCCCTCGGCGGGACCGGCATGGCCCTGGCGGCAATGCGCGTCGTCGGCCAGGCCTTCGTGGCGAAGCAGCCGGACTTCATGCTGCAGGTGACGCCAAGCCTCGGGACCAGCGGTGGCATCGCCGCCGTGTCCGCCGGCGCCATCGACTTCGCCCTGGTGGCCCGGCCGTTGAACGAGGCCGAGCGAGCCCGCGGGCTCAGCGCCATTCCCTATGCCCGCACCCCGATCGCCTTTGTCACCCATCCGGACAACGCGGCCACCGGGATTTCCCTGCCCGAGGTTGCCCGCCTCCTGAAGGGCGAGATGCCGACCTGGCCGGATGGCGTGCCGGTACGTCTGGTGCGGCGGGAGCTCTCCGACGCCGACTGGACCATGCTGCGGGGCCTGTCGCCCACGATGGCGGAGGCGGTGGACACCGCCAGGAAGCGGCCCGGCCTGCTGACCGTCGGCACCGACCAGGAGAATGCGGACGCCCTGCTGCGGATGCGCGGCTCCTTCGGCATGGTCTCCCTCGGCCAGCTGCGTGCCGAGGCGCTGCGGCTGAAGCCCTTGGCGCTGGATGGCATGGCGCCCGACGTGTCGATGAGCGGCTACCCGCTGGTCCGGACCCTGCACATCGCCTGGTCGACCATCCTGCCGCCACCGTTGAACGCCTTCCTCGACTATCTGCTGGGCGCGGAGGGGCAGGCCATCCTCGTGCAGCTCGGCCATGCCACGCCGGGGCCCGCATGATCGGCGCCGCGCGGCCCGATCCTGCGCGCACGGATCCGCGGATCGCACGCCTCGTCAGCTGGCTGGCAGCGGCGACGGCGCTGTCATTCGCGCTGCTGGTCCCCGCGGCCTACTTCATCACCGGCGATGTTCGCATCCAGGCACGGCTGGATGCGCAGGCCGCCATCGGCGCGACCGCCATCTCCGACCTGGCGATGCGCAATCCGGACCTCTGGACCTTCGAGAATGCGCGCATCCGCGGCATGCTCGCCCAGCTCATCGGCGAGGAGGCGTCGCGCATCCGGGTCTTCGCCGTGAATGGCCAGAAGGTGGCGGAGCTGGGTGCGGCCCAGCCGAAGCCGATCCTGACCGCCCGCCGCACGGTCTATGATTCCGGCATGGCCGTCGGGATGCTCGAAGTGGCGGAGTCGGGCCGTCCGCTGGCAGTGTCCACCGCGGCGGTGGCCCTGTTCGCCCTCCTCGCCGCCGCCTGTGTCTTCGCGGTCTTGCGGCTGCTGCCGCTGCGGCTGCTGGACCGAGCCTTGTCGCGCGCCGCGTTCCTTGCGACTCATGATGCGCTGACCGGACTTCCCAACCGCGCCCTGTTCCGCGACCGGCTGGACCAGGCGCTGGCTCGGCTGCACCGTGCCGGCGGCATGGTGGCGGTGCTCTACATCGACCTCGATCGCTTCAAGGCGGTCAATGACACGCTGGGCCATGGCGCCGGCGACCAGCTGCTGCGCCAGGTGGCGATGCGGCTTTCCGCCAATCTGCGGGAGACCGATACGCTGGCAAGGCTCGGCGGGGATGAGTTCGCGGTCATCCAGCTCGGCGACCGTCACCCGGCCGATGTCGAGGCGCTGGCCGGGCGCTTCATCGCGGCACTGGCCGAGCCCTTCGACCTCGATGGCCACCATGTCTCGATCGGCGGCAGCATCGGCGTCGCGGTGCGGCACCAGCCGGGGGGGGCCGAGGCCCGCGCGAGCGAGCTCGGAGCGATGCTGCAGGAGGCCGACCTGGCGCTGTACCAGGCCAAGGCCGAAGGGCGTGGCGCCTACCGCTTCTTCGAGGCGGCGATGAACCGCCATCTGCTGGAACGCCGCAAGCTCGAGGCCGACCTGCGGGAAGCCATCGCCACCGGCCAGTTCCGTCTGAGCTACCAGCCGCAGTTCGACCTGATCGATCACCACATCTTCGGCGCAGAGGCGCTGATCCGCTGGCTCCATCCGCAGCGCGGGGAAATGCGCCCGGACGAGTTCATCCCGTTGGCCGAGGAGACCGGGCTGATCGTGCAGATCGGCGAGTGGGCGCTGCGCGAAGCCTGCCGCGAGGCCGCGACCTGGCCGCAGCCGCTGCGCATCGCGGTCAATGTCTCTCCGGTGCAGTTTCGCCGGCCCGGCTTTGTCGAGACCGTCCGCGCCGCGCTGGCCGAGACTGGCCTGGAGCGTGGCCGGCTGGAGCTGGAGGTGACCGAGGGCGTGCTGCTCTCCGACACCGAGGAGACACTCGACATCCTTGGCAGGCTGCGTGCGCTCGGCGCCTCCATCGCCATGGATGATTTCGGGACCGGCTATTCCAGCCTTGGTTACCTGCAGAAATTCCCCTTCGACAAGATCAAGATCGATCGTTCCTTCGTGCGTGGCCTGGGCAAGGACCCGCATGCGCTGGCCATCGTCAGCGCGGTGCTCGGCATGGCCCGCGCGCTGGGCATGCGCGTGAATGCCGAAGGGGTGGAGATGGAGAGCCAGGCGCGCATCCTGCTGGCCGAAGGCTGCGACGAGGTGCAGGGCTTCCTGTTCAGCCAGCCGGTGCCGCCGGAATCCCTCCGTGCCATGATGGCCACCGAAGCCACCTCGCAGGAGGCGAGCGCCGTCGACTGAGAGTTTGTGAAAGGATGCCCGTCAGCGCCAATCCTGGAGGGAATTCCTCCATGATTCCAACGGGCATTCTTTCGCAAGTTCGATTTCTTTACACGCTCTGAGCGGTCGCGCGTTAGCTCGAGGCCTGGCGCCAGGATCGGGGAGAGCGGCCGGCGACCGCAGGAGCCGAACACGGGCGACGGGTCGGATCTTTCCCCGGGCGCGCACATCGCATGACGTTGCCGTTGGGGCTCGATGAGACGCTGCAGCGTCCTTCGGGATCGTCCGGCCATCGTGGCGAGAGGAACCGGCGGGCGCAACCATCTGGACGTGATGCCATGGTCTCGCGCGGCGCGCCGCTGGTATGCGGTCCCGGAGGCTGGTGATGCGTTCTTCCGTGAGCGGGAGGACGACCGATGGCGGCAGGTCTTCACGGCTCGGCCCGCATGGCACTGCGTGTTCGAGCCGCGATCCAAGCGTCGACCCATGCCCTGGCCCCCGCTGCGGCCTGAACCCCGGGACCGCCGCCGAGTGGCGCAGGTGGACCGCCAGGGCGGCCGCGCCGCGGGGGTCATTGCGACCTCGCGCCAGCACTTCGACCGAGGCCGAGGAGGCGGCCGTCGTCGAGCTCCGCCGACGCACGCCCCTGCCGCGCGATGACGTCCTCGGCTGTCCCCATGGCCTGAGTCGCGCCCCGGCCAGGCCGTGCGTGGCCCCCCGCCGCCTTCAGCGATCGGCCACTTCGAACTGGACGCGGCAGCGCAGGCCCGCCGGCAAGGCGCGGTCCGGATTGGGCAGCGAGAGCCGCACGCCGAAGGTGCCGCTCGCCGCGTCGAACACCTCGTCGATCACTTCGACCGCGGCCTGCACGCTGCCGCCGACCGGCTGATCCGGGCGCACCGTCGCCCGCGTGCCGAGGCGCACCCGCCCATGCAGGCGCACCGGCAGGAAGGTCTCCACATGCAGGGGGTCCATCCGCGCGATGGCGAGAATGTGGTTGTCGACGTGGATGTACTCGCCGGGGCCGAGGTTGCGCGCGGTGACGACGCCGTCCACCGGGCTGCGGACGGTCCGCTGCTCCAGCAACGCCTCGCTGCGCCCGGCATCCAGCGCCGCCAGCTTCCGGTTCAGCTCCGCGATGGCGAGCTCCGAGGCCGCGACCTGCGCGTTGGCGCGCAGCTCCTCGATCCGCTGCGTGGAGACCACCGCGCTGCTGTGCAGGCTGGCGGCGCGGTTCAGCTCGCTCCGCGTCTGCTCCAGCCGCGCCCGCCGCGCCTCGATCTCGGCGCTGCTCTCGGCGCGCGCGCGGGCGAGGGCGAGGGTCGCCATCTCGACCGAGGATTCCAGCCGGGCCAGCACCTGGCCCTGCCGCACCACATCGCCCCGGTCCACCTCCACCGAGGCGATGATGCCCGTGATCGGGCTGCCGAGCTTGAGCGAGAGCGAGGGCTCGATCACGCAGTCGAAGCCCTCGGGCGGGACCGGCTGCGCGCCCGCGACGTCCGTCGCCGTCGCGAGCGCAAGCGCCAGTGCGATGCAGGAAGCTGTCCGCATCCCCCGCAACTACTCCATTCCGCCCGCGAAGGCGAGCATCTCGCCGAGCCGCTTCTCCTGCTCGAGCAGCGCCACGCGCGCGCGCAGATGCGACCGCTCGGCGCGGCGCTGCGCCGCGTCGAACAGGCGCGCGCGCCGCGGCGCGCCGCCGAGCCGCGCGAGCAGCCGCGCGGGATGCGCCGCCGGCAGCAGCCCCAGCAGCGGATCCTCGAGGGAGAGGATCGCCTCCGCGCTGCCGGGCTCGCCGCGGCGGCCTGCGCGGCCCTCCAGCTGACGGTCGATGCGGCGGGCATCATGGCGCTCCGTCAGGATCACGTGCAGCCCGCCGCGCGCCACCACCTCGGGGTCCAGGCGGATGTCGACGCCGCGCCCGGCCATGTTGGTGGCGACGGTCACCCGCCCGGCCTCCCCCGCCTCGGCGATCACCCGCGCTTCGTCGGCGTCGTTCTCGGCGTTCAGCACGGCGTGCGGGACGCCCTGCGCCGACAGCGCCGCGCTCATGGTGCGCGAGGCGGCGACGGAGCGCGTGCCGATCAGCACCGGCCGCCCCTCCGCGCGCAGCGCGCGCGTGCGCTCGGCCACCGCCGCCCACTTCTCCGCGAGCGTCGGCAGCACCGTGACCTGCCCGCGCCGCAACCGCGAAGGCAGGTTCGGCGGCACGCGCGCGACGCGCAGACGGTAGACCGAGCGGAACTCGCGCGCCGCCTCCGTCGCCGTGCCGGTCATGCCGGCCAGAAGGTGGTAGCGGCGGAACATGCGCTGGTAGGTCATGCGCGCCATCGCCAGCTTGCGGCTGGTGACCGCCACGCCTTCCTTCACCTCGATGATCTGGTGCAGCCCGTCGCTCCAGGACCGGTCGGCCATGACGCGGCCCGTGTTCTCGTCCACGATCTCGACCTTCCCCTCGCGCACCAGGTAGTGGTCGCCGCGCTGGAAGAGCAGGCGCGCGGCCAGCGCCTGCCGCACCGCCTCCTCGCGCCGGATGTGGTTGGCCCAGGGGCCGCCGAGGCCCTCGCACCGCTCCGCCAGGCGCGCGCGGCCGGCCTCGGTCAGGGTGACGCGCCGCTCCTCGCGCATCAGGCGCCAGTCGCGCCCGGCCTCGAGCGCATCGGCCAGGGCCAGCGCGCGCTCCGCCCAGGCGCGCTCCTCCGCCGCGTCCGTCTCGCGCGAGATGATCAGCGGCGTGCGCGCCTCGTCCACCAGCACGCTGTCGGCCTCGTCCACGATGGCGAAGCGCAGACCGCGCAGCACGAGATCCGGCGCAGCCTCCCGCCCGCCGAGGACGCGGCGCAGCTTGCCGCGCTCCGCCTCGGCGCGCCGGCCGCCCTGGGCGAGCCGGTCACGGAGGTAGTCGAAGGCGAGCTCCTTGTTGCTGGCATAGGCGATGTCGCAGCGATAGGCCGCCGCGCGCCGCTCCGGCCCGTCGCCATGCAGCACCACGCCGACGGTCAGCCCGAGCGCTCGGTAGAGCGGCGCGAGCATGGCGGCGTCGCGCTCGGCCAGGTAGTCGTTCACCGTCACGACATGCGTCGCCGATCCGGCGAGGGCGGCGAGGGCGGCGGCCATGGCGGCGGTGAGGGTCTTGCCCTCGCCCGTGTCCATCTCGGCGATGCTGCCATCGAGGATGGCGAGCGCCCCGAGCAGCTGCACGTCATGGTGACGGAGGCCGAGGACGCGGCGCGAGACCTCGCGCACCAGGGCACAGCCCCGCGCCAGCGTCTCCTCCCCCGCCGCCACCCCCCGCAGCCGCAGCGCCTCGGGCAGCGCCAGGAGCCGCACGAACATGGTCGGCACCCACTGGCTGTGC
>CAZMCV010000011.1:0-5803 GCA_964564645.1 uncultured Acetobacteraceae bacterium
CTGGGCTGACGTTGCGCGGCCGCGTGCACGGTTGAGTTGCATGGCACGAGGCGATCTGAGTGATGCGCGGTGGGAGCAGCTTCGCTGCTTCCTGCCGGCGGAGAAGCCGCGGACAGGACGGCCGAACGATGACCATCGCCGGATCCTGAATGGCATCCTGTGGGTGCACCGGACGGGTGCTCCCTGGCGGGACCTGCCGGCGCGCTACGGCCCGGTCGGGACGGTCTCCAGCCGGTTCTACCGCTGGCGGGCCGCTGGCGTGTGGGACGGGGTGCTGGCCGGCTTGCAGGCCGAGGCCAACGCGGCAGGCGGTCTGGATTGGGACCTGCATTTCGTGGACGCGACCGTGGTGCGCGCCCACCCGCACGCCGCCGGGGCCCGCCGGGACGGCGCCATCGGGGGGTGAGGCCCAGGCCAGGGAGGCCTTGGGCCGGAGCCAGGGCGGGTTCTCAACGAAGCTGCACCTCCGCGCCGAGGGGCACGGCAGGCCGATGGCGGCGGTTCTGACCTCCGGCGAACGCCACGAGCAGATCGCCCTCGAGCCGCTGATGGACGCGGGCGCCGTCCGCCGACCCGGCCGCGGCAGGCCCCGGCTCCGCCCGCGCCGCCTTGCCGGCGACCGCGGCTACAGCAGCCCCACCGCCCGACGCCGCATCCGTCGGCGCGGCATCCAACCCGTGATCCCGACCCGCAAGGACCAGAGGCGGCTGCCGCGCTTCGACCGCGAAGCCTACCGCCAGCGCAACGCCGTCGAGCGCATGATCGGCCGCCTCAAGCAATTCAGGCGCATTGCAACCCGCTACGAAAAGCGCGCCGCCAACTACCTCGCCATGATCACCATCGGCATGGCGATCCTCTGGCTGTAGCCGACTTTGTAGACACGCCTTAGTCCGCGGTGATGCCGATGGCGCGCACCAGCTCGCCCCAGCGCACATCCTCCGCGGTGGCACGTGCAGTCAGCTGCTCGGGCGTCGAGCCGATGGCCTCGGCGCCCAGCTCGGCAAAGCGCTTGACGACGTCGGGATCCTTGGCGGCCGTCATCGCGGCGTCACCCATGCGCGCAGCGATCGGCGCAGGCAGCCCCGCGGGCGCGGCCACGGCGAGCCAGGATGCGGTCTCGAAGCCCGGCAACGTCTCCGCCACCGGCGGCACGTCCGGCAGCAGGGGCGAACGCTGGGCGCTGGTGACCGCCACCGCGCGGGCACGCCCGTCGCGCACCAGCGGCAGCGCGGTCGGGAAAGCGTCCACCATGATCTGTGCGCGCCCTGCCACCAGGTCGCGCAGCGCATCGGGATTGCCGCGGTAGTGCACCACCTCGCAGCGCGCACCCAGCCGCTGCAGCAGCATCTCCGTCCCGAGATGGGGAATCACGCCCGCGCCCGGCGTTGCGCAGATCGGGGGTGTGGCCTGCGCACGCATCCAGGCGCCGAGTTCGGCGATCGTCGAGGCAGGCACGGAGGGATGCACCATCACGGCCGAGGGAAAGCGCGCGAACTCGCTGATCAGCTTGAAGTCGCGCTGCGGGTCGTAGGACAGGTTGCGGTAGATGTGGCGATTGACCGCGAGGTTCGCGGCGAAGAGCGTGCCGAAGGTCTGCCCGTCGGGCGCGGCGCGCGCAAGCGCTGCGGCGGCCAGATTGCCGCCGGCGCCGGGCCGGTTCTCCACCACGATGGCTTGGCCGAGCTCAGCCTCCAGCCGCCGCACCAGGATGCGCGTCAGCAGGTCCGGCGCACCGCCCGGCGGGAAGCCGACCAGCCATCGCAGCGGCCGGGCGGGCCAGGTTTCCGTCCGCCCCGGGGACGCCGCAGCCGCGGCCAACACGGCGGGAATAAGAAGGGTGGCTCGGCGGGTCAGCATCAAGGTGATCCAGGTCTCCGGCGGGCGCTTTTGCACGGCATCGACCCTATACCCGTCGAAACGACAGACGCAACGCGCGGATTCGCCGAGCCACATCGTCACGGCACGGCGTGATCCCTTCCGCGTCACCACATTCCATTGAAGTGGAGCGGAACACATCGGATACTGCGACAGGGTCGAAAGGAGACGCCGCCGACTGCAAGCGGCCGGAGAGAAGGCGAGACAAGGAATGCACGCGCGACGCGAACACATGCTTGGTCTTCTCGGCATGCTGGCAGGCTTGACGCACGCATCTGCACCGGCAGGTGCGCAGACGGCCGCCGAGATGACCAGGGCCGACATCGCCATCCGGAACAGGATCAATGCCTGGACGCTCGGGCTGGCCGGCGGCCTGCTCGAGGGGGCGCCGATCCGCTTCGCCGTGGAGATCGCCCGCGTCGTCGACGAGCGAGATGCGCTGCAGGTCCTGCCGGTCGTCACGCGCGGTCCGGCGGAAAACGTCGAGGCCCTGCTGTATCTTCGCGGCATCGACATGGCGATCATCAACGCTGACGCGCTCGAGCAATTCCGTTCCAGCGTCCCGAACATCAACCAGCGGATCTCCTACATCCTCAACCTCTTCCCGTCGGACCTGCACATCCTTGCCCGCCCGGGAATCCGCTCGCTCGCCGACCTGCGGGGGCGGAAGGTCAACTTCAACACGGCCGGCACCGCGGCCGCCTATTCCGGTCCCCTGATCTTCGACCGGCTCAAGCTCGACATAGAACAGACCTTCATCCCGCATCCGATCGCCCTGGCGCAGATGCGCCAGGGCGAAGGGGACATAGCCGCGGTCGTGTTCGTCACGTCCAAGCCAGTGGACGCGTTCACGCGTGGGCGCTGGGATCCCGGCTTCCGGTTCCTGCCCGTCGATCTCCTCGAGGCGGATTTCGTGAACACCTACCTGCCGACGAGCCTGACCTCGAAGGACTATCCGCTGCTCATCCCGGAAGGCGAGAGCATCCCGACCATCGCAGTGCCGACCATCCTCGCCGCCTACAACTGGTCGTCGGACACCGACCGCTACAGGCGGCTGGTGCGGTTCGTCGACCACCTGTTCAGCCGCATCGACCGGTTCCAGGCGCCCGGGTTCCATCCCGCCTGGCGGGAGGTGAACATCGCGGCGGGTGTGCCGGGCCTGCGACGCTTCGGCCCGGCGCAGGAGTGGCTCGACCGCGCACGTCGCGGGCAAGGCGCCGCTGCGCCCCCGTCGCCACGATAAGGGCTATGCACGGACCTGGTTCGGCACCGTCCGCGCAGCCCGGGGTCAGGTCGTGGCTTGCCGCGTCCGCGGCGGGCTAGCCATCGAACGGGCGTCGGCCATTCGCGGTGCATCCATGGCGGTCTCGGCCCCAGATTCGGGGCCGCTGCGCTCCTGGCATCATCGTACGGCAGCCGATGCGGTGTCGATCCAGGCGGACCACCATGTGCGGCCGAGCATCTGCGGGAAGGCTCGGTCGCTTCGCCTGCATGGGGGAACAGCATCCGTCTGCATGCCAATGCCAGTCAGAACAACGATCCCAACGGCGAGGCGAGCCGACAGGTCTGCCGCGCCGACCACGCACGCTCCTACTTCGTGCCCCGCCAGGGATTCAGGATCGGCAGGCCTGCCTGGACGAAATCCTCCACGCTGCGCGTCGCCACCACCAACCCATGCCCCCTGGCGGTCGCCACGATCAGGGCATCCGGCTGCGAGTAGGTGTAGCGCGCCTTCTGCCCCTCCATGACAAGCCGCCGCCAGGCGAGGAGCACCGCCTCGTCCACGTCCAGGATCCGGTCGCCGAACCAAGCCCGCGCGCCGTCCCGCAGCCACGACTCCAACTCGGAACGGAAGGCCGGATCGGCGACCCGCTCGATCCCGAAAATGATCTTGGCGATTGTCATCCGGCTCAGGTAGCACGCGACGGGCGGGACACGCCCGGCCCATGCCGCCACGGCGCGGCCGCAGCGCGCGCCCTTCCGCAACTCCGAGATGCCGGTAGGGTCGGTGCGCCGGAGCTCCGCCTCGGCCCGGCCTGGGAGGGGTCGCTCGACCGGCTGCTGACGCTGGCGCGGACGTAGCGGGTCGACCTTGCCCGCATACCCCTCCTGGGCCTTGCCAGCTGGCTGGAAGCCCTCGTGGTGGCCCGGGGAGCGCCCCTGCCGTGCTGCGCCGAGTAGCTGGTGATGAGGGCCTGGCTGGCGCGCTCCGCGCGGAGGGCCTCCTTTCCGACGTGCCGGCGTCGGCGAAGGAGCGCGTGTCGGCGCGGTCGCGCCGGACCGAGCGGGAGGCCATGCGGCGCCTGGCGGACTGGCTGGAGCATCGCGAGCAGCTCGGTTGCGAGGTCTTCGCCCGCGGCACGCCGGATCCCTTGCTGCTGGATGCCGCGCCGCTGCGCGCCTGTCTCGCCCTGCCGGAGCGGCCGACCTCCTCGCGCGCCGGATGGCGGCGGACTTGGCGCCTGGCGTCTCCACGCCCGCTCTGGCGCGTGTCGGAGGCTCTCGGACGCATGCGCGGGCTGCTTGCCGGCGAGGGATGGAACGATGCCGCTCACGCGCTTCCTGCCGCAACCGGCAGTGGGAGGAGGGGGCGACGCCTTGGTGGCGCTGCGGACGGCGTGCCGTGATCCGGAGACTGGCTGACGGACGCCCCCCCGTTCACGCCGCGAGGCGTCAGATTGTGGATTTTCCTTTAATGCAACCGAAAGTAGATTGTTCAGGGTCTGTGCCGGAACCGCTGGCGCCGGTGTCGCTACCCGTTTAGCGTCCATTCGCGTGAGGGAGCAGGACGCTATCCCAAAGACGCCGCCGGGCGATGCACGAGCCACCCCAGGCTGGGTGGCGTCCGATGCTGCTGGTTCCGCGGCATCGCCCTCGGCCTGTGGCATCGAACAGTTGGAGAATGGCTGGCTGCTGCTGCGCCGGACTCCCTTCGCCGACGCTGGCTGCATGATCCTCATCCAGCCCGGCACTGGCGTTGCGCTGCTGGAGGTGGAGCCGTCATGGACGCCGGACGCGATCGAGCGGTTCCGCGCGCTCCTCGACTCCACGGGATTCAGCGTGGCCTATCCGGGCCATCTGCCGGTGATCCATCGCCGGCTGCGGCCATCCGACATCGAATTCATGCCGATCATCCTGGAAGAGGCCTTCGTCTGGCAGGATCCGATCTCGATCGAGGGGGCACCGGGATCCTGGGAGAGCATGCTGGCACGCATGCTCTTGCCACCGTCGTCCGCAAGGATGGCGGAGCCGGTCGAGGTCCCGCGGCGGGTGGTGCCGGGGGCCGACCTGGTTTCGAAGGAGGCGGCGCCGGCTTCACCGGTCATGGAGGTTTCCCCGAAGCCCGGCCCCAGCAGCGAGGAGGATCGTCCGACCGCTTCCACGGCAGCCGAAGCTGGCAGGATCCCGACCGCGCCACGGCGCGGCAGGCCCCTGCTTCTGCTGGGGGGGATCGGCCTGGTGGCGGGTGCGGCAGTCCTGGTCTTCCTGCAGCAGGAGCACCGTGCCTCCGACACGGAGAACGCAGGGCGCATCGCATCGCCGGCAGGCGCAAGCCAGGTCGTGCCCCCGATCGGTCGTGTTGTGTTGGACGTGCAGACAGGCCAGGTGTCGGTGGCTCGTTCGATCCCGATCAATAGCGACGCGGAATCCACCCGGGCCGTTCGGGATCCTGAAGAGGCGGCAACGACCGGTGCTCCGGACACGTCAAAGGACGAGGTGCCCGAGCCACCGCCCTCCGTCGCGGCTGCCCCCGAACCGCCCCCCGCCGCGGCGGTCGATGCTGTTCCTGAAGCGCTTCCCGCCGTGGCTGCACAGCCCGCGCCCGAGCCGCCTCCCGCCGTGGCTGCACAGCCCGCGCCCGAGCCGCCTCCCGCCGTGGCTGCACAGCCCGCGCCCGAGCCGCCTCCTGCCGTGGCTGCACAGCCCG
>CAZMCV010000011.1:5903-44974 GCA_964564645.1 uncultured Acetobacteraceae bacterium
GCCGTGGCTGCACAGCCCGCGCCCGAGCCGCCTCCTGCCGTGGCTGCACAGCCCGCGCCCGAGCCGCCATCCGCAGGGGCGCGGCTGACGGTCGCGCCATCGCTGCCGCCTTCAATGGCATCAGACAGCGTCATCCCGGACCGGACCGTGAGCGCCGCGCCAGCCAGGGACCCCGCGCAGCTCGCCGTCATGCTCCGCCGCGGCGAGGCGCTGATGGCAATCGGCGACATCATGGGTGCGCGCCGCTTCTTCGAGCGCGCCGCTGCCAGCGGCAGCGCCGCCGCGGCGCGCGCCATGGCCGAGACCTATGACCCCCACATCCTCGCCGAGCGGCGCGCCGTCGGGCTCCCGCCCGACCCCGCGGCCGCGCTCGCCTGGTACCGGCGTGCCGCCGCGCTCGGCGCGGCGCGGGATGTCGCATCCGCCATCGCCACCCTCGAGGCCGGGCAATAGCGACGCCTCGCCGTGGAGGATTGCGTTCTCGCGCCCCGTTGCCCGGCAGGATCGCCGCCGCGGCGCAGCCGTGACAGGACACGGGCGCTCGTCCGCACGGTCCACGAGGGTATGGGACGGCCTTATCGTCCCGCTGCTGAAGGCGGCTCCGGGCCTCAAGTCGGTGACTGTGCTGCAGGAACTCGACCGCACCTTCCCGGGTGCCTTCGGCGAGCGGGTCCGGCGCACCCTGGAACGGCGGATCCGCGACTGGCGGGCGGTGCATGGCCCAGAGCGCGAGGTGATGTTCCCGTAAGGGGGCAACTGGCCATTGGCAGGGCGCGCGTGACCAGGCGACGCTCTGGCCGATCGGCACCGGCGGCGACGAGGACACCGCCACCGTCCACTGCACGCAGAAGCCGGTCGAGTGCATGCGCCGGCCGATGCTGAACAACAGCGCCCCGGGCGACGCGGTCTACGAGCCCTTCTGCCGCAGCGGCAGCACCATCGCGACGGCCCGGCACGTGTAGACTCCGTCCGAGCGCCCCGACCGAGCATCGCCGATGGGTCCGCCGCCAGCGGAGACCTCGACCCGGTCTCAGGGTGCGGCGAGGCTCCGCCGCAGCCGCGCGATGGCGCCGGGCAGCCCGCGGACCTTCAGCACCCGGCCGCTCTCGTCGTAGTCCTCGGACAGCACCCGCGCGCTTTCGTACACCTCGCCGATCAGGCCCTGCCTCGCGTAGGGCAGCACCAGCACGTCCTCCACCATCGCCGCCTCGAAGAAGGCGACGATGGTGTCCCGCAGCGCGCTCACGTCCTCGGGCGAATGGGCCGAGAGCATGATCGCGTCCGAGTGCTTCTCGGCCAGCGCGGCGCGTCCGGCGCCGTCCACCCGGTCCATCTTGTTCAGCACCAGGCGCGACGGCACCGAATCCGCCCCGATCTCGCGCAGCACGCCGCGGCTCACCTCCAGCTGCGCCTCCCAGGTCGGGTCCGACGCGTCGACCACGTAGAGCAGCAGCGAGGCCTCCAGCGCCTCCGCCAAGGTCGAGCGGAAGGAGGCGACCAGGTCGTGCGGCAGCTGCTTGATGAAGCCGACCGTGTCGGACACCAGCACGCGCGGCCGCGTCTCCGGCTGCAGGACCCGGACCGTGGTGTCCAGCGTGGCGAACAGCTTGTCCTCCACCAGCACCTGGCTGCCGGTCAGCGCCCGCATCAGGGAGGACTTGCCCGCGTTGGTGTAGCCGACCAGGGCCACGCGCAGCTGGTCCCGCCGCGCGGAGCGGCGGTTGTCGGCGTCGCGCTGCACCGCCTCCAGCTGCTCCCTGAGCTCCGAGATCCGGTCGCGGATCTTGCGGCGGTCGAGGTCGAGGGTGGTCTCGCCCGCGCCCGGCCCCTGCTGCCGACCGCCGCCGCCCGAGGATTCACGCAAGCGCGGCGCGACGTATTTCAGCCGCGCCATCTCCACCTGCAGCTTCGCCTCTCGGGTGTTGGCGTGCCGGTGGAAGATCTCGACGATGACGCCGGTGCGGTCGAGCACCTCCGCGCCGGTCGCCCGTTCCAGGTTGCGGATCTGGCTCGGCGACAGCTCGTGGTCGACGATCACGAAGTCGGGCTTGCGACCGGCTTCCGCGTCCGGTTCCGGCGGGGGCGCCGTCTCGATGGCGCCGTCAAAGCGCAGCCGTGCCTTGGACCTCGGCGGCGGCGCCATCGAGCCGACCACGCCGGTGCCGCCAGTGAGCGCCGCCAGCTCCGCCAGCTTGCCGCTGCCCAGCAGCGACCCGGCGCCGGTGCCCTCGCGCCGCTGCGACACCGTGCCGACCACCTCGTAGCCGAGCGTCTTCACCAGGCGCCCGAGTTCCTCGAGGCTGGCCGCGTGCGCGACGTCGTCGACCTCCGGCGTCTGGATGCCGACGAGGACAGCGAGCGGAACGGGGGGCTTGGTCTCCATGGCGGTGCAATAGCATGGATCGCGGCTGAGCCTGGAGCGTGCGCAGGCCTTCCTCGGAAATTCCGCTCTCCAAACGGTTCGGGGTGTTCATCAGGGAAGGCAACGGGGAGGCGCGGTCGAGAGCCGCTGGAAGGGGCTCCGCGATCGCGGCAAGGCCGCCGCCCACGGAATGCGGACGGCGGCGCCGCGGGGAAAGACGGGCGGCAGATCAGGCGGCCATAGGGTACACGGTGGAGAAGCCCCGGGCGCCTACCATGTCCGGGCCAGCCTGGCGGACCTGCTCCATCGCGTCGACCGCGTGACCCTTCTTCTTCAGCCCAGCGAAGCCCCCCCCCGCACCGTGTGCGCGGCACAGCCGATGGCTCCAGCGATCTGCGCGACCGTCGCACCCTAGGGGCGCCGCAGCATGGCCAGGGGACCGCGGCAAGCACGGGCTTGGCGGTCGCGGGAGGCGCATGTCCGAACAGGACGCGGCCGCATGTCGACCGGCAACGCGCGGGGACCGGGCCAAGGCGCGTCGACCCTGGGCACGAGCCTGCTTTCGCCCACCACCCCTTGTGGGTTGCAGAATGCGCCGCTTGTGCAACCCAAATAATTCATGCCAGCCTGCACGTTATCGAAACGTCAGGCCTGCGCGCGCGCCCCCCGTTCCATTATTACGCGCCGCCGCGGCACTGCAGGGACCCGAGGACCAGACCAATGGCCTTCCCCTTCCGCGCTGCGTCCCCGGCGCCGGTGTCGCATGTCGCCGTCCCGGAGAGCCTCTGGTCCCGCCTGCGCCGGGGTCTCGGCCGCCGCCGCCCCGCTCCGAAGCCTGCCGCCCCGCCGCCGTCGGGATCCGGAACGACGCTGCGGATGGACCCGCTCGAGCCGCGCTTCCTGCTGTCCGCCGACCTGATGCCCTTCACCGTGGACCTCTCGGCCCAGCCGGGCGGCGACTACGCGCTGAAATACGAGAACCTGACCCAGTCCGTGCAGGTCATCGACCGCCTGTCCGGGCAGATCCTCGACCAGAGGCAGGCGCAGCAGGTCGACCACATCAAGGTCGTCGGCGGCGCCGGCGACGACCGCCTGACCATCGACTTCGCAGCGCAGTTCCTCCGGCCGATCGGCCTCGACTTCGAGGGCGGCGGCGGGTTTGACCGTCTGGAGCTGTCGGGCGGGGACACGGCTGTCCGGTCCGTGACCGTCGCCGCCACCGCGGACGGCGCGGGCGCGGTGACCGTCGATGCCGCTGTCGGGGAGGATGCCGGTGACGCCCCGCACGCCATCGCCTTCCGTGGCGTGGCGCTGGTCGAGGACACGCTGGCGGCCGCGCAGCGGATCTTCATCGACGACACGGGCACCGGCCGGGCGCTGCGCCTGGCCGATGCGGGCGTGGGCGCGACGGATGGGCTGTCCGCGATCGCCGCGGGCGATGGCCTCGTCGCCTACCGCTTTGCCGCGCCCGGCGTCCTGCTGACGATCGACGCCGGCGCCGGGGACGACAGCCTTGCGCACGAGGGCATGGACGAGGCCCTCGACGGCAAGGTCGTCCTCCAGGGCGGCGGCGGGACGGACGCCATCACCGGCCCGCCCGCCGACACCACCTGGCATGTCACGGGCCTCAACGCCGGGAACGTCGCCGGGCTCGCCTTCGAGGGGGTGGAGAACCTTCTCGGTGCCGCCGGCAGCCAGGACACCTTCGTGGTGGAGGCTGGCGGCCTGATCACCGGGGTCGTCGATGGCGGGGTCGGGGGCTTCGACGTCCTGGAGATCCGGGGCGACAACGCCGCGAGCGTCGAGTCCATCGCCACCGGGACACATTCCGGATCCATCGTCATCGACGGCGTGTCGATCACCTATGACGGGCTGGAGCCGATCGTCCTCGGCATGCCGCTCGCCAACTTCACCTTTACCACCACGGACCTGCCCGACACCGTCGCCCTGATCGACAATGGCGACGGCACGCTGACCATCGCCTCGCTGCCCTACATGACGGAGGCGGACGACCCGCCGCTGCCCCCCGGCGTCACCATCCCCATCGCGACCTTCGAAAGCCACACGATCCAGAAGCCGACGGTCAGCCTGACGATCAACCTCGGCAAGAGCGAGATCCTGGGCACGGAACTGCCGATCGTCTCGCGCGACGTCATGACCGTGGGCACGGTCGACCTCGGCAACGCGGACCTGACCATCAATGGCGACCCAGGCACGGACCGCATCACGCTCACCGGGCCGCTGACCGTCCGCGACCTCACGATCAACGCCGAGACGGTGAAGGTCCCGGGCACCGTGACCGCCCGCGACGTGACCGTCACCGCCACGGCCGGCGGCAACCCGGCGGGCGACGGCGAAGTGACGGCGGGGGCTATCCTCGCCACCGCCGCCACGCTGATCGACCTGACCGGCGGCACCATCAACGCGACGGGCGACGTCGCGCTGAGCGCAAGCGCCGCGGCCAACGTGCTGCAGAGCCAGTTCACGCTGAACGTGCTGGAGAACTCGATCGCCGTCGCCTCGCCGAAGGCGAACATCCTGCTCGACGGCACCACGCTGACCGCGGCCTCCTTCGCCGCGGCGACGACCGCGACGGTCTCGGTCGCGACCAAGACCGACTCCTCCGGCAACGACATCGACGCCGGGCAGGACGCCGCCGTCACCTCGGTGACGGTCTTGAGCCAGTCGAACATCATCGCGCAGAATGCCGCCGCGCTGCAGGTCTCGGGCGCCGTGTCGATGACGGCGCTCACCACCCTGAACATCGCCTCCATCGCCGACGGGTCCGCCGCCGCCAACGCCAAGGGCGCCGCGCTGGCGGTCACGGTGGTCGAGTCCGAGACCCGGGTGCTGGTGCTCGATTCCGCGGCCATCGTGGCGAACGCTGGCGACGCGCCGGATTCCGTCACCCTCGCCGCGACGCTCAACGCGAACGTCGCCACCAGCGCGATCTCCACCGCCGGCGGCGCCGCCGCGCCCGCGGGCCCGACGGCGAGCACGGGCGCCCTGGCCGGCGCCGGCGCCGCGACCAGCAATGGCAATGTCGAACTCGCCGCCGCAGTCGCCATCTCCACCTACCGGCCGGTGACGGAGGTCGCGATCGCCACCTCCGGCGCCATCGCCACGACGGGCGCGCTCTCGCTGGCCGCCCAGTCCACCGACACGGTGCACGCCACGGCCGACGGCACCACGACGACCTCCGGCACCGACGGCATCGGCGTCGCCGTCGCCATCGGCGTCGTGGAGGCAACGACCCGCGCCAGCATCGCTGATGCCGGCGGGACGATCAGCGCCGCCGGCGGCGTCACCGCCAGCGCGGTGATGGACGCCGACAGCACCTTCGCGCTTGTCGCCCTCTCCGGCGTCGGCGATTCGACCCAGACGGGCATCGCCGGCGCGCTGGCGATCCATGCAGTGCAGACCACGGTGGAGGCCGTCGTCGCCGACAGCGGCGCGGGCACCGCGCTGGCGCTCGGCGGCGCCGACCTGACGCTGCAGGCGCAGTCCGACACCCGCACCGAGACCCGCGCCGAGCCCAAGACCGACCCCGTCACCACCACCAGCCTCGGCGTCGGCGCCTCCGTCGCGCTGGCCATCGTGGACCACCAGACCCGCGCCGGCGTGGCCGACGGCGCCGTGCTGACGGGGGTGGGCGACCTCGCCGCCTCGGCGCTCGGCACGCATGGGGTGGAGACCCGCGCGACGGGCGGCGCCGAGGCCACGGGCAACACCGAGACCGTCGTCTCGCCTGTCGTGGCGCTCGCCTTCATCTTCAGCGACACCGACGCCTCCATCGGCACCGGCGCGACCCCGCTCGACCTCGCGGGCGGGCTGAGCCTGGTCGCGGCCCACGACGCCGTCACCGACTCGGTCGGCCGCGGCGACGCGCTCGGCGGCGATGCGGCCATCGGCATCTCCTTCGCCATGACCGTCTCCGAGGAGACGGCGACCGCGCGCCTGATGCGCGACGTCGCCACCGCGGGCGGCGGCGTTGCGATGGGCGCGACGGGCCTGTTCCGCACGCGCACCAGCGCCACCGCGAGTGCGACCGGCGCGCCGGGCGATGACGGCTCGAACCCGAATGGCGTGGACGACGCGTCCCAGGCCCAGACGGATTTCGGCAACGACCAGGCCGCGAGCCGCGGCCTCGGCGCCTCCAACACCACCACCGCGCCGAGCGCTTCCTCCTCCGAGGGCACGATCTCCGTCGCCGCGGCGATCGCCATCGACGTGCAGGACACCGCGGTGCGCGCGATGATCGGGCCTGGCGTCGTCCTCGAATCCGACGGCGCGGTCGCGCTCAAGGCGCTGTCGAACGCCGATTCCCTCGCCGAGGGCGACGGCAGCGCGGCGAACGGGGCCGATGCCACCATCGGCGCGGCCGTCGCGCTGAACGTGGCGAACATCCTGACCGAGGCGACCACCGGCAGCGCCACCATCGACGCCGATGGGCTGAGCCTCGAGACCGGCATGGCGGAGCGCGCCATCGCCGTCGCCGCGGGCGCCGTCCCGACGGTGGACGTCACGGCCGATACGATCGCGCTTGCCGACACCGGCAGCCTGAGCACGGGCGACAAGGTCACCTACGGCAATGGCGGCGGCACCAGCGTCGGCGGCCTGACGGACGGGGACGAATACTGGGTCATCAAGGTCGGGCCGGGGCTGGTCAGCCTGGCGGCGAGCCAGGCAGACGCGCTGGCCGGCACAGCCATCGACCTCACCTCCACCGGCGCGGGCACGGGCCACCAGCTGGAGCGTGCCGATGACGCGGCCCTCGGCTTCGACCCCGCCAACACGCGTTTCAGCCTCGATCCCGACGGGCTTCCCGCGTTCCGTACCGGGGACGCCGTCGTGTACGACGCCGGCGGCGGCACCGCCTTCGGCGGACTGATCGATGGCGGCACCTACTACGTGATCCTCGACGCGGATGGCCGCCTGCGCCTGGCCGCGACGCAGGAGGATGCCTTCGCCCGCAAGGCGGTGGCGATCACCAGCGCCGGCACCGGCACCGCGCACAGCCTGAAGGAGGCAGCGCACCGCGCCACAGCGGACGCCACCTCCGGCGCAAGCGGTGGTGATCTCGGCCTGGCCGGCGCCCTCGCCATCAACGTCTTCGGCGCGGACACCCGGTCCATCATGGCGGATGGCGCGCTGGTCACGCTGCGCGACGGCGGCGACCCGGACGCCGCCACCGGCGCCCTGCTGATCGACGCAACCGCGAGCACCTTCGCGGGCACCCGGGCCGGCGCCCTGCAGCGCAACGGCGAGGATGAAGGCCTCGGCCTCGGCGCCAGCTTCGCGCTCGGCATCGCCGACCACGTGACCCGCGCCGAGATCGGCAACGGCGCCACCGTGGAATCGGTCATCGGCACGCCCGGCGATGTCACCGTGGAGGCCGATGGCCGCTACGGCATGCGCACCGAGGCGCGCGGTGGCGCCGAGGGTGGCTCGGCGATCGCGCCGGTCGTCGCCGTCTCGCTCGCGATGAACGAGACGGGCGCCCTGGTCGATCTCGGCGCGGACATCGCCATGGATGGCGACCTGGCGATCGGCGCGACGCACGCCGCGGGCACGGTCACCATCGCCCGGGGCGATGCCGAGGGCGAGGACGCCGCCTTCGGCATCTCCCTCGGCCTCACCATCGCCGAGGATTCCGTCACGGCCGCGCTGCGGCGCGACGTCGCCACCACGGATCGCGCGGTCACCGTCACGACCTCGGGCGTCGCCGCCAGCCGGACCGAATCCTATGCCTCCGCGGCAGGCGCCGCCGAGGATGACGGGCAACAGGGCACGCCCGACGACGACGGGGTGAACAAGGCCTCCCAGGCGCAGCTCGACAACGCCAATGCGCAGGCGGCGAGCCGCACCAAGTCCGGCAACTCGTCCGGCGCCAGCCAGACGCCCGACGCCTCCACCTCCGACGGTGCGATCAGCGTCGCGGCCGCGCTGGCGATCAACCTGGCGGATTTCGCCTCCCTCGCCGAGATCGGCGCCGGCGTCGCCGTGCAGGCGGACCGCTCGGTCGCGGTGGCGGCCGAGGGCGACATGGACGCCCTTGCCAGGGCGGATGGCAGCGCGGTGAAGGGGGGCGATGCCGCGGTCGGCGCCGCGGTGGCGCTCAACCTCGCCGATGGCGAGGTGCGCGCGCGCGTGCTCGATTCCGCCACCATCGCGGCCGACGGGCTGAGCGTGACCGCGACGATGCGCGACAGCGGCGGGGCCGATGGGCGGCATGACTTCGCGGCCTTCTCCACCTCCGGCGCCGGCGGCGGCGATTTCGGCGTCGCCGGGTCCTTCGCCTACAGCCGCGCCACGATGCACGTGGAAGCCCTGATCGGCGGCGGCACGGCCGTGACCATCGCCGATGGTGGCGACGACGCCGCGCTGCCGGGCAATGTGACGGTCCTGGCCGCCTCGACCACGCGCGGCCAAGTGCAGGCCGCGGCACGGCAGCAGGGCGCCAAGGACACGGATTTCGGGCTCGGCGCCTCGGTCGGCGTGAACGTCGCCGAGAATCACGTCACCGCGCGGATCGGCCTGAATGCCGCCATCGCCGGGGCGCAGGATGTGGTGGTGGGCGCGACGGGCGCGCACGACCTCGGCACGGATGTCGAAGGTCGCGGCGATGCGGGCCTCGCGCTGACGCCGGTGGTCGCCATCACGGTCGCCAAGAACACGGTGGCGGCGGAGGTGCAGGCCGGCGACGCCATGGTGCTGTCCGGTAATCTCGACGTGACGGCGCAGCTCGATTCGGCGACTCTGACGCTCGCGAAGGGCGCGGTCGAGGCGACGGACGCCGCCATCGGGCCCTCCTTCGGCCTGACCATCGCCGAGGATTCCGCCCTCGCCACGCTGGCGCGCAGCGCCTCGGTCGGCGGCGCGATCCTGGTGCTGGCAAGGGCCCTGCCCGTGACTCGGACGGAGGCACGCTCCTCCGCCAAGGGCGCGGCGGAGGATGACGGCCAGCAGGGCACCGGGGACGACAACGGCGTCCAGCAGCGCAGCGACGCCCAGGTGCAGCAGGCCAACGAGAAAAGCGGCGGCACCGGCACGGCCAGCGCGCCGGACACCGGCAGCAGCGATGGCGCGGTGAGCGTCGCGGCGGCGATCGCGATCAACATCGCCACGCCCGTGGTCGCCGCGACGCTCGGCGGCAGTGCCGGTTCGCCGGTGACGGTCACGGCCGGCGACCGGGTGACGGTGCGCAGCGCGACGAACGCGGATGCGACGGCGGTCGCCGACGGCCGGGCGACGACGGATGAGGACGGCACCGCCGTCGGCGCCGCCGTCGCGGTCAACCGCCAAATCCTCGCCAGCACGGCGACGCTGGGCGAGACGGCCGTGACCGCCGACGGGGTGACGGTGGAGGCGGTCATGCTCGATCGCGTCATCGCCGGCATCGTCCCGACGCCCAGCACCACGGTGGACATCGCGGCCGATACGATCCGGATCGGCCAGCAGAAGGGCCTCGAGAGCGGCGAGAAGGTCGCCTACGGCAATGGCGGCGGCACCAGCATCGGCGGGCTGACGGACGGCGCCGACTATTGGGTCGTCCTCGCCGAGGGCGGCAAGGTGAAACTGGCCGCGAGCAAGGCGGATGCGCTGGCCGGCAAGGCGATCGACCTCACCGCGACCGGCGACGGCGATTCGCACACCCTCGCGCGCGTCGAAACCGCCGCGGACGACGACGTCACCTTCGAGCCGGCCAAGCAGGTGTTCGAGATTGCGCTGGCCGCCCCGGAGGGCGTCGTGACCGGCACCGCGCTGGTCTACGACAATGGCGGCGGGTCGGATATCGGCGGCCTGACCGATGGTGCGACCTACTTCGCCATCGTCGACCATGACGGGACGCTCGCGCTGGCCGCCACGCGCGAGAACGCGATCCGCGGCGAGGCGATCGAACTCACGAGCGGCGGCGCCGGTGCGAACCACAGCCTGACCGAACGTAGCCACGACACGGAGGCCTTCGCCCGGTCCGGCGTCGGTGGCGGCAAGTACGGCGTCGCGGGCTCGGTCGCCGTCAACGTCGCCAGGGGCACAACCGGGGCCCTGCTCGCGGACGGCGCGGCCGTCACCATCGCCGACGGGCCCGATCTTGGCACGGCGCGCGGCTTCGCGCTGGTCTCGGCCGAAGCGCGAAGCATGACCCATGCCAGCGCGGCGCCGCTGCGCGACGCGAAGGGAACCTCGCTTGGCCTTGGCCTGTCCTTCGCGGGCGCCTTCGCCGACTACGACACCGCGGCGCGGATCGCCGGCGAGGCCGGCATCGCGGGGGCCGACGCGCTGTCGGTGATCGCGCTCGGCGGGCACGGGACGGGCGCCCTGGCAGTCGCCGGTGCCGCGGCCGACACGAGCGAGGGGACGGCCGTCGGCGGCGCGGGCGCGCTCACGGTCTCGCTCAGTTCGACGGTGGCGGAGGCGCTGGCGGGCGGCGGCGGCATGCTGGACGTCGATGGCGACCTGAACGTGCTCGCCGTCGCTGCGCAGGACCAGACGACGGTCGCCAATGCGGAGACGCGCGGCGGCGAAACCGGCGTCGGCATCGCCCTGGCCCTGGGCTGGACCGAGGACGATGCGCGCGCCGCGCTCGACCGCGACGTCTCGCTGGGGGCGGCGCGCGCCGGGACCGTCAGCGTCGTGGCCGATACGGCCTTCGGCACGCGCACGGAAGCGACCGGCAGCGCCGCCGGCGCGAAATCCGAGGGCGAAGGCGGCAAGACCGCCGATGAGAATTCCGCAAGCGCGACGGATTTCGCCAGCGATCGCTCGGGCCAGGCGCTGTCCGACCCGAAGCCAGGCCAGCGGACCGACGACGCGAACGGCGTGGCCGCCTCGCAGACCGCGAACCCGGGCGGACAGGGCGGCAACGCACAGGCGGGCGGCACGCAGACCCAGGGTGGCGCGCTGCGCGTCGCGGGCGCCCTGGCGGGCACCGTGATCCGGCCGCAGGTGACCTCCCGCATCGGCGACAACGTGACGGTGCGCGCGCACGGCCTGCTCACGGTGCGCGCGACCAGCGACGTCGTCGTTGACACCCAGGCCATCGGGCTCGCGCTGGACGACGAGGCGAAGACCACCGTCGGCGCCGCCGCCGCCGTGAATGTCGCCGAGCTGGAGACGGCCGCGAGCATCGGCGACGGCGCCAATATCGAGGCCTCCGCGGTCGTGGTCGATGCCGGGCACGATCCCAATTGGGTGCAGGCCTTCCGCGCCCTGGCGCTGGCCGGCAGCGGTTCCTCGGATGGGCAGGGCGGCAACAATTCGGGTCAAACGGCGGTGGCCGGCGCGGCCACCATCAACATCCTCACCGCGACCACGACGGCGGCGATCGGCAATGGCGCCACGGTGACGGCGGCGGCCGGCACCGTCACGGTCGATGCGCGGCAGACCATCGCGCTGAACGCGATTGCCGGCGGTGGTGCGATCACCACCAGCGACAGCAACGACAGCACGAGCGTCGGCGCTGCCATCGGCGTGAATGTCGCCAACAACACGACCACGGCGGCGATCGGCTCGGGTGCCGTGGTCACCGGGCCGGGCGGCATCACGGTGTTCGCCGATGCGGCGATCCTGCCGGCCTCGATCCAGGCGCCCATGCTCGGCGATACCGGCATCGACGTGACCGTGCTGGCGGTCGGCGCCGGACTCGGCTCGGGCGGCGAGGCGGGGGCGGGCTCGGCCGGCGTCAGCGTCTTCACCGCGACGACCCGCGCGCTGGTCGGGGGCGGCAGCCGACTCGTCGCAGAGGCGGGCGACGTCACCATCCGCGCGGAGGACGAGACCCGGGTCGTCGACGTCATCGGCGCGCTCGCCGGGAGCCTGGAGAAGAAGGGTGTCGGCGTCGGCCTGGACGTCTTGGTGATCGTCAAGACGACCGAGGCGACGGTCGCCGAATCCGACGACATCGGCGCGCCGACCGAGATCGAGGCCGATGGCAGTGTCCTGGTCGAGGCGGCCGGATCCGAGGACTTCTTCTCGCTCGGCGTGAACATCGGCGCGGGCAAGTCCACCGGCGTGGCGGGCGGCGCCGTCGTGATCGTCAACGAGACCGCCACGCTGGCGAGGCTCGGCGGCGTGGACGGCCCCTTCGGCGGCCTGATGGTGGAGGCCGGGGGCAGCGTCCATGTCGCCGCGGACAGTGCGACCGAGGTCGCCGGCACCACCGGCAACCTCGCGGCATCTACGGAAAACAGCGGCGCCGGCGCAGCCTTCACGGTCCTCGTGGACCTGGACACGACGCGCGCGGAGATCGGCGACGGCGCGGAGATCGCGGCGCTCGGCGTCGGCGCACCGGTGCAGGTCCGCACCGGATCCTACGACCAGGACGGCAACCAGGGCACCGCCGACCGCCGCGGCCTGGCCATGACGGCCACCTCCTGGACCGACGCCATGCTGGTCGGAATCGGCGCCGCCGCGGGGCTCGAGGACGGCGCCACGGGCATCGGCTTTTCCGTTGTCGTCGGCATCGTGAAGGGTGAGGCGCAGGCGCTGCTCGGCCAGGGCGCGACGGTGAACCTGGACGAGGCGGCGAATGCCGGCGCGGACGCGAACCAGTCCATCCTCCTGCGCGGCGTGGACGAGACGCATCTGCGGGCGGTGGCCGGGGGCCTGGCGGTCTCCGGCGGCGACGCCTTCGGCGGCGCGGTCGCGGCCCTGGAGGTGCAGCGCGACACGGCGGCGCGCGCGCTCGGCGACAACACCCTCCGTGCGAAAGGTGCGATCGAGGTCCAGGCGCGGGGCGAGAACGACCTGCGCGGCCTGGCCATCGGCGTCGCCGGCACGCTGCAGAGCGGCGACGGCAATGGCAGCGGCGGCGGCGGCAGCACCACCGGCAGCAGCAACGGCAACGAGGGCAGCAGCAACTTCACCTTCACCGGCGCCGGCAGCGTCGTCGTGAACCTGGTGCGGTCGGATGTGCGTGCGACGGTCGGCGACGGCTCGACCCTCCTCGCGGGCGGCGCGCTGACCGTCTCCGCGCGCGATGATTCCGACATCGTCGCCGATGCGGGTGGCGCCGCGGTCGCCATCGACACGCAGGGCGGCCAGCCCTCGATCGCCATCGGCGCCTCCATCGCGGTCAACTCGATCGGCAGCACGGTCGAGGCGGCGGTGGACGGCAGTTCGGTGGAGGCGGTCGCCATCACCATCACCGCGGTCGGTTCGCCCACGATCGACGCGCTGACCCTGGCGGGCGGCATCGGCGTCGGGACGGAGGGCGGTACGGCCTTCGGCGGCGCCGGTTCCGGCTCCGGCAACGACATCGAGACGCGGATCGAGGCGCGGTTGTCCGGCAGCGACGCCACGGCGAAGGCCGGCAACGTCACGGTGACGGCGACCGATGAGTCGCGGATCGATGCCGATGCAGGCTTGGCCGCCCTCCAGGTGGTGAGCGGCGGCAATGACGGCGCGAAGTCCATCGCCGTCGGCGCCGCCGCGGCGCGCAACGACGTGGCGACGACGACGCGCGCGCTGATCGCGGATTCCACCGTCGAGGCCTCCGGCGCGGTCACGCTCTCGGCCTGGTCCGACGCGCAGATCGACAGCTTCGCCCTCGCCGTCACAGGCGCCGTCGCGGCGGGCGGCCAGGGTTCAGGCGCCGCCCTCTCGGGCGCGGGCGCCGGATCCGGCAATTTCGTGGCGAACACCATCGAGGCGGTGATCCGCGACTCGAGCGTCGATGCCCTGGGTGGCGACATCGATCTGACCGCGCTCGACGAGGCGGTGATCGACACCCGGGCCGGCGTGGGGCAGTTCAGCATCTCCGCCAGCCAGGAGGACAATATCGGGGTCAGTCTCGGCCTCTCGGTGACCTTCAACCGGATCTCCAACACGACCCGCGCCGCGATCGAGGACAGCACCGCGAGCACGAGCGGCGCGCTCTCCATCCTCGCCGACAGCAATGCCACGATCGACGCGAAGGCGATCGGCGTCGTGCTCGGCGTCTCTGCGGGCTCCGGCACCTCCGTGGCCGGAGAGGGCGCGGGTGCGGCGGCCGAGAACCGGATCACCAACCTGACCGAGGCGGTGATCCGCGATACCGACGCGAGCGGCGGCGACGTGGTTGCGGCAGCGAACGGCGTGACGCTGACGGCGACCGACAATTCGCGCATCACCGCCGACGCGGTCGGCGTCGCGCTCGGCGTCTCGGTCGGTGGCGATACCTCGGGCAGCGGCACGGTCGGCGTCGGCGTGGCGCTGAACGCCATCGGCAACACCGCGCGCGCGGCGATCGACGGCATCGATGTCGATGCGGCCGAGGGTGACATCGCCATCACCGCCCTCTCCGACGCGAAGATCGACGCCCTGGCGACCGCCGCCGGCGTCGCCTTCAGCGGCAGCGGCAAGGCGGCGATCGCGATCAGCGCGAACATCAGCTACGCGAAGAACGAGATTGCGAACACGGTGGAGGCGCTGATCCGCGACGCCGCCGTCTCCACGACCGGCGACGTGGTGCTCACGGCGACCGACGAGACGGCGATCAAGGCCGACCTCGTCTCCGCCTCGGCGACGATCGCGGCGGGCTCGGACACCTCCGGCAGCCTCAGCATCACCGCCTCGATCGCCAACAACGCCGTCCAGAACGTCACCCGCGCCGTCGTGGATGGCGGCGAGGTGAACGCGGGCGGCGACATCACCGCGACCGCGCGATCCAGCAGCACGATCGACGCGCTCGCGGTCTCCGCCAAGGCGACCGTGACGGCCAGCGGCCAGCTCGCGCTGGCCGGCGGCGGGACCGGCGCCGATGTGGACAACCTGATCCAGAACAGCATCATCGCCGGCGTGATCGGCGGCGGCGGCGGCATCGTCGCGGGCGGCGACATCGCCATCACGGCCATGGATGAGGCCGCGATCTTCGCCACCGTTGCCGCAGCCACAGCAACGCTCTCGCTCGGCTCCAGCGGCGCGATCGCGCTGGAGATCGCGGTGGCGCTGGCGGACAACACGGTGGACACGACCACCCGGGCGCTGGCCGAGGACAGCCTGGTCAGCGCTGGCGGCGCCCTGTCGCTACAGGCCACCTCCGAGGGCAGCGTCAAGGTCAGCGGCGTTTCCGCCGCGCTCACCCTCGCCGCCACGAGCGGCAGCATCGCGGGCGCCGTCTCCTTCGCCGTCGCGGAGGTCAAGAACCGCGTCGACGGCACCGTCGAGGCAGCCATCCGCGGCAGCCTGGCGCAGGACGGCCAGGGCGTGCAGGCCGGCAAGGCCATCACGATCCTGGCCGAGCACATCGCCGCCATCGAGGCAAGGAACGTCGCGGCCTCGGTCAGCGTCGCGGTCGGCACCAGCCTCTCCCTCGCCGCGAGTGGCGCGGTCGCGCTGGCGGAGAACGAGATCGGCACCGTGGTGCTCGCCGGCATCGAGGCGTCCGATGTCCTCAACAGCACCGGGCCGGTCGACATCGACGCGATCAGCGCCGTGGCGATCGACGCCATCACGGTTGCCGCCGCGGCGAGCGTCTCCGTCTCCGGCAGCCTGGCGCTCAGCCTCAGCGGCGCGGGCTCGCGCGCGACGAACCGGATCGGCGGCGCCACGCGCGCGCATGTCATCGGCGGCTCGACGGTGACGAGCCAGGGCGACGTGACGGTGGACGCGACCAACCTCTCCGCCATCCACTCGGACGTCGCGGCGATCGGCATCTCCGTGGCCGTCGGCGGCTCGATCGCGGGCAGCCTGGCCATCGCGGCGACGGTCTCGGAGAACGTGATCAAGGGACAGACCATCGCATCGGTCGATGGCTCGAAGATCGTCGCCACCGGCGACATCTTCCCCGGGCCGAGCAAGGTGCGGGTCGCCGCGCTGAACGATGCGGCGATCGACGCGCTCGGCGTCGCCGCGGCGCTCAGCGTCTCCGGCTCCGCGTCAGGCGCCTTCTCCGCCGGCCTCGCGGCGGCCTTCCTCGAGAACACGCTGCTCAACACGGTGGAGGCCTCGGTCGGCGGCGGCAGCGACGTGACGGCGAGGGCCGGCGCGATCGTCACGGCGAAGGACACCTCCTCGATCAAGGCCGAGGTCGTGGCGACGCAGATCGGCGTGGCGGTGTCGGGCGGCGTCGGGTTCAGCATCGGCCTGGCCATCGGCGAGGCGAACAATGCCTACGGCACCACCGTGCGCGCGATGGTGGACGGATCGACGCTGAAGACGCAGTCGGGCGACGTGACGGTCGAGGTGCTCTCGGCCGCCGATGTGCGCGCGATCTCAGTCACCGTGACCGGCTCGGTCACGGTCTCGGCGGGCATCGCCGTCTCGGTCAGCGGCACGGGCGCGATCGCCAAGGGCGTTGCGAGCAACGTGACGGAGGCCCTGGTCTCCGGCGGCAGCCTGGTCACGGCGCCGGGCAAGGTGGCGCTGATCGCCGCTGACGATTCCGTGCTGAAGTCCGAGGTCGTCTCGGTCCAGGTTTCCGTGGCCGTCGCGGCGACCGGGGCTGCGGCTTCGCTCGATGTCGGCGTCGCATCGGCCAGCAACACGGCCGGCGGCGCGGTCCGTGCGCGCATCGCGGACAGCCGGGTCGACGCCGGGGGACGGATCGAGCTCGACGCGCAGGCCTCGACGATCGTCGATGCCGATGCGACGGCGGTCTCCGTCGGAGCCACCTTCGGCACGGGCACCTCGCTCAACGTCAAGGTCGCGGCGGCGCTGACCTCGAACACGGTCACCTCCGAGGTTGAGGCCACCATCACCGGCAGCGGCGATGCGGTGGATCCGGGCATCCTCGCAGGCCAGGGGCTCGGCGTGACCGCGAGGGACAGCCGCCTCGTCACCTCGCGCGCGCTCGCGGCCTCGGTGAGCGTTGCCGGCGGCCTTGCGAACTCGGTGGCGGTCGCGGGCGCCGGGTCCTCCGCCGTCAACGTCAGCACGGCGGTCACGCGGGCGGGTATCGCGTCCTCGGGCGTGTTTGTCGACCAGGGCGGGGTGACGGTCACCGCCACCTCCGAGAGCACGATCATCGCGGATCCCGATGCGATCAGCCTCGCCGTCTCCATCTCCTTCACCGGCGTGGCGGCGGGCGCTTCGGGGACGGTGGCGAAGAACACGAACAGCGCGACGATCGAGGCCTTCGTCGAGGATGCCGCCGACCTGCTCGTCTCCGGCCCGGTGATGGTCGCCGCGCATGACGTCTCCGTCTCGACGGTCGAGCTTCGGTCGAGCAGTGTCGCCGCCGGCCTCGCCGGGGCTTCCTTCGCGGTCACCCAGGGCGACAACATCCTCGGCAACACCGTCGAGGCGCGGATCTCGGGTGCCAAGGTCGTGGCCCTGGGCGGCTCCATCACGGTGGATGCCGACACCACGCAGGACGTGACGACCTTCGCCACGGCCGAGTCGATGACCTGGGCCTTCGGCACGGCGGTCTCGGGTGGCCAGGTCACGACCGCGGTCCAGTCCACCCTGCAGGCCTTCGCGCGGAATGCGACGCTGACGAGCTTCGGCGGGCTCGTGCTGATCGACGCCGATTCGACCCATGACAGCACCACCAGCGCGACCGCCGGCGCGCTAGGCCTGGCGGGCGTGGCGATCGCGACCATGGCCGGCATCGTCAGCATCGGCGGCGCGACCCGGGCCTTCGCCGACGGGACGGTGACGGTCGACGCAGCGGAGCTGCGGGTGACGGCCGATTCGCAGGCGGTGGCCGATCCCTACGTGGCATCCGTTGCCATCGGCGCGGCCGGCGGCGCCGGCGCGATCGTGAGCGCGCATGTCCTGCGGACCACGGAGGCCTATGTCGGCGCGTGCGCCGGCACGAATCCCGCGGCGCAGACCGCGCTGACGCTGACCGGGCGCGAGGTGACGATCGCGGCGAACGCGACCCTGACCGCGACCACCGGCTCCGCGGCACCCGGAACGGATCCGAACGACGAGGGTCAGGCCTCCAAGGCCGTGGCGATCGGGCTCGGCCTCGGCATTGCGGGTGCCGTCAGCACCGCGACGGTCGGCGCGACCACGCTCGCCTATGTGGGCGAGCGGACCGTGCTCAAGGCCGGCGAGCTCGACATCACCGCAAACAGCACGGAGCTCGCCGATTCGGCCCTGATGGTGGTGGGCTTCGGCCTCGGCGCCGGGGTCGGCTTCGCCACCTCCACGGCGCTGCTCGAGGGCACGACGGAGGCCTTCACGGGCACCCGCGCGGGCAACGCCCCGACGCTGGGCGCCGTGACGGACATCGACATCGTCCCCGCCGGACAGACCGGGGACGGCACGGCCTTCGTGAAGGCGACCTCCGAGAAGACGGCCGTCGCCACCGCCATGGGCTTCGCGGGCGGCGCCTTCGGTGCCAACGTCATGTTGCCGAGCGCGGATGTCGCCGGCGCGGTGCGTGCCTATCTCGGCGAGGGCACGGACCTCGCGGCGAAGAAGCTGGACGTGCTCGCGGACGCGCCGGTGATGACGGCCGATGCGGTGACGGCGGCGCTCGGCATCAGCCTGCTCGGCGGCGGGGTGCTGGTCGCGGAGGGCGTCGTCTCCGGCGAGGTCTCGGCCTTCATCGGCGCGGGCCCGGGGACGGTCTCGACCGCGGCCGCGCCGAAGGTGAATGTCGGCATCGGCGCGATCCTGGTCGATGCCGACGCCACCATGGCGGCGAACGCCGCCGCCGGGGGCACGAACGCTTCGGCCCTGCTCTCGCTTCAGGTGATCAAGCCGACCGCGAAGGTGACGGGGGCGACGCTGGCCTATGTCCGCGACGGCGTGGACATCGAGGCGGGCTCGCTCGCGGTACGGGCCGGCACCGCGCAGGACCGCGTCGCCTACCTGGCAACGGTGACGACCGACGCCTTCTCCTTCGGCGGCTTCGCCAGCCTGGCCTTCACCCAGGCCGAGACCAGCGTGTCGGGCCGGGTCGAGGCCTTCATCGGCGCGCCGGTGGACGTGGTGCCGGGCCCCGTGCTGCCGAACGTGATCCATGTGATCGGCGGCGCGGTCGACATCGACGCCACCTCCGACATGCGGGCGACCGCGCTCATCGACAGCACCGGATTCAGCGGCGGTTTCTCGCTCGGGGCGCTGAAGTCCGACGCGGATGTGGCGGGCGCGACCCGCGCCTATGTCGGGCAGGGAGCAACCATCAGCGCGCCGCAGGGCCTCACCGTCGACGCGGACGGGGTCTACGAGGCGAGGGCGACGACCTACTCCGTCAGCGTCGCGGGCCTCGGCGCCGGGGCCAGCGTGAAGGCGGATGCGCGGGTGACCGGCCTGATCGACGCCCATGTCGGCGCCGAGGCGGGCGACGTGCCGAACGCGAACCTGGCGACGGTCGACACCGGCAATGCCGGCGTCTTCGTTCGCGCCAAGGGCAGCATGGTGGCCAGCCCCATCGTCGAGGTGCTCGCCGGGACGCTCGGCGTCGCCATCACGGGCAGCGAGCTGACCTCGACCGTCAGCGGCACGGTCCGCGCCTATGTCGGCGAGGGCGTGGATGTCGACGCCGGCAGCCTGACGGTCACCGCCGACGCGCCGGTCATGACCGCCTCCGCGGCCGTCCGCAGCACGGGCTTCAGCCTGCTGGGCACGGTCGGCATTGCGAACGCCCATGCGACGCTGAGTGGCGTGGTGGAGGCCTATATCGGCGCGAATGCGGCCGGCAAGGCGCACGACATCACGACCGACATCAATGTGGGCCAGGGCGCGGTGACCGTCTGGGCCTATTCGGTGATGCAGGCGACGGCCACCGCCGATGGCGGCGGCTTCTCGGTCGCCGTGACGCTGTCCGAGATGGTTCCGACCGCGACCGTGAGCGGCCGGACCAGCGCCTATGTGCGCGACGGCGTGGACATGGACGCGGGCATCCTCGCCATCTTCACGGGCCGGCCCGACCAGGACCGCGTCGTCTACACCGCCTCGGCGACCACGGAGGTGAAGAGCCTCTCCTTCGGTCTGGCCCTGACCTCGCTGAATGCGGCGGCGACTGCCAACGGCACGGTCGAGGCCTTCCTCGGTGCGCCCTCGGGCGTCCTCGGCGGCGGCAAGGCCGATGCCCGGCTGCGCATCACCGGACCCGTCACCGTCAAGGCGCGCTCCGACATCGACGCCATTGCGCGGACGGAGGGCGGCGGCGGATCGTTCATCGCCGCCGCGAACGTGATGGTGCCGACCGCGATCGCGGGGGGGACCACGCGCGCCTATGCCGGCGATGGCCTCGACCTGCGCAGCGACCAGTCCCTGGTCCTCGACGCGGATGGCGATGTTCAAGCCAAGGCCACCCTGATCTCGGTGGCCGTCTCGGGGCTCGGCGGCTTGTCCGGCGCGGTGGCCGTCGCGCGGGTGACCAGCGTCACCGAGGCCTATGTCGGCGAGAATGCAGAGACCACGCGGCTCGACAACGGCACGATCGAGATCCGCAACGCGAACGGCAATGCGAGCGGATCCGTGGATCTCCTCGCCCGCACCACCTCCTTCGCGCTGGCCGACGGCTTCGCCCTCGCGGTCGGCGGCGTGGCGGTGAACCTGCTGCTCCCGACCGCCGAGCTGGTCGGCGCCACGCGCGCCTATGTCGGCCCGCGTACCACGCTGATCGCCGGCTCGGTCAAGGGCCTCGCGGAGGAAGTCCAGGCGCAGGCCAAGGCGAATGCGGAGGGACCGACCGGCGGAGCGATCACCCTCACCGCATTCTCGGCGCTGGCGACCGCCAGCCGGGAGACCGAGGCCTTCGTCGGGCGCTTCGCCGACGTGCAGCTGGGCAGTGGCGGCTCCCTGACGCTCACCGCGCGCACCGTCCTCGACGATCCGATGGCCCTCTCGAACGCCAGCGGCGGCTCCGTCGGCCTGCTGACCCTCAATGTCTTCCGGTCGGTGGCGCGCGTCGGCAGCCTGGTCGAGGACGACGCGGCGAGCGAGGCCTCCGCCACCCGCTCCTATATCGGGGACAACGCGAAGGTCGACGCCAACCACGTCACGCTCGACGCCCGGTCGAACGCCAGGGCACTGGCCAATGCCGACACCGGCAGGATCACCATGTCCGCGGTCGGGCTTACCCTCATGGAGGTGAACGCAACGACGGCACACCGGACCGAGGCGACGATCGGGCGCGACGCGGTGCTGACGTTGGCGGGCGACCTGACCGTGCTGGCGACCTCCAACTCCAGCGCCTCGGCAACCATCGCCACGGTCTCGTTCGCCGGCATCGCCTTCAACGAGCTCACCGCGAACACGATCGTCGGGTCCGAGACCCGCGTGATCATCGACAATGGCGCCGAGGTCACCGCCCGCAGCGTCACGGCGGTGGCCGACGCGACGCACACCGTCGTCTCCGACCTCGACAGCACCGGGTTCTCCTTCGGCCTCAGCGTGGGCATCCTGACCACCGATGCGCGCGACGATGGCGTGGTCGAGGCGCGGATCGGCCCCGTAGGTGGCGGCAGCGCAGGCAACCGGACGAAGGTGACGACCACGGGCGCCGGCGGCCTGACACTGGATGCCCGGCTCAACAGCACCGTGGATTCGAAGCCGCGGCTGGTGGGCTTCGCGCTGCTGATCGCCGCGTCGAGCAGCAAGGCTCTGGCCTACCAGAACGCGACGGTCAGCGCCTCGATCGGCGAGCAGGCCGACATCCTGGCACTGCAGGGCGACATCGGCGTCGACGCCTCCTTCATCGGACTGACGCAGGCCGCGGCGTCCAGCACCTCCATCGGCGGCGCCTTCTCGGTGGTCGACGTGGTCGGCGAGGCGCGGCACGACGTCAAGGTGAAGGCCGGCGTCGCGAAGGGCGCCGACCTCCGCGCCCAGGCGGCGGGCGGCGACATCACCATCCTCGCCCGGCACAACTACTCGGACGAGGGCGTCGCGCTGACCGTAGCGGACGAGACTCGGCGCGGCACCGTCGCCTCGGCCCAGAATATGAGCGGCGCGCTCGGCGGTGCCGTCAATAACGGCTTCGTGAACGCCAACGCGAACGCCACGGTGACGAACATCGTGGCCTCGGGCGCCATGCTCAGCGCGGCGGGCGGCGCCGTCTCGGTCCTGGCGCGGAACAGCAACACGGCGGCGGCGTCCCTTCGGGCGACGACCGTCGGGTTGCTGGCGATCGGCGACGGCTTCGTCCGGCCGAAGGCGACCGGCAGCACAACGGTGCAGTTCCTGGGCGATGTGGGCGAGGACGTGGAGACGGGCGCCGCCAGCCTCCTCGTGCAGGCGCAGGGCAACACCACGGCGGACGCATCGATGAATTCGGCGGGCGGCGGCCTGCTCAGCATCTCCGGCGGCGACGCGCTCTCGGTCGCCGATGCGGCGATGAGCGTCGTCTTCGGCTCGCCGAATTCAAATGTCCGCGTCTCCGGCGACATCACGGTGGAGGCGCTGCAGGCTTCCGACTCCGACGCGCGTGCCCGCAGCACGGGCGGCGGCTTCGTCTCCGCCGGGAGCTTCACCGCGACGGCGACCGCCACGCCGAATGTCGACCTCGAGGTCGGCGCGACCAAGAACGTGACGGCCGGCGGGACGATCACGCTCCGTGCGCAGCATGGCGGCGGCGCGGTGCCGAGCCCCGACGGCGTCGTGGCGTTCTTCGAGGGCGACAACGCCAACGGCGCGAACACGCCCGGTGCGACCAACTACGTGCAGTTCCAGTCCGCGCACGGGCTATCGGACGGGCAGCTGATCCGGGCGACGTCGAATGCCGGGAACCTGACGGAGGGCGCACGCTACGGAGTCGTCGTCCGCGACGAGACCTCCGTCTATCTCGGCGGGATCTTCCAAGGCGCGATGGTGGACGAAGAGTCCGACACCATCAGCTTCGGCCGGATGATCGACGGCGAGAACCTGCCCGTGCCGCATGGGCTGCACACCGGCGACATGGTCTATTACCACGACAACGGGAAGGGGACGGTCGGCGGGCTCGAGCCGGGCCAGCGCTACCGCGTGCAGGTCGTGGACGAGTTCCGCGTGCGGCTGCTCTCCGATTCGCTCGACGCCACGCAGGCGAGCTTCCAGCGCGACGACATCGCCGGGACGCAGATCAGCGCGACCCACGATTTCGCGGTCGGGGAGGCGATCGTCTATCGCGCCGTCCCCCCGAAGGCGTTCAGCGCGGGGCTGGTCGATGTGGTGCCCAACGGCGACAGCTTCAGCCAGGTGGACAACGACCAGATCTACATCGAGAACCACGGCTTCGAGACGGGCGATGCGGTGGTCTACCGCACCGACGCGCCGAACGGCCTCGGCATCGCCATCGAGGATCAGGCGCAGCCGCTGACCAACGGCCAGACCTACTTCGTGCGCAAGACCGGCACGAACAGCTTCCAGCTGGCGAAGACGCGCGCCGAGGCGACCGGCAAGGATGCCGACGACAACGATGTCCCCATCAATCCGCTCAAGCTGGTGCGGGACACGCAAGCCACTAGCGCGCACTTGCTTCGGCGGGCGGCGGATGAGCCGCTGATCGCGGGTGGCCAGGCGCTGGTCGATGGCGGCGTCTACTATGTGCAGGGAGTGACCGGGACCACGGCCTTCACCATCGCCGCGAGCAAGGTCGGGCCCGCGCTGAACTTCTCGCTCGGCAGCAATGACAAGGGCGGCACCCACGTCTTCGCGCGCGAGGGAAACGACCTGACCGGCAATGGCGGGGCGGGCGACCATCTCGTGATCTTGGATCTCGCGGATGCCGCGGGCGGAAAAATCGACGGGGTGAGCGAGGGGGCCGCCGCCTCGGCGCCCTCCGGCGACGGCCAGGTGACGGCCACCACGACCGGCGGTGGCGTCGGTGGCATTGCCGTGCAGGGGGCGAAGGCCTTCGCGGAAAGCGACGTGACGACCAGCCTGACGGTTGCGTCGGGCGCGAAGCTGACGGGCCGGGACATCGTGGCCTCGACCGACGGAAATCTCCGCGTCCTCGCCACTGCCGCAAGCGCGGGCGGCGGGGGTATCTCGATCGGCGACGGCAATGCCTACGCGACAGGGGCGAACAAGAGCCTCCTCGACGTGAAGGCCGGCGCGGTGCTCACCGCGGCGCAGGACATCGCAATCCGGGCCGAAGGCGATGCCCTCGTCAACGCCTCCGGCTCCGCGGGCTCCGGCGCGGTCCTCGGCGCGCGGGCCGATTCGAAATCCGTCGCCAACCTCAGCTATCTGACGCAGGCGACGATCGGCGGCCGGCTGGTGGCGGGCGATGATCTCACGGTCGAGGCCCGCACGCGCGCCGATGCGCAGGGCACCGCCATGGCGGAAGGCGGAGCCTTCTTCGGCTTCGCGGGGAACTCGATCGGCGTGGCCGGGATCGGCCTCGCCTTCGACATCGCGGCCGTGGATGGCGACGCGACCCAGAAGCCGGGCGCCGCGCCGACCGCGCTCGGCGCGAGGAACCGCGTGCAGGTGAACGGCGGCGCGGTGATCGACGGCGGATCGGTGACGCTGCAGGCGATCACCGACAGCCTGCGGGCCCGAGGGTCGGCGGAGACGGCCGTCGTCACGACCGGCGCCGACTGCGATGCCTTCGCCAGTGCGCAGACGGCGACGATCAGCGAGGTGACGTTGATGCCGGGCTCCGACACCAAGGGCCGGCAGTCGGTGACGATCGACGCCCGCTACGACGCCCTCAGCAACACCTCCTTCTCCAGCGCCATCCTTGTTGCCGTCGGCGGCAGCACCGACTCGACCGCCCGCGCCAACCTGACCTCCGAGGCGAAGGTGGAGGGCCTGTACGACCCGCTCTCGCCCTCGATCGTGCGCACCCCGACGCTCGCGGTGAGCGCGGTGCAGCAGGATCCGAACTCCGCGGCCAGCGCGTTCCGCCAGGGTGCCTTCATCGACTTCGGCAACCGCGAGGAGATCGACACCGAGAACGCCTTCCGCAGCATCTTCTGGGAATCCACGGTCTACATGCTGCCCGAGGAGAACCCGGAGCTCGTTGTGGATGCGACCGGCCGCATCCTCAAGAAGACCAACGTCGAGTTGGTCGGCGGCTACCAGGTGGGCGATGTCTTCGCGCCGGGCGAGGATATCGTCCTCAAGAACATCGATTTCGACACGGCCTACAAGGCCACCTTCTTCATCAACGACCTGCAGGGCGACATAGCCGACCCGCCGGCCGAGGAGATCCTCGGCAACATCTGGGGCAATGCCGGCCGGTTCATCTACCAGCACACCTTCGACAGCGTGACGGTGAAGAACAGCTCCGACCGAACGCTGGTCACGAACCTGATCGACGTCGTCAACGGCAGCGGCCCGATCGACATCAAGGCCGACAACATCCCGGGCGGCGTGAACCTGCCGCCGAACAACACGCCGCTGCCGCCCGATACGGTGGGACCGACCTTCGAGTTCGACATCGAGCACCTGTTCCCGAAGACCCAGGTCACGATCCGCAACCTGCAGCCCGGCGGCATCGCGGCTTCCAACATCTTCCTCGACGGACGCATCGAGAACCCGATCGGCTCGACCACGATCACCAACGAGCGGGGAAGCATCCTGGCCGACGACGACGGCGATGTGGAGCTGATCCGGACGAACGCCCTCCGGCTCGATTCCTCGACGGGTTTCGTCGGCCGCCCGGAGCTGAGCGCGCAGGTGCCGCGCATGCCGATCTCGACCGAGCTGGTCCGCTACCGCGACCGCAACGGGACGGTGATGGAGCCGGTGCTGACGGCGGATGCCGGCGTCGACGTGGTCCTCGACATCACCGCCTTCGACCGCGCCGACGCGGCCCTCGGCGGCGACGGCTCGCTCACCGTGCCCATCAAGCGCCTCTCCGCCGGCGACGACGTGGACATCGTCGTCAGCGACAGCAAGGAAGGCAACCAGACCAGCGCGCTCGCGGAGGTGCGGATCAGCCTGTTCAATCCGCCGAAGGTCGCGGACGGCGAGGCCTATGACAGCCAGGACTACCGCAACCACTTCCGCCCGGATGTCGAGGATCCCGGCCTTCTGCATATCCTCCGCGCCTTCGCCACGGACGGGGTGGAGATCGACTCGACCTATGCCTTCGACATGGCGCGGGCGGGCGACGACATCGACATCGGCCACGTCAGCACCTTCGCCCTGGGCGAGCCGCGCTCCTACGCCACCACGGCGATTGGTGGCGCACCCTACGGGACGGCCGTGGTGCCTGACCCGGTTCCCGACACGATCATCTCCTTCGTGATCTACACTGACGTCGCCTGGGGTGGTGGCGCGTCGCCCGACGGCATCCCGCAGATCTTCCTGACCTCCAACGGCAGCATCTCGGCCGCGGAGTTGAAGGACGACATGCTGGTGGGCCACATCCACTCGACGCTAGGCAATGTCACCCTCTCGTCGCGGCGCGCCATCCTGGACGCCGACGGCACCCCGAGCATCGACGTCACCGGCAGCACCATCGTCCTGGCGTCCGGCGTCGCGGTGAAGGGGCTGGCCGCGGTGCGCGGCGGGATCGGCGCGCCCGCCGACTTCCTCGAGGTGAATTCCGACCGCAACGGGGCGGGCGGCAGCCTCTTTGCCCTCGCCGACGGCGCGCCAGTCAACGATGGCATCTACATCTCGGAGCTCATCGGCGCGATGCGCGTCGGCACCGTCTCCACCACCTCCGACGTGTCGCTCCGCACCGTCTCCGGCTCCGTCCTCGACGCCGCGGCGGAGGATCAGGCGGACGTGCTCGGCCGCGCCGTGGACATCGATGCGAACGGCGCCAACGCCACGATCGGCACGGCGGACAACCCGCTCGAGATCGACAGCTCGCGCGGTTCCGCGCCGCCGAGCCTTGCGCTCGGCGGGGACGATGTCGGGCTGGAATCGACCAGCGGCATCTTCGTCACGGAGACCGACGGATATCTCCGCCTGGTGATGGCGCATGCCTACTCGGGCGATATCCGGCTGACCGTGCGCGAGAGCGGCGACGCGGATGAGAGCTTCTACCTCGTGCAGGCCGGCCTCTCCCGCCTCGCGGAGAGCGATGCCTCCGCGCCCGGCAACCAGCAGGACGCGCCGCGCGTGCTCACCAGCGGCCGGATCCTGGCCGAGCGCGGCAAGGTGGTGCTCGAGGTCGGCGACAGCATCGCCACGGACCGCAACAGCGAGATCCTGGCGACCGGCGACATCATCATGCGCGCCGACAAGCAGAACCTCGACCCCGGCTTCGGCTCGGCCGTGCTGGTCAGGGGCCGCATCATCGCCGGCGGCGTGCTCGCCCTCCCGGGCAGCCAGGCAGGCGGCAACCCCTTCGGCATCGTCAACCCGTCGCTGGCGGCGCCGCAGTACCGCACGACGATCGAGACCGGCCGCGACTCCGACATCGTGATCTTCGGCGAGGCCAGCGGTATCGCCGGAGGCACGACGCAGGGCAACCAGGGCTACATCTACCTCGGCGCGCCGACCGAGATGGACACCGGCGGCGGCGAGGACCGGATCCGCGTCTACTATTTGCAGGACACCTACACGGTGACCTCGCCATCGCAGCTCGATGCGCTGACGCTGATCGGGGCGCAGAACGCGGCGCACACCCTGACGCTGGACGGCGCCGGCGGCACCGACACCTACGAGGTCTTCTCGCTGGGCAGCAACGGCGCGGATCGCCGGAGCTACGTGATCAACGTGTTGGACAGTGGCGGGGATCCCGGCGAGCCCGACGAGCTGTTCATCTACGGGCGTGATGGCGCGCTGAATGGCGTGGATGGCGAGAGCGGCCTGGCCTACCCGGCCGACGACATCTTCGTGCTGCGCGCCCTGCGCACCGTGCCCGGCGCGCCCGGGGCGGACGACCCCGGCTATGTGGCCATCCTGCACGGCCCCCTGCCCCGCTACACCGACACGGCCGCCGGGAACGAATCCTCGCCCGAGGTGGAGCGGATCTACTACGACCGCAGCCTGAACGGCCGGCTGACGGTCGAGGGCCGCGGCGGGAACGACGTCTTCTACGTGGACGACACCACGGTGACCACGACGCTCGACGGCGGGGCCGGCAACGACACGGTTCAGGTCGGCCAGCTCTTCGGGACCCAGCGCAGCGTGACGGAGGGCCTTCTCCTGCCGGGCGACACCTTCCCGGAGGCACCGCTCACCACCCGCGGCTACCTGAGCCCGGGCAATGGCGCGCCCATGCTGGTCACCGGCGGCTCCGGCGAGGATTCGGTGACGGTGTATTCCAGCAAGGCCGCGCTGCACGTCGAGGGCAATGACGGCGACGATATCCTCACGGTGCGGGCCTTCGCCGCGGCCTTCCTGCAGGCCAGTGACGAGCAGCCGGGCACCGTCGCGGTGCCGATCGTGGGCGGCGACGGGATCCCCGTGGACCAGCGCGTTGGCGGCGACGACGACGAGGTGCGCTACATCGTCAGCGCCCCGGTCGCCATGGAGGGCGGCACCGGCTTCGACAAGCTGCTCGTGCTGGGCACCGAGTTCTCCGACGATTTGGTGGTGGGCGCGCAGGGCGTGGCCGGCGCCGGGCTGACGGTCAGCTATGCCGGCGCCGAGGTGGTCGAGGCCGACGGGATGGAGGGCGGCGACGCCTTCTTCGTCCGATCCACCGCCGCGGGCGTCGGCTACCGCGTGACCGGCGGCCTCGGCTCCGACGCGATCAATGTCGGCGCCGATGTGAACGAGGACATCGTGACCCGCGAGCTGGAGGGCCTGCCGGGCGCGCTCGACTTCATCGGCGTCTCCGGCGACCCGCTCTATGATGGCCTCGCCGTCGGCGGCCTCGACTACAACGTGGCGACGGGGACCGAGGGTCTCGTCGTGATCGACGAGACGCTGGGCCTGACGGCGGTGCGCGAGGGTGGCGACCAGGCGGCGGTGGACCGCTACTCCATCCGCCTCGCGCGGGAGCTCGCGCCCGGCCAAATCGTCTACGTCACCGTCTCAGCGGCGCGATCGCCGCAGGAGGAGGCGGCCGGCATCCTGGACAATCCCGATCCGCTCGCCGATGGCGTCGGGGACAGCATCTGGCTCAGCCGGACTCCGCCGGTCGGGGCCGTGGACGATGCCGACTTCCAGCGGACCATCCTGGTGAACGGCACGCCTACCCAGGTGGCGAATCGCGCCGTGGTTCTCGTGTTCGACTCCTCCAACTGGTCGCAGGGGCAGGCGGTCTACGTCTACGCGCCGGATGACGGACGGTCGGAGGGCGACCGCGTGGCCGTCATCCAGCACAGCGTCGTCTCGAACACGGGGACCTTTTCCGGCACGAAGGTGCGCGACGTCGCGGTGACGGTGCGCGACAACGACACGCCCGGCGTCTCGGTGGTCCAGATCGTGGAAGGCAGCTACGCGCCGAAGTCGGGCGCCTTCGTGGAGGACGGGCAGACCCTGGTGCTCGAGGGCGAGGAGGCGAGCCGCATCACCGACCAGGTCCTGGTCCGGCTCGCCAAGGCACCGGCGCCCGGGACCCAGGTGGTGGTGGACCTCGTCCTGCCGTCCGACTCGGACCAGCAGGTGCGGCTGAGCAACGCGCTGAACGATCCGCGCATGACGCTCTCGAACGGCACCTGGCGCATCGTCTTCACCGCGTCGGACTGGGACAAGCCCGTGCTCGTCGGGATCGAGGCGCGCGACGACGCCATGAAGGAGGATCCGTTCCGCGCCACCTTCAGCGTCGTGCGCAACTCGGCGACGACGGACCCGGGCTACGTCTTCCCGAACCTGCGTGCGCCGGAGGCGACGGTGACGGCGCGCGTGCTGGACAACGACACCGGCGGGGTGCTCGTGCTGGAGAGCCGGCTCGACACGCTGCTGATCCGTGACGACCCCGCCACGGCGGCCAACGAGACCCGGCAGGACGAGTACACCATCCGCCTGACGAAGCAGCCGACGGAGCGCGTGCGGATCGCCCTGCTGACCGACGGGCTGGCGGACGTCGTCACGGTGAACGGTCAGCCGGCCATCTACCAGGAGGTGGGCGAGTACCGCGCCTCCGAATCCTATCGCGGCCCGATCCTGTTCGATGAGGTGAACGGGCTCGGCACCCTGACCCGCGGGTCGGGCGCGGAGCAGGGCAGCTTCATCGCCGAGGGCTTCCGCCCCGGCGAGATGCTGCGCATCACGGACGCGGTCAGCTTCGAAGGCGACTACGTGATCTTTTCGGTGACCGACCAGGTGATCACGTTGACGACCGGCCTGCCCTGGATCGTCCCGCAATCGCGGCCGATGGCGGTGCTGAGCGAGCTGACGCGCGACGGCAAGTTCCAGGGGCCGATGAGCGTCGACTACAATGAGCGCTCGATCCGGCGCTTCGACGGCGGCAGCTGGCTGGCCGATGGCTTCCTCGAGGGGCAGCGCGTGCGCGTCACCGACGGCCAGCAATCCGTGGACCTGAAGATCGCGCTGATCCGCGGCAACGGCCCGGGCAAGGACGACACCCTCGTCTTCACCTCCGAGGGCACGCTGCCGATCTGGTCGGCGACGTCCGGGACGACGCTCACCGTCACGCGCATCGCCGCCATGGCCTTCTTCAACCCCGACAATTGGGCGACGCCGCAGGTGGTGGAGCTGCGGGCGGACCCGCACTTCTCGCTGCCCCCGGTGCGCCAGGGGGTGAAGGTCTACCCGGCGACGCCGCACCTGCTCTCGGAACTGGCCGGGCCCCTCGCGGTCGAGGGGGCGGCGACGGGCGCGAACCGCGCGCTCGTCGCGGCGGCGAAGCTGCCGGGGGAGGCCGACGGCTTCGCCTTCGCCGTCGCGCCCCAGCCGCCCGAGTCCCAGCAGGTGGACGTGCTGAACGTCTACAACGACGGCAGCCAGCAGAATCGCGAGGGCATCGCCACGGGCACGGCGATCCGCGGGCTCGGCATGGCGGGCAAGCTCGACTTCGACCTGTCCAAGCCGGTCCACGGGGAGAACGGCATCTTCGCCGAGGGCATCACCTTCGGGCGGCAGCAGTTCGGCCCGACCTTCCACCGCGTCAGCACCACCGGGACGACCATCGACGTGGTGAACCTGATGCTCGGCGAGGGCGACGACGTGCTGCGGGTGACGGACACGCTCAAGGCCGATCCGGGCGTGTCCGCCTCGACCGTCTTCTCCTTCACCACGACCTTGGACGGGGCGATCATCCGACGCGCCGGGCTGGACTGGACCGGCATGGGCTTCCGCGTCGGCCAGACCATCACCATCGACGGCCAGCCCGGCACCTGGACCGTGCTCGCCATCGAGGATGCGGGCCCGAACCCGAACGACAACAGCCGGCTCGTCATCGGCGGGGGCGCGCCGGTGCTGCCGCTGCCCGGCGTGCAGCGCGTCGTCGCCACGGACCCGCTGGTGCAGGCCGTGGTGCAGGTCTCGGTCACCCCCTTCGCGTCCCAGACCGGCATCCTGCTGACGCGCAACGCCGGGTCGTGGTGGGAGGACGGCTTCCTGCCCGGCCAGATCGTCCTGCTCGGCACCAGCATCGGCCGCCTGGAATACCGCGTGCTCGACGTCTCGACGAACGGGGCGCTGATGTCGCTGGAGGGCGCGGTGCTGCCGGCCCTCGCCAGCGTCACCTTCTCCTTCGAGGTGCCGGGTCCGCATGGCGGCCTGACCATGGTCCATGGCGGCGGCAACCAGCTGCTCGAGACGACCGGCGTCATGGCGACGGAGCAGGGCACCACGCGCCTGACGCGCCTGGACGGCCTGGCCTGGGCCGATGAGCGCTATACCGTCGGCCAGCGCATCCAGATCGAGGGCGAGCCCGACACCCGCATCATCCTCGGCATCGAGAACGCGAAGCCCGGCCTGAAGCCGAATCAGTCCTTCAAGGGCTGGGGCAAGGGCAGCACCCTGGTGCTGAGCGGCCCCGTCTTCGGCGCCGACGCCAGCCAGGAGACGACGCTGCACGTCGTGCAGCCGAAGCGGATCGAGGTCACCCAGCCCTTCGACGTGACCCCGAACTCGCTGGCGCGCCCGCAGGGAAGCTGGCTGGTCGACGGCTTCGTGCCGGGCCAGTCCGTCTTCATCTCCGACTACGCGTCGCCCTTCACCGTCACCGCGGTCAGCGACACGGTGCTGACGGTGAGCGGACCCCTGCTCAGCCCGGGCCTCGACCAGGTGCTCAGCGTCTGGACCATCCTCGAGAAGGTGAGCGGCGGCCCGGCCACGGGCGGCGACCGCATCACGGTGACCGGCGGCGGAGGCCCCGACTCGCCGCTGGTGCTCTACGGCGACACCTCGCAGGACGGCGTGTGGTACGGCGGCAGGCCGTACGATGTCTGGGGCTATGATTTCGGCCTGCGCCCGCACGACCCATTCCCGGGGCTGCTGCGCGGCGAGAACGAGGACGCGACCTGGGTCCTGCCGCTGGCCAATCCCTACAAGCGGGCCGGCCAGGACGTGATCGACGCCAGCGCGCTCTTCGCCGGGGCGACGCCGGAGAGCCTGCCGACCGTCGGCGTCACCGCCTATGGCGGCGCCGGCGACGACACGCTGACAGGAAGCCAGGCCGGCGACCACCTGGCGGGCGGGTCCGGCGACGACCGCATCCTGGGCCAGGGCGGGCCGGACCACATCTATGGCGACAGCGGCGCGAACGTCGCGTTCCAGACGCGCGCGCTGTCGATCGCCACGGTGAACGCCAGCCCCGCCCCGACCATCGCGCCGGGCGCGCTGGCCGACGGCACGACGCTGGCGCCGCAGCCCTCGCCGGTGCGGGACCTGATGACGGCCGGCCGCGACGAACTGCTCGGCGAGGGCGAGGGCGCCGCCGCCTGGCCGGAGGCGCTGCAGGCCGACATCATCTTCGGCGACCATGGCCAGGTGGTGCAGAACGTCCTCGACCCCAACCTGCCCTCGGCGCGGCCGCAGAAGATCCAGACCACCGGCCTCGTCGCGCTGGTGGTCTCGGGCGGGCTGGACAATGGCGATTCGGACGTCATCGACGGCGGCGCCGGGACGGACACCGTGGTCGGCGGCCCGGGCGAGGACGAGATCGCCGACAGCCCGGGCGGCGACCAGGTGACGAAGGACAACCTGGTGCCCATGCCCCTCAGGGCCGCGGCGCCGGCCCCCTCCGCCCTGGTCGCCGCGCCCGCGCTCGAGCAGGCCGGGGCCGAGGCGCTGCTGGACGAGGCGCGCGACCTCTGGGCGGCGAGCGGCCGCGTGGGCGCGGCGCAGCTTGCCCTCGCCGAGACCGTGACGGTCGAGGTGATGGACCTGCCCGGACGGCTGCTCGGCCTCTCGGCCGCGAACGCCATCGTCATCGACCGCGACGCAGCGGGGCATGGCTGGTTCGCCGATCCCACGCCGGACGCGGACGAGGAGTTCGTCGCGTCCGGCCGCGGCCTGCTGGTCGCGCGGGAAGGCACCGCGGCCGCGGGCCGCATGGACCTGCTGAGCGTGCTGGTGCACGAGCTCGGCCATGCCATGGGCCTCGGCCATGCGCCCGCCGGGCCGATGGCGGAGACGCTGGATGTCGGCCGCCGCCTGACGCCGGGCCTCGTGGCCACGGTGGCGCCGCCATCCCCCTTCTCCGCGGCGGCGATGGTCTTCGACGAGACCCTCGGCGGCTTCGTCACCGCGGAGGAGGCGGCGCTGCTGCAGCGGCACGGCCTGTCCGCCGCCGCGGCGACCCGGCAGGCACGAGCGGGCGGCGACGGCGGCATCGACTGGGCCGGAAGCTGGAGCGGCGGTGGGGCCTAGCGTGCGGAGCCAGGCGTGACCCCCGGCCGCGGCGAGGCCGGGGCCGCGGCGGAGGCCTCCCGCGCCGCCGCCGCCGCGACCCTGGTCAGCCATCCCTTCCTCGACCAGGCGCTGTGGACGCGCTTCCGCGCCGCCACGACGCCGGAGGCGGTGGCGGCCGCGTGGCTCGCCCTGCAGTGCCGCTTCGTGGACGGGGCCTCGGCCGGCGTGCTGGTGCTGGGCGAGCCCGACATCGGCCCCTTCCGACCCGCCGCCGCATGGCCCGACGCCGCCGCCATCTCCCCGGCCCTCTCCGCGGCGGCCGAGGAGGCGCTGCGGCAGCGACAGGGAGTGGCGCTGGCGCCGCACGGCCCGGGCGGCGACCGCTTCCTCGCCGCGCCCGTGCTGGTGGAGGGGCGGCTCTGCGGCGTCGCCGCCCTCGCCCTCGACCCGCGCAGCCCGCCGGCGCAGGACCAGGCGGCGATGCGCCAGCTGCACTGGGGCACCGGCTGGGTGGAGGCGCTGCTGCGCCGCCGCCAGATGGAGGCCGATGCCGAGCATCGCGCCCGCGCCGCGGCCGCCTTCGACCTGCTCGGCGTCGTGCTCGAGCATACGGAGGCCGGAAACGCCGCCACCGCGCTGGCCACCGAGCTCGCCCGCCGCTTCGGCTGCGACCCGGTCGCCATCGGCTTCCGCCGCCGCGGGTCCGCCCGGGTGCGGGCGCTGTCGCACGCCGCCGGCATCGCCGAGCGCATGGGCCTGCTGCGCGACATCGGCCATGCGATGGACGAGGCGCTGGACCAGCGCGCCGTCATCCTGCTGCCGGCACGCCCGGACTGGGAGTACCGCGTCACCCGCGCGCATGAGGAGCTGGCGGCCGCCCACCGCGCCGGGGCCGTGCTGACCCTGCCGCTCCGCCGCGGGGGGGGCGAGGCGGTCGGCGCCATCACCCTCCAGCGGCCGGAGCCCTTCGACCCCGCCACGGTGGACCTGCTGGACGCGGTGGCCACGGTGGTCGGGCCCGTGCTCGCGGACAAGCGCGCGAACGATCGCTGGCTGCCCGCCAAGATCGCCGACAGCGCCGTCGGGCAGCTGCGCCGCCTGCTCGGCCCCGGCCATTTCGGGCGCAAGCTGGCGACGCTTGCCGTCCTGGCGCTGGTCGCCGCCTTCTCGACCCTCCGCGGCGAGTACGCCGTCACCTCGCCCGCCGTGCTGGAAGGGCGCATCCAGCGCAGCGTCGTCGCCCCCTTCGCCGGCTACATCTGGGCCGAGCATGCGCGCGCCGGCGAGGTGGTGGAGGAGGGCCAGCTGCTGGCGAAGCTGGACCACCAGGATCTGCGGCTGGAGCGGCTGCGCCTGGTCACCCAGCGTGCCCAGCGGCAGGCGGAGTATGACCGGGCGCTCGCCGCCCGGCAGCGCGCCGAGGCGGCGATCGCACGCAGCCAGATCGACCAGGCCGAGGCGCAGCTCGCGCTGGTGGAGGAGCAGCTTGCGCGCACGCGCATCCTCGCCCCCTTCGCCGGAGTGGTGGTGCGCGGCAACCTCAGCCAGCGGGTCGGCGGCGCGGTGGAGCGCGGCGAGGAGCTGTTCCAGATCGCCCCCCTCGACGCCTACCGCGTGATCCTCGAGGTGGCGGAGACGGAGATCGGCGACATCGCCGCCGGCCAGGAGGGCCGGCTGGTGCTCGCCTCCCTGCCCGACGCGACGCAGCGCTACCGGGTGGAGCGGATCACGCCCGTGGCCGAGCAGAAGGAGGGCCGCAACTTCTTCCGCGTCGAGGCGGCGCTGGAGGACGGGGCGCATGAGCGCCTGCGGCCGAGCATGGTCGGCGTCGGCCGCACGGCGGTGGGCGAGCGGCTGCTGATCGCGATCTGGACCCGCGGGCTGATGGACTGGCTGCGCCTCGCCGCCTGGCGCTGGACGCCGTGACCGGACGCCCCCGCCTGCCGCGCCCGGCGATGGCCGCGCGATCCTTCCCCGACCCGCCCCGGCCATGACCGAGCGATCCTTCCTCAGCCCCTCCTGGTACCGGGTCGCCGCGCTGAAGCTGCGGCTGCGCGCCCATGCGCGCGTCCATCGCTCGATGTACCGCGGCCAGGTCTGGTACGTGCTGCAGGACCGCACCTCGGGGCGCTTCCACCGCATCTCGCCCGCCGCCTGGCTGGTGGTCAGCCTCATGGACGGGCGGAGGAGCATGGAGGAGGTGTGGGGCGAGGCCTGCACGCGCCTCGGCGATGCGGCGGCGCCGACCCAGGACGAGGTGCTGCGCCTGCTCGGCCAGCTGCACGCGGCGGACGTGCTGTTCGGCGACGTGCCGCCCGATATCGGGGAGCTGGCCGAGCGCGGCCGGCGCCAGCGCCACCGCAAGCTGGCCGGCAGCCTGCTGAACCCGCTGGCGCTGCGCGTCCCGCTCTTCGACCCGGAGGAGGTCCTGGCGGCGACCGCGCCGGTGGCGCGCCTCGTCTTCTCGGGCTTCGGCGCCGCGGTCTTCCTCGCGGTGCTCGGCTATGCGCTGCTGCTGGCCGGGCGGCATTGGGGGGAGCTGACCGGCAACGTCGCCGACCGCGTCCTCGCCACCCAGGGGCTGCTGATGCTCGCGGTCGCCTACCCGGTCGTGAAGGCGCTGCACGAGCTGGGCCATGCCTGGGCGGTGAAGCGCTGGGGCGGGGAGGTGCACGAGATCGGCGTGATGCTGCTGGTCCTCATGCCGGTGCCCTATGTGGACGCCTCCGACAGCATGTCCTTCCCCGAGAAGTGGCGGCGCGCGCTGGTCGGCGCCGCCGGCATCCTGGTGGAGGTCTTCCTCGCCGCCCTCGCCATGATCGTCTGGGCGAATGCGGAACCGGGTCCGGTGCGCGCCTTCGCCTTCGCCGTCATGCTGATCGGCGGCGTCTCCACCGTGCTGTTCAACGGCAATCCGCTGCTGCGCTTCGACGGCTACTACTTGCTGTCGGACCTGATCGAGATCCCGAACCTCGCCAGCCGGTCCAACGCCTATATCGGCTACCTGGTGCAGCGCCACGCCTTCGGGCTGCGCGAGGCGCAATCCCCGGTGACGGCGCCGGGCGAGGCGCCCTGGCTGTTCGGCTACGCCGTCGCCTCCTTCCTCTATCGCCTGTTCATCGCCCTGGCGATCGCGCTGCTGGTCGGCACGCAGTTCTTCATCGTGGGCATCCTGATCGCCATCTGGTCGCTGGTGCTCATGCTCGGCGTGCCGGTGGCGCGGGCACTGCGCTTCCTGCTGACGGGACAGGCGCTGCGCCGGCGGCGCGGCCGGGCGCTGGCGGTCACCGGGGCCACGCTGGCGCTCGCGGCCGGCCTCCTCCTCGCCGTGCCGCTGCCGCACGCCACCATGGCGGAAGGCGTGGTCTGGGTGCGCGGGGAGGCGCCCGTGCATGCCGGGGCGGACGGCATCGTCATTGCCCTGCACGCCCCGCCCAACGCGGCGGTGACGCCGGGCGCGCCGCTGCTGGCGCTGGAGGATCCGGTGCTCGCCGCCCGCGCCCGCACGCTGGGGGCGCGGGTGGCGGAGCTCGAGGCGCATCACGCCATGCGCGACCTGTCCAACCCGGTGCTTGCCCGCATCACGCTCGAGGAGCTGACCCATGCCCGGGCCGACCTCGCGCTGGCGCGGGAGCGGCTGGAGGCGCTGACCGTGCGCAGCCGCGCCGAGGGGCAGCTCAGCCTGGCCCGGCCGGACGCGCTGCAGGGCCGCTTCGTCCGCAAGGGCGAGCTGCTGGGCTATGTGGTCCGCCCGGAGGACGCCGTGATCCGGGTCGTGGTCCCGGAGAGCGAGGCCGACCTGGTGCTGCAGCGCACCCGGGACGTCGCCCTGCGCCCGGCGAGCGACCCGGCCCGCCTGCTCCCGGCCCGCATCGAGCGGATCGCGCCGCGGCTGGAGGAGAGCGTGCCGAGCCTCGCGCTCACCACCCAAGGCGGCGGCGCGGTCTGGCTCGATCCGACGGAGGGCGGGCGCGGCCGGACGATCGGGAAGTACCTGCAGCTCGACCTCGCGCCGGACGGCGCGGCCCTGCCGCGCATCGGGGAACGCGTGCATGTCCGCTTCGCGCATGACGCGGAGCCGCTGGCCAGCCGCCTCTACACGGCGGTCCGGCAGGTCTTCCTGCGGCACTTCGGCACATGATTGACGCCGCCGCGCGCTTCGCGAGGATGCGCTTCCTTCGAGGGAAGCGGGGAGCGCGGCGGAGCACCGCCGCCGGGGCCCGCGCATCACGAACCAGGGGATGGGATGACCGTGGCCACGCAGCAGCTCTTCTATCGCACGGCGGTGCCGGTGACCGTCGCGCGGCATCGCGACTGGTCGGTGAAGACCGGCGACACCTACGCCTTCGCGGCCGAGGTGAACTCGGTGCCGGTCACGGCCGTGGAGTTCGCCCAGGCCGCCGCCGAGTATCCGGTGGTGTTCGCCGGCGACGGCACGACGGTCTTCCCCGCCGCGATCCTCGGCGCGCGCGAGAACGAGAACCTGTTCGTCGGCCCGGACGGGCGGTGGCTCGGCAGGTACGTCCCCGCCTTCGTCCGGCGCTACCCCTTCGTCTTCTCGCAGGACGAGGCGGGGCAGACCTTCACCCTGCACATCGACGAGACCTTCAGCGGCTGCAACCAGGCGAACCGCGGCGAGCGGCTGTTCGACGCGGATGGCGCGCAGACCCAGTACCTGCGCACCGTGCTGGGCTTCCTGCAGGACTACCAGGCGCGCTTCCGCCGCACCCAGGCCTATTGCGCGCGCCTGCTGGAGCTGAAGCTGCTGGAGCCCATGCAGGCGCAATTCACCCTGCCGGGCGGCGAGCAGCGCTCGCTCTCCGGCTTCATGGTGGTGGACCGCGCGCGGCTGAAGGCGCTGCCGCAGCCGGTTCTGGCCGACATGATGGCCAGGGACGAGCTGGAGTGCACCTTCCTCCACCTCGCCTCGCTGCGGCACTTCCAGGACATGCTGGACCGGGCGCGCCCGGCGGCGACGGCCGAGGCGCCGGCCGCCCCAGCGCTCGCCGACGCCTCCGGCGGCGCCGTGCACTGACGCGGGTGCGCGACGGCGCGGTGCGGCACGAGGTCGGAGGATGACGGCGGCGGCGGCCGGCGGCGGCAACGCGCTCGCCTGGGCGCCCCCGCTGCCGGATCCCTATCCGGAGCGCCCCGATGGGCGCGAGGGCTGGCTCGACCGCCTCGAGGCGGCGCTGATGGCCGGCCCGCACGCCCTGGCCGCCGC